>JAQSWP010000029.1 GCA_029266575.1 Alphaproteobacteria bacterium | reverse complement strand
GGCCTGCAGCGCCAGCATGATGGCGGCGGCGCTCCAGATCAGCGGCATGACGCCTTTGGCGTGCTGCGCCAGGAATTCGGAGAAGCCCAGCAGCGGCAAGGGCGCGGCAAGATTGCGCCACGCCATCCAGACGTAAAGTCCGGTTACCGCCAGCAGATAGATCCCCACCCAGTGCGCTTCGCCGGCCGTGAAGCCGCCCATGATCCAGACCAGCGGCCAGATCGTGGCCGAGGCCAGCACGCACCAACCCAGCCACCACCACTGGCGATGGCGCACCACCACCAGCACGCCCGCGCTCAGCGCCAGCAGGTAGGAGAACAGCATCAGCGCGGTGGAAGTGTCGTCGCCGACGATGGCCGGCGCCATCGAGCCACCGACCAGCCCCAGCAGCGCCACGAACGGCCCATGCCGCAATGACAGGCCAACGGCCAGCGCCGTGAGCAGCGCCGCCAGGACGCTGGCGAGGAAACGCGGGATGAGATCGTAGAGCGCCACCGACGAGAACAGCGCCGCAAACAGCACCGCCACGCCGGCTGCCGCCAGCGCCTGGGCGATGCGCGCATCGCGCGGCCGCAGCCATTCGCCGAGGCCCAGCAAGACCGCGCCCAGCAACGTCGCCAGGGCGACACGCGTTGTGGGACCGAGATAACCCTGGTCGATCGAGTACTTCACCAGGAACACGCCGGCCAGCGCGATCGCCAGCGCGCCGACCCAGGCGAACGCCCGTCCGCCGAGCAGCTGTTCGAGGCTGAATTTCGGCTTGGGCGCCTTGGGCAGCGGCGGTGCGACCGCGGTCGGCGGCGTTGGCGCCTCCGCTTGGGATGCTTGTGGCGGCGCGCCCGCAGGAGCCAGGTTCGTCCATGGATTGGCGGTCGGCGCCGGTGAGGGCAGAGGGGCCGGTTCGACCACTGCCGCGGCGGCCGGCCCAGCTGCCGGCGCGGCGCCCGGCAAGGGAGCGGGTGGCGCGCCGCCGGCCGGATGCATCATCCGGCGCAGATCGGCGCGCAGGGCTTCGATCTCGCGCGTCAGCGTCGAAGTGCGCGCCAGCGCAATAAAAGCCGCGATCGGTCCGCCCACCACCAGCAGCACCAGAATCAGAACCAGGACAACCCAGCCCTCGTCGAAGAAATCCATGCGTCGCTACTCTGCTTTCTCTTTCGAACACACCCTCATCCGCCCTTCGGGCACCTTCTCCCGCAAGCGGGAGAAGGGCGTGTGATCAACAGGCCCTCTCTCTAATGACGCCCTTCTCCCGCATGCGGGAGAAGGTGGGCGAAGCCCGGATGAGGGTGTCTCGCAAAAAACCTACCGCGTGCTGTCTTTGCTCTTCTTCCGCAGCGCCTCGACGGTGACGCGCACGGTGGGCAGGTGCGGATTGACCTTCAGCGCCGCTTCGTAGGCGCGCAGGGCGGCATCCCATTTCTCCACCTCCTGGTAGATCAACCCCAGCCCGGACAGGGCGCCGAAATGGCGCGGCTCGAGCGCCAGCGTGCGCTCGATATCGGCCACCGACTCGTCGAGATTGCCCATCAGGTAATGCACGGTGGCGCGCTTGTTCCACGCCTCGGCGAAATCGGGCGCGGCCTCGACCAGCGCGTCGAAGGTGGAGAGCGCATCGTCCAGCCGGTCCTGGCCCATGGCGATGATGCCGATCGCCATCATGCGCGCGGCCTCCTTGTTCTCGGTCGCGGTCCAGGCGGTCCAGATGGCCGCCTGCAGCGCTTCGCCCTCGCCCGGATCGGCGGTGGCCTGCAGGCGGGCGAAGAGCGGCTGCAATTGCGGATCGTCCTGCGTCGCGCCGGCCGGCGCTGCAAACAGCAGCGCCGCGGCAACGACCAGCAATGGGGGAAATCGCATGCCGCCAGTATCGCGCTACCGCCGCGTCCGTTCAACGCCGGCGAGAAGGGTCAGCGCCGTTTCAGGCTCTTGATCAGGGTTTCGAACACCGGCGCATGGGTGGCGAAACTGTCCAGCGAGGCATAGGCCAGCACCAGAATGGGTTTGGCCGGTGTCGGCGACAGCGCCACGGCCACGAACTGCACCGCCGTCGCATCCGACGCCCCGCTGCCGGAAACGCGGAATCCCGGCATGCCGTTGATCAGGATGGGATCGCCCGGATCGGCCAGCACCGTATCGGAGAGGTAGGCGGTCAGCGCCTGCGCCGCCTGGGCGCGCAACTGCCCGTCATTGCCTGGCTGCAGGGTGGAGAACTGGATGAAACCGTCCTCGTTGGGCGCCACCAGGGTCAGCTTCTGCTTGCCGGTCTCGACGCTCCATTTGTCGGGCAGGCGGAATTCCACATTGGCGTATTCGGCCCGTTCGGCTGGGCTCTGCGCCAGCGCAGGCCCCCCCGCCAGCCCGGCCACGGCAAGTGCCAGCACGAGCAGCCCGTGCGCCACCTGCCAGCGCGACACCGGCCGGCGCCATTCCGTGGCCATCGTCAAGGTTCCCATTGGCAGGAACACTATCACGCATGGATTCAGCGCGTCAGCGCCACCGGCTGTGGACCGCCGGTGGCCCAATCCAACAGTTCAACGGTGTGGCACAGCGGCAACTGGGTGCCGGCCGCGATCTGGCCGATACAGCCGAAATTGCCGGCCGCCACGATATCGGGCCGCACGCTTTCGATATTGGCCGCCTTGCGCTGGCGCAGGCGTTGGGAGATGCCGGGCTGCAGCACCGAATAGGTGCCGGCCCAGCCGCAGCACAGATGGCCCTCCGGCACGTCCTTGACGTCGAAGCCTGCCGCCCGCAGCAGCATCTTGGGTTGCTCCACCACCTGCTGGCCGTGCTGCATCGAGCAGGCCGAATGATAGGCGACGCGCTGGCCGGTGCCGATGACCGGCGTATTCAGGCCGATCTCCAGCATCACTTCGCTGATGTCGCGGGCGAGCGCGGCAATGCGCGCGCCGCGTTGGGCAAACGCCGGATCGTCGGCCAGCAGATGGCCGTAATCCTTGAGCGTCGTGCCGCAGCCCGAGGCGTTGGCGATCACCGCATCCAGCCCGCCCTCGGCGATCGCCTTCTCCCACGCCACCACATTGGCCCGCGCCAGATCGCGCGCCTGATCGTCGCGCCCGATATGCAGCACGGACGAGCCGCAGCAGCCCATGCCGGACGCCACCACCACTTCGACGCCGTGCCGCGTCAGCAGGCGGATGGTGGCTTCGTTCACTTCCGGCGCCAGCACGGTTTGCCCGCACCCCGACAGCAGCGCCACGCGCTTGCGCCTTGGTCCCTGCGCCGGAAAGATCTGTGGCTTATCGACCGGTGAAGGTGCTGGGATCGGCTGCGGCACGCTCTCCAGCATGGCCCGCGCCGAGGCCAGCAACCCGGCATCGCGCCTGGGCAGCAGGGCGGCGAACGGTTTCACCAATCTTCCGAGAATCAGCGACCAGCGCAGCGCCCACGGCCGCGGCATCAGGAAGCCCAGCAGCGCACGCGGCAGCCGCTCGCTCAGCGGCCGGCGATAGGTGCGCTCGACATGGGCGCGGCCCTGGTCGATCAGGTGCATGTAGTTCACGCCCGAGGGACAGGTCGTCATGCAGGACAGGCACGAGAGGCAACGATCGATATGAGTGACGATCTCTTTCGTCGCCGGCTTGTCCTTCTCCAGCATGTCCTTGATGAAATAGATGCGACCGCGCGGGCTGTCGCGCTCGTCGCCCAGCAGCACATAGGTCGGACACGTCGCGGTGCAGAAGCCGCAATGCACGCATTTGCGCAATATCGCATCCGCCCGCGCGATGTCGGGGTGCTCAAGCTGGGCGGGGGTGAAGTTGGTTTGCATGGTCGATGTCAGTAAAGCATGGCCCGGCGACGGCTACACCATCAACCCTCATCCCAGCCGCACCGGCCGGTCGAAACGCCCCGCTTTCAGATCGTGACACAGGGTGCGGTAGGCAGCTATGGCGCGGGCGATGGCGGCCTTGCGCCGGGCAAAGGCGGCGCGGCGGCCGGGCGTGTCGGCCTCCATGCGCAACCGCGCCACCTCGACAAGCGTGGGCGTGCGATGATGTGCCGGCAGCACAATCTGCGCCCCGCAGGCGAAAGGCAGCCGTGGCGGCGTGCCGCCCAGCAGGCGCGCGCACTCGGCGATGAGGTCATGCAGTTCCGCCAATTCCGGCGCAGGCTCGCTGCCATCGGCAGGCAGCGCGGGGCACAGCGGCTCGGCCTCGTCGCAGTCTTCGCCGTCGAACACCCAGGGCTCGTAGCGCAGCACGCCCATCGTCTCCAGCAACTCCAGCCGCTGGTAAAAAAATTCATCGCCGCGTTCCCACGCGTCCCGGTACGACGAAACCCATGTCGAGCACGCAATCTCGCCATACATCGGCGGCAGCGCCCACAGCGCATGGGCGCCCTGCTCAGTCAGTTTGGTCGGCCGCGCTTCGCCGACGAAACTGGCCAGCCGGCTAATCGGCAGTCCGTGCGTGGCGTCGGTCTGCACCATGCCATAGAGATCGATCAGCAGGCGCAGCAGCAGCTCGTCGCCGGTCTCGCGGATGCGCTTGAGGATCGGCGTCTCGCTGCCGGTGCCGGTGACGAGCTGGTTGGGCAGGAAGATCGGATCCTCACTGCGCTCGACCTCGGCAAAGCGATACTGCGGCCGGCTGGGCGTCGAGCTTTCGGTGCGTTCAAGCAAACCAGCGTCGATCAGCCGTGCGATGGCGGCGGCAGCACGCGGTTTGCCCATGCCGGCATAGGTCTCGCAAGCCCGCGCCGACCATTTGCTTAGGCGCTGGTCCGCGCCGGTGCCCGCCGCCAGTACGAGGTAGGCGGTAACAAGGTTCATGGTGCTGCCACCCAAGGTCCACAGCCGCTGCCACACGTTGCGCTCGATCACGAAGAAGCGGCTGCCGCGTCCAGCACCACGTTTGGCTGAAGCGGCGGGCGCAGGCGACGTCTCTGCCGCCGGGAATTGCGGTTCCTGGTTCATGCGGTCTCCAATGTTGGCGCCTTTGTCCCTATCAAGGAGATCAAGGGACTCAAGGAGGTCAATGAAATGCGGAATCTATCAATGCTCTCAAATCATGCGTCTGCGCGCCGCCTCAAGCGGCGTGCAGATGCATGATTCCGGAGTGGCGGGAGGGAATGCAAGAGAGCGAAGTTTGGAAGTCGTTGTCGACTTTGAATCTGCTGGCGGAATGCTAGCCAGCGCCGCCGCCTCCGCGCGCCTGCCGGCGCGCCATGAGGCTTGGCAAGGGGGAGAATGGACAGCGGCGTTTCCACACCACCAAACCTCATCCTGAGCCCGTCGAAGGATGAGCAACGCGGCCGGCGTTTCTTGTGGTTCTCATCCTTCGACGGGCTCAGGATGAGGATTATTAGAGTTGGCTCCTCGCCATCACCCCATCCTCCCCGGATTGAGGATGCCTTTGGGATCGAAGGCGTCCTTCACCCGCGCAGTCAGAGCGGCAAGCGCTGGCGGTTGCGGATGGAAGGCGAAGACGGCCTGGCGCACGGCATCGGGTGCACGCAGCAACGTCGCGTGACCGCCTTCTTCCTGCAGCGCACCGCGGACAACGGCGTGCGCCGCATCGGTGCCGGCCGGCAGCGCCAGGAACACCAGCCCGCCCGACCAGTCGTAGAACGTGGCGACACCCGGACTGTGGCCGCGGATGCGGCCGACCACTGCGGGGGCGGCGGTGGGCGGGACGGAGAGTTTCCAGATCGCCAGTGCCGGATCGCGCGGCAGCAGCGCGACCTCGCGCAGCTCGCGCCACAGCGTTGTGGAGTTGACGCTGTGCAGCTCCTCGCTCTGCGCCTTGAAGGCCAGCCGCAGGTGACGGCAGCGGTCCTCCACCGAAGGTCCCGGCCCTTCCAGACGCAGCGCCGTCACCGAGGTGCCGGCATTGCGCACGTAATCGACCGCGGAACGCGCCGCGACGTCCGCCGGCAAATGCGCCGCGCCCGAGACATCGACCGGCTGGCCCATCCCCTTGCACAAAGCGGCGACGCCCTGCGCCTCGTCGAGCCCCAGCAGCAGCACCGTGCGGGTCTTCTCCGGCGCCGGCAGCACTTTCACCGTAATCTCGTCCAACACCGCCAAGGTGCCGTAGCTGCCGGCCATCAGCTTGGAAAGATCGTAGCCGGTGACGTTCTTCATCACCCTGCCACCCGACTTGATGCGTTCGGCGCGGCCCGTCGTGGCGTGGAAGCCCAGCAGATGATCGCGCGCCGCCCCCGACGACAGGCGGCGCGGGCCGGCGAGATTGCAGGCGATGATGCCGCCCAAGGTCGGCGTGCCGTCGCCATAGATCAGCGACAAGGCCGGCGGCTCGAAGGCCAGCATCTGGCGGCGCTGCGCCAGCACCGCCTCGACCTCTGCCAGCGGCGTGCCAGGATTGGCGGTCAGGACCAGCTCTTCCGGCTCGTAGAGCGTGATGCCGCGCAGTTGCGAGAGGTCGAGCTGATGTTCGGCGGTGGTTGGCTGGCCCAACCCGCGCTTGGAGCCGCCACCGACGATCTCAAGCGGCGTGCCCGAATCCAGCGCCCAGGCGACGGCCTCGGTGACTTGCTTCGCGTCGCGCGGCTGCAGGATGGTCATGGAGGGAAAATCAGAAGCGCGGCAGGTCGGGGAATGGCAGGCGGCCGCCGCTGACATGCAGGCGGCCCAATTCGGCGCAGCGATGCAGAGTCGGGAACACCTTGCCGGGATTGAGCAAATGGTCGGGATCGAAGGCGCATTTCAGGCGCATCTGCTGATTGAGATCGATCTCGTTGAACATGGTGCCCATCAGGTCGCGCTTCTCGACGCCGACGCCATGCTCGCCGGTCAGCACGCCGCCGACCTCGACGCAAAGTTTTAGAATATCGGCGCCCAGTTCCTCGGCGCGGTGCAGCTCGTCGGGCTGGTTGGCGTCGAACAGGATCAGCGGGTGCAGGTTGCCGTCGCCGGCATGGAAGACGTTGACCACGCGCAGCCCGTGATGCTTGGAAAGCTCGCGAATGCGCGTCAGCACTTCCGGCAATCGCCCGCGCGGAATGGTGCCGTCCATGCAGAAATAATCCGGCGACAGGCGGCCGACGGCGGGGAACGCCGCCTTGCGTCCGGCCCAGAACGCCAGCCGTTCAGCTTCGCTGGTCGAGACGCGCACCACCGACGCGCCGCGATCGCGCGCCAGCCGTTCCAGCGCGGCAATCAGGTGATCGACCTCGGCCTGCGGACCGTCGAGCTCGGCGATCAGCAAGGCCGCGACGTTCAGCGGGTAGCCGGCATGACAGAAAGCTTCGGCGGCATGCACCGCGTCGCGATCCATCATCTCCAGCCCGGCCGGGATGATGCCGTTGGCGATGATGGCGGCGACGCACTCGCCCGCCGCTTCCTCGGTGTCGAAGCCCAGCAGCATGGCGCGGGCCACCGGCGGCTTCTTCAGCAGCCGCACGGTGACTTCGGTAATAACGCCCAGCAGTCCTTCCGAGCCGGTCAGCACGCCTAAGAGATCGTAGCCGTCGCTATCGAGATGCTTGCCGCCCAGTTTCACGATCTCGCCCGACATCAGCACCATTTCGATGCCGAGCAGGTTGTTGGTGGTGAGCCCGTATTTCAGGCAATGCACGCCGCCGGAATTCTCAGCGACGTTGCCGCCGATCGAGCAGGCGATCTGGCTGGACGGATCGGGCGCGTAATAGAAGCCCTCGTGCTCGACCGCCTTGGAGATAGCGAGATTGGTGACGCCGGGCTGCACGCGGGCGCAGCGATTGGCGTAGTCGATCTCCAGCACGCGGTTGAACTTGCCCATCGCCAGCAGCACGCCGTCGGCCAGCGGCAGCGAGCCGCCCGACAGCGAGGTGCCGCCGCCGCGCGGCACCACCTTGGCGCCCAGACGCTGGCAGAGTTTCAGGATCTCGGCGATCTGCTGCACCGTCTCGGGCAGCACAACCACCATCGGCAATTGCCGATAGGCCGACAGCGCATCGCATTCGTAAGGGCGCATGCCGTCTTCGTCGGCGATTACGCCCTCGCCCGGCACGATGGCGCGGAATCCCCGCACCAGCTCCTCGCGGCGCGCCAGGACGGCTTGATCGGGTGCCGGCATCTGCATGCGGACACTGTGGGGTGGGGTTATGGGGTGGTCAAGCAGCACACCCTCATCCGCCCTTAGGGCACCTTCTCCCGCAAGCGGGAGAAGGGCGTTAATAGAGAGGCCTCTTTCCAAATGCCCTTCTCCCGCCTGCGGGAGAAGGTGGGCGAAGCCCGGATGAGGGTGTTCGTCGGCTCAAACGAAAAACGGCGCCCGCAGGCGCCGCTTTGCAAACTCGCGATGAACCGCGCGCTTAGCCCTGGCGGGCCTTGAAGCGGGGGTTGGTCTTGTTGATGACGTAAACCCGGCCCTTGCGGCGCACGATGCGGCAGTCCTTGTGGCGGGCCTTTACCGACTTCAGCGAATGGCGGATTTTCATGACGTCTGTTCCCGGTTTTGCGCTAGCCGCCGACCATCAGCCGAGGCCTTAAATTCAATGAGCGGCGGACAATAGGGAACGGGATTTCCCCTGTCAATGCCGCTTGCGGCATCGTTTTTCACCCGATTTCCGTGCCATAACAAGCACATGAACGATACCGCGTCGATCCGTCCGCCCAAGCCCCCAGATGGTGGCCAAACCCCTGCCGCGCAAGGGTTTTTCCTCCCCGCCGAATGGGGCCCGCATGAGCGCACCCTGCTGGGCTGGCCGAGCCGGGTTTCCGCCTATGGCAGCGCCCTTCGCCTGCAATCCGCCCGCTCGGCCCATGCCGCGGTTGCCCGCACCCTGGCGGCCTACGAGAAGGTCACGGTGCTGGCGCCGCCGGCCGAGGCGATCCGCGCCCAGCGCCTGCTGGGACCGGGCATCGAGATCATGCCGCTGGCGGCCGACGATTGCTGGCTGCGCGACAGCGGCCCCACCTACGTCATCGACGGCAAGGGCGGGCGCGCCGGCATTGCCTGGCGCTTCAACGCCTGGGGCGAGAAATTCCATCCCTACGATCAGGACGCCTCGCTGGCGGGGCGCATCCTGCGTACCCGTCGCGAAACCATGTTCGAGGCCGGGTTCGTGCTGGAAGGCGGCGCCATTGGCGGCGACGGCGCCGGCACGGTTCTGACCACGCAATCCTGCGCGCTTAACGCCAACCGCAATCAGGGCATGGACCAGCCGCGTTTCGAGCGGCTGATGGCGCAGCATCTGGGCGCGCGCAGAGTCATCTGGCTGCAGGGCGGATTGCAGGCCGATGCCGACACCGACGGGCATGTCGATACGGTGGCCTGCTTCGCCCGCCCCGGCCTGGTGCTGGCGCAGATCTGCGAGCGCGGCCATCGCGATCATGCCGTGCTGGCGGAAAATATCCGCCGCCTGCGCGCCGCCACCGACGCCGAAGGCCGGCGGCTGGAGGTAGTCGAGATCGCAGGCCCGGCCGACAGGGTGGCCGACGGCCGCCGCCTGCCGCTATCCTATATCAACTTCGCCTTTGCCGGTTCGGCCGGGCGGCGCGGCGCCATCGTGCTGCCGGTGTTCGACGATCCGGCCGACGCCAACGCCATCGCTACCCTGGCGTCGGTCTTCCCAGAGCGCGACATCGTTCCGGTGCCGGCGCTCGATATCTTCGCCGGCGGCGGCGGCATCCATTGCATAACCCAACCGATTCCGGCGGCCAATCCGGCCTGAGGCAGGTCAGAGCGGATCATGATTAGGTGGAAGCGCAAGCGCTTCCACCTAATCAGGTGAATCTGCTCTACTCGTTAAGTTTAGAGCAAATTCACAGGGTTTGACGGGATCGCAAGCGATTCCGCCAAACCCTGATTTGCTCTAGGTGCGCTGCGTCATAGGAGCGTCATGCAGGGATGCTTGCAATGGTCACGGCCGTATGGTGCACAATGGGCAACGGAACCGGCCCCGAAACGTTGGGCCGCACAGGCAGACAGGGAGTCTTCAAAATGTCTTTCCTTCGCATCGCCGCACTGGCGTTGTTGGGTGTCGCCATTGCCGCCACGCCGGCCCTGACGCAGGTTCGCGGCTCCAAGCCCAGCGGCCCGATCGCGGTCACACCCGTCAACCCGCAACCGGCCGCCGACAAGATCAAGCAGGGCCTGTCGGTCAGCTATTTCAAGGGTCTGATCAACAACATCAACGAAATCCCGGCCGATGCCAAAGGCAAGCCCGGACCGCCGCTGCCGCACCTGGACTGGAATGTCGGCTTCAAGAACGTGCTGACCTCCGACGCCGAAGACGGCGTGCAGGCGATCATCGTGGGCTACATCAAGCTCGACAAGCCGGGCGCGTGGAAGTTCGCGGTCAACTCCAATGACGGCGTGCGGCTGACAATCGGCGGCAAGAAGATCTACGAGCTGCCCGGCGTGCAGCCCGACGTGATGTCGGACGTGTTCGAGGTCAACGCGTCGGAGGCCGGCTGGTACGCCCTGCACATTCTCTATTTCGAGAAGCGCAACACCTCCAGCCTGCAGCTCTACTGGGCTCCACCCGGCACCGCCGACCTCGCCATCGTGGCGCCGGCGGCGCTGGGGTATATCGAGTAGGCATAGGAATCGATTAACCACAGAGACAGAGAGGCACAGAGGCGACCCCTCTGTGCCTCTGTGGTTTTCTTAGCAAGGGCCGATTGCCGTCCGCCCTGCCCCGCCCCTAAACTTGCACGGGGAGGAGATGCGGGCGGATGGATCAGTCAATGAGCCGTCAGACGGTGCCCGGCCTGCTGGCGGCGGCGAAGCGGCCGAACGCGCCGGCCTATATCCAGGGCGACACGATCTTGAGCTTCGCCGATCTCGACCGTCTGGCGCGGCAGGCGGCGACGGGCCTTGCAGCGCTTGGCATCGGCAAGGGCGATCGGGTGGCGTTGTGGCTGCCCAACGTGCCGGCCTGGCCGATCCTCTATCTCGCCTGCTGCCATCTCGGCGCCATCGCCGTCGCCGTCAACACCCGCTTCCGCGCCATCGAAGTGGCCGACATCGTCGCGCGCTCCGGCGCCAAAATGCTGGCGTGCTGGCCGGGCTTCAAGCAGATCGACTTTCTTGGCATTCTCGGCGAGATCGATCCGGCGGCGCTCTCCGGCCTGCAATCGGTGATCGTCTTTGGCGAGACGCCGCAAACCACGCCGCGCGCCCTGGAGCGGCTGACGCTCGTGGCTTACGACAAGGCGCTCGACCATGCGCCGCTTGTGAACAGCGCCGCTTCCCCCGATGCGCCCTGCAACATCTTTACCACCTCGGGCACCACCAAGGCGCCGAAATTCGTGCTGCACCGGCAGGGCGCCATCGCCGCCCATGCCGCGCGGGTGGCGCGCGCCTTCGGCTTCACCGATGGCGATACGCGCGGCCTGCTGATGCTGCCGTTCTGCGGCGTCTACGGCTTCTGCCAGGCGATGACCAACTGGGCCGCCGGCGCGCCGCTCACCGTGATGGAGCTGTTCGACGTCGAGCGCGCCAATGCGCTGATCGAGAAGAGCCGCATCACCTATCTGCTGGGCAGCGATGAGATGTACGACAAGATGCTGGCCGCCAATCCCGGCGACATCGCCTTTCCGTCGGTGCGCTGGGCGGGTTATGCCGGCTTCAACACCTCGCTGCTCGATATCGTCGAGCGCGCCGAGCAGCGCGGCCTGACCATGGTCGGCCTCTACGGCATGAGCGAGGTGCAGGCACTCTATGCCCGCCAGCGCCTCGATGCGCCGGCGGCGGAACGCAAGGAAGGCGGCGGCGCGCTGGCCTCGCCGCTGGCGCAGGTACGCATCCGCGATCCCGAAACCGGCAAGCTCTTGGGCCACAACCAGCCGGGCGAGATCGAACTCTCCGGCCCCAGCCTGATGGCGGAATATTTCCACAACGAGGAAGCAACGCGCGAGGCGCTGCTGCCGGACGGCTTCATCCGCACCGGCGATCTCGGCATGACCTACGCGGATGGCCGCTTCGCGTTTCTCACCCGCATGGGCGACGTGCTGCGGCTGGCGGGTTTCCTGGTCAGCCCGGCCGAGATCGAAAACCACATCCAGAACTTCCCCGGCATCGAGGCCTCGCAAGTCGTGGCCGTAGCCCGCCCCGATGGCGTGCGGGCGGTGGCCTTCGTAGTGCTGAAGCCCGGCGCAAGTTTCGACGAGAACGCCCTCATCGCCCATTGCAAGGCAGGCCTCGCCAACTACAAGGTGCCGGCTGCGGTGATCCCCGTCGAAGATTTTCCCCGCACCCCCTCCGCCAACGGCGCCAAGATCCAGCGCAACAAGCTGCGCGAGATGGCGGCGGCGAGACTAAATTAAAATCCTCATGCTGAGCCCGTCGAAGCATGGGCTACACAGACAGCGCCTGTGACCCCTCATCCTTCGACGGGCTCAGGATGAGGATTTTTACTTTAGGCGAGGCCGCTTACCGCTCCACGCCCACAATCCGCAGCGCCATCCTGGCGTGCAGGTCGGCCACCGCCTCGTCGCTCCACGCGCCGCCCGGCGCATAGTAATAGGCGATGTCGGTGCACATGTTGAGGATGGCCATGGCGGTCATCTTCACTTCTTCCTTGCCGTTGCTCAGCGGCAGGCGGATCGCCTTGGCCTTGGCGCCGCGCTTCAGCAAATTGATCAGGATCTCGCGCACGCGACGCCGGCTCGACCGCACCTGCACCAGCTTGGTGTGCTCCAGCCAGGCGAATTCGCGGTTGGCGACCAGCGCCTCGACCCGGTTGCGGGTGTGGCGCATGGCGTAGGCGCGGGCATAGGCGAAAAGCTGATCGACCGGATCATCGCCGGCTTTCTCGACCGCATCCAGCAGCAGCCGCTCCAGCTCGTCCTGGGTGTGGATGATCAGGGCGGCCAGCAGCTCGTCCTTCGACGCGAAGTGATTGTACAGCGCGCCCTGCGTCAGGCCGCAGGCATGCATGATGTCGCGCACGGTGGTGATGTTGAATCCCTGGCGCGCGAACAGATCGAAGGCGGCGCGGCGGATCGCATCGGAAGGCGGCACGTCGCGTTCTAGCACCGCAGAGGAACGGCCAGCGGCTTTCCTGGCCGCGGCACGGCGTTTGACCATCGTTGAAGACTCCCCAGTCTCTTGTGGCCCCTTTTGCGGAGCCGGTTTCGCTCTTTGTCCTATAACGGCGCGCCGCTCACAAGGGCGGCTTTCAGCGCGACGCGGTGATTTCCTGCACCACTTTCCAGGCCTGTTCCGCATTGGGCCGCACCAGCCTGCCCGATTCGCCCGCCATCCGGTTCGACGCGGTGCCGTCGAGCGAGCGGGCATAGACGCCTTGGCGAATGCAGGCGATGCGCCAGAGGTTGTAGGCCATGTAGAACTGCCAGTCGCCGATCGATTTGCGGCCGGTGCGCGCACAATAACGGTCGATCAGCGCCTGTTCGCTGGGAATGCCCAGCGCCGCCAGATCGTGGCCGGCCAGGCCGCCCTGCTCCTTCGGGATGCGCCACATCATCATGACGTAGGAGAAATCGGCCAGCGGATCGCCGAGCGTCGAAATCTCCCAGTCGATCACCGCCAGCACTTTGGGTTCGGTGGGATGGAAGATCATGTTGTCCAGCCGATAGTCGCCATGGACGATGGTGGTGGTCTCGCTTTGCGGCGCATTGGCCGGCAGCCATTCGAGCAGCTGGTCCATCTCCGGGATGCTCTCGGTCTCCGACGCCTTGTACTGCTTGCCCCAGCGTGAGAGCTGGCGGGCCACGTAATTGCCCGGCCGGCCGTAATCTTCCAGCCCCACCGCCTTGTAATCGACCTTGTGCAGCTCGGCGATGACGTCGATCTCCGCCTCGTACACTTTCGCCCGCTCCTCCTTCGCCACGTTCGGCAGGGTGGGATCCCACAGCACGCGGCCATCGACGAAGGACATGATGTAGAACGCGGTGCCGATCACCTGCTCGTCCTCGCACAGCGCATAGGGCCGCGCCACCGGCACCGGCGTCTTGTAGAGCGCGGAGATGACCTTGAATTCGCGATCGACGGCGTGGGCCGAAGGCAGCAGCTTGCCCGGCGGCTTGCGCCGCAGCACGTATTGCGTGCCGTTGCCGTCGGTCAGCTTGTAGGTGGGATTGCTCTGGCCGCCGCGGAACTGCTCGACCTTCACCGGCGCCTTGAAGCCCTCGACATTTGCCTGCATGAAACGCTGCAAGCTGGCATCGTCGAAGCGCTGCCGTTCCTGCACTTCCATCGTGCCGATGAATTCCGCGCCACGCGCCGCCATGCCAGGACTCCGGTAAACGATCGTTCAGGCGGCTACTGTGCGACGGACCGCAGGCGTTGGCAACTCTCTTGGCCACTGTCTTGGCCATCGCGCATCGAGGCCTTTGCGCGCCGCGATTTTGCGGGCAGATTTCTTCCCATGACATCGCCCATCACCATCCGCCGCCTCGATCCAACGGAAGCGGAAATCTTCCGCGCCATCCGGCTTGAGGCGCTGCGCACGCATCCGGCCGCCTTCGCCGCTTCGTTCGAAGTCGAAAGCGGCCGGCCGCTGATCCATTTCGCCGACACGCTGGGCAGCGGCGCGATCTTCGCCGCCTGGCGCGACAGCGAATTGCTGGGCATCGCGGGCTATTATCGCGAGGAGACGCCCAAGCACGCGCACAAGGGTGGGCTGTGGGGCATGTATGTGCGCAAGGAGGCGCGCGGCTCGGGCGCCGCCGACCGGCTGGTCGAGGCGGTGGTGCACCACGCCCGGCCGGAAGTCGAGGTCCTGGTGCTGGGCGTCGGCGTCCATAATATCCCCGCGCAACGTCTCTATCGCCGTCACGGCTTCACCGAATACGGCCGCGAGGAGCGGGCGCTGAAGGTGGGCGAGGTCTATTACGACGAGCTCATGATGCGGCTGGCGCTGCGCTGAACCGAAAAGGCGCATAATGCAACCTTTAGTTTATTGATAAATAGTTTTTCAACTTCAATATGTATCCCGCGCGATGGTCTGGTGGATCGACCGTCACAGCGGGGTGATACCTGAAAGCGATAGCGGGAACTGTAATCGTCTTGAGCGCCATGCTGGCGGCAGGTTGCACGGTGCAAAAAGAACCCGAGCCGGTGGCCGGCAGCCGCGCCGACGGCATGGTGATCTTGGAATACTCGGTTTACTTCACTGAGCGAGCCGAAGTCGATTACGCCGCCGCCAGGGACAAGGCGCGCAGGATTTGCGCTGGCTGGGGCTATTCCGGGGCCGAGCCGCTCGGCGGCAGCACGCAAATATGCGCCATGCGGTACAATTGCAACACGGTGGACGTGCGCCTGCCCTATCAATGCACTGGCGCCGGGTCCAGATAGTGCAGGCCAGTCGCAAAGAAAAAGGGCGGCCCGTTCGACCGCCCTCTTCCGTCTCCGAGCCGATGATCGGCGTCAGCTTGCGTAATGCACCGTGCAGCCATAGGCGCGGGTGTTGGGGGCGCTGACCGGTTTGCCGCTCTTAAGCTCGCCCAAAGCTTCGCGCACGTAGTTCCTGGCGCCGGGGATGTCGGCGGGATTGGCCGTCGCCTTGTCGTCGATGCCGCCCATGTAAACCAGCGTGCCCTTGGGATCGACGATGTACATATGCGGCGTGACGCGGGCCTGATAGGTCTTGGCGACGACGCTGTTATGGTCGAGCACCACTGCCGTCGGCTTGGCGCCGGCGCGCACCACTTCGGCATTGGCCGCGGGACCATCGACATGGCCCTGCATGCCCGGCGGCGAAGAGGCGATCGACAGCCACACGACGCCGTTCCTGGTCGCCTCGTCCTGCAGCTTCTGCATGTTGCCCGAGCCGTAATGCTTGCGCACGAACGGGCAGCCATTGTTGGTCCACTCCAGCACCACCGTCTTGCCCTTGAAGTCGGCCAAATTGACGGTCTTGCCGTTGGAGTCCTTGGCGGTGAAATTGGGCGCGGGCGAGCCGACCAGCGGGCCGCCGCCGGTAGCGCCGGCCGTGCCGGCGATCAGGACCGCGCCGGCCAGCATGGCCGCCGTTACGCCAGCTTTGAGAAAACCACGCTTGTCCATGTCTCTCTCCTTGGCAGGTTCATGGATCATTCTAGAAACTACAGCCGGTCCAATTCGGCCAGAATTCCCGCTTCCGTGAGGATTTGCGGCAAAACCCGTGGTTTCTGCGCCTTGTCGGCGGGATAAAGCACGTATAGCGGCACGCCGGAGCGGCCGAATTCGGCCAGCGCATCGGTTATCGCCTTGTCGCGCCGCGTCCAGTCGCCCTTCAGCCTAACGACACCGGAGAGGGCGAGTTTGTTCCGCACCGCGTCGGTCGAAAGCGAAGTGCGCTCATTGACCAGGCAGGTGATGCACCAGGCGGCGGTGAAGTTCACGAACACCGGCTTGCCCTGGGCGCGCGCCTGTTCGACCGCTTGCGGCGACCATGCCTGCCACTCGGCGTCGCTGGCTTGCTTTTCATTGGACTGCGTCGCCGCGACCACCGGCGAATCGATCGCGGCGATGGTGCCGAGCGCGGCCAGCAAGGCGATGGCGGCGAAACTCGCATAGGCGACGCGGCTTGCGACTTTGCGTACGCCGCCCAATTGCCGCAGCAGCCAGATCGCGAAGCCGATCAGCACCATGCCAGTCAGGGCCAGCGCCAGGCCGTTGGGCCCGCTCTGCTGCGCCAGTACCCAGACCAGCCAGGCGGCGGTGGCGAACATCGGGAAGGCCAGGAACTGGCGGAAGCGTTCCATCCACGGGCCGGGCCGTGGCAGGAAGCGCAGCGCCTGCGGAAACAGCGACAGCAGCAGGAAGGGCAGTGCCATGCCCAGACCCAGCGCCAGGAAAATCGCCAGCGCCGTCACCGTCGGCTGGGCGAGTGCAAAGCCAAGGGCAGCGCCCATGAACGGCGCGGTGCAGGGCGTGGCGACGACCACCGCCAGCACGCCGGTGAAGAACGCCCCGCCGCCACCGGAACGGCGGGTGAGGGAATCGCCGATGCCGGCCAGCCTTCCGCCGGCGAAATCGAACAGCCCGGCGAGATTGAGGCCGATGGTGAACATCAGATAGGCCAGCAGCAGGACGAACCACGACGACTGCAACTGGAAACCCCAGCCGATGCTCTCGCCGCCGGCGCGCAGCGCCAAGAGCGCACCGGCCACGGCGAGGAAACTCGCCAGCACGCCCGCGACATAGAGCAGCCCATGCAGGCGCGCCTGGCTGCGCGCAGCGGCGGCCGACTGCACCAGGCCCAGCGCCTTCATCGACAGGATGGGGAAGACGCAGGGCATCAGATTGAGCAGCAGCCCGCCCAGCAGGGCCAAGCCCATGGCTTCGAGAATGGAGATGCCGTCGCCGCCGGCATTGCCGGTTGTCGTGGCGGCCAATGCCAACCGCATATTCGGATCGGGCTTTGCCGTGATGGCGAAGGCGTGTGTCTGGCCGCCGGCTTCGGGCTTTTCCACCACATGCAGGATGCCGCTCAAGGATTCGTCGGCCTTCATCGGCAGCGGACCAGTCGGCAGGGCGATGGTCAGGCCACTTCTGCCCGCCGTCGCCGTCTGCCGTGCGGCATGCACCACGGCGTCGATACGCTCGGAAAAGAAATAGACGTCCTTGATCGTCGCCGCCATGTCGGCTGGCATGTCGATCTGCAGCGTCGTCGTTGCCTGCGGCGTCCCTGGCGCGGCGACTGCGGCGGTGAAGGGCGCCGGCGTCGGCAGCGCCGCGCGTCCGGCGGCAAACCCCTCGCGCTTGTTTTGGTCGATCGTACTTGCCGCCGCAACCGGCACCTCGAGCACCAAAGTCGCCTCTTCCGGGATGCAGATCTCCTCGCACACCAGCCACCGGGCCTGCGCCTCGAGCCGCAGCGTATCGCCCGGCCTGGCATCCCTGGGCGCCGTTACCGGCACCAGCAGGCGGACGTCGGTCTCGTAGCCGTAATTGACCAGCGGCCCGACCGGGATGCGCTTGGGCACCGGCCAGACGATCGGCTCGGCCGCTGCACCGGCCGGCAGCTTCCAGGTAATTTCGGTCGGCAAGCCAGAATCGCCGGGGTTGATCCAGTAAGTGTGCCACTTGGGAATGATCTGCTGGCGCAGCGCCACCCAGAATTTCTCGCCCGGCGCCGCGGCGGCGACTTCGCTCTCCAGCGTCGCGGTCACGCGTTCGGTCTTCACCGGGTTGGCGGATGCCAACGGCGCGCAGAGCAGCGCTGCAAGCGCCGCTGCTGCGAGAGCCTTTGCCAATACGGGTTTCATGTCGCTGTCTATATAGCAGCAAGCCGGCCGGCAAGCATGGCGGCAATGCGGCAAAGCGTCATTCCGCCGGGACTTCACGGTGTTTTGAGCCGTTGTCAGTCGATGGCGAGCGCCGTGTCGTGCGCCTTTTCAGCCGCCGCCAGCTGGTCGGGAAAATCCAGGATTCCAATCACGTTCTCGTAAGGGTGCCGGAATGGATTGCGGAAGTAGCCCGCGGGCGGCCACGGACGGCTCTCGCGCGCGTAGATTTCCCGCAGCAACGCGATGAAATCCTGGCGCATCGGCCTGACCTTGCGCAGCACGGCGTCGCGCACCTGCTGCGGCGGCAATTGCCGCGCGATCAGTTCCTCGACCGCGCGCGCGATCGCCTGCGGTTCGGGTTCGGCAGTGATGGCGTATGCCGGATCGAAAAACAGATCGCGGCCGCCGACATTGGGCGTGGTCACGACCGGCAGACCGCAGAGCAGGTACTCCATGCTGGCCCGCATGGCGCCTTCCGCGGCTGACAGGCACAGCCCGACACGGGCCTGGTTGTAGAACTCGACGACTCTGGCCGCCGGCAGATACTCGTAAGGGCGGTCCTCGTCGGGCTGGTTGGCAAAAAGACACTGAGGCAAAAGTTGCCGCAGTTCGGCGTAGTAACCCGCATTGGCGCTCTTTTCGCCCCAATAGGCATAGACCAGCACGCCGCTGCGCAATGCCGCCATCAGGTGATGGCGTTTGAAGCGATCCATGGCGGCGTTGTAGATCGCATCGTAACGCGGCTGCGCCTGCGTTAACGGCCGGAACAGTGCGTGATCGATGAAGATATTATGGTTGAACAAGGCCGTGCGGATCCCCGCCTGGCGGAACAGCTCCATCTCTTCCCGCGTATTGCAGAGAAGGCAGAAATGCTGATGCGGAAACTGTCGCGCCTGGTCTTGCAGGAGTTCCGTCACGCGCCGCACATGGAAAGGCGCCTGATGGGTCCAGGGCAGCACGGCGAGGAGATAGGCCGGGCGGTCTCCCAGCGCCGTGCGCACGCGCAGATGGGTGAAATTGCGGCCGTCGTTGGAAAAATCCAGCGTGCCGAGCACGATCAGCGGATCGACGCTGACGATGCCCAACCGCACGAATGCGCTGTCCGTCAGTTCCGGCTGCATCAGTGGCCCGTCTCTCGCAGCGCCTCGATCTCCGCCAGAAGTGCGGCGATCGTGTTGTAGCGCAACCAGTTGCCGGCCAGGAACGCCTTCCAATCCGGCGCAAAGATGCGGCCGGCCCCCGCCTCATCCAGGATCGTCTGCACCAGCCACTGGAACCGGTGGCGCATGGCGCGCACGCGCGGCACGACGTAGCCGCGAATGCGCTCCGGCGGAATTTGCTCGGCGATCAGGGTGGCGACGGCGGCGGCGATCTGCTGCGGCTCGGGTTCCACGATGCGCGCGAAACTGGGATGGAAGAAGATGTCGCGCCCTCCGATCGACGGCGTCGACACCACCGGCAGGCCGCACAGCAGATACTCCATGCTGGCCCGCATCGCCCCTTCCGACGCCGAAAGGCACAGCCCTACATGGCTGCGGTTGCACCACTCGACCACTTCGTGCGAAGCCAACCAGCGATAGGCATCGTGCGGCTGGGGCCGGTTGACGAACGTCGCCTGCTTCAGGCTTGCACGCAGTTCGGCGGCATAGCGATCGTCGTCCGCCCCTTGGCCGTGATAATCCACGAACAGCAGCGCCAGCGACGGGATATCAGGGCAGTGTCGTTTATCAGCCCGCAGGGAATGTCGGCCTTGCGTAGAATCTCGAGTTCGGCTTCGCTGTTGGCAGTGGCGAAATAGCGGTGCCGGGGATTGTCGGCGCGGCGCTGACGCAGCAATTCGATCACCTGCACCGCACGTCGCGGCTCTTCAAGCGAGGCGGACTGGAACACGATGAAATGCGCCGCACGGTCCGATAGAGCTGCGACGATCTCAGGATTGAAGAAATTGTTGTGCGGATTGTCGAACGGCCCGGCGAGAATGATCGGGTCGCCCGACAGACAGCGATAACGAATGCGCAGCGGCTCAACCATGGCGGCGCACTATGCCGCAAGCCCGCCGTCGCCGCCAAGTTCGATGTCCGGACAGGATTGGACAGACGCCGACCGCACCGAGCAACGCGATCGGCAGCGCATTTTGCCGTTGGCCGGGCTAGACTGCGGCCGCCTTTCCAAAGCAAGTGACCAATGATCGATCTGCTGCCACTCCCCGAAGATCGGTTCGCCTGTCCTTGCGGCGCCGAACTTGCGGTCCAGGGCTTCACGCTGCCCGGTATGTTCGTCTTCGCTCTGACGCTCTGCCCCGCCTGCCGCCGCCGCTTTCTCAGCCGGTTGCATGTCGATTTTGCCAGCACCATCGAGTTCCATTGCGACATCGACAGCGGCGAAGTCCACAGTACGGCGCCGGGCTGGTACCACAACCAGTTGCTGACGGCGCTTGGCTCGCGCGACCGCAAGCCGCCGCCGATCGACAGGCAGACGCGCCGGCCGCTGGGGCCGGACGTGATCATCGTCAACGCGCTCGACGTCATCTACGGCCATTGCCTGCACAAGCTGTTCAGCTGCAGCGCCGTCAAGGACATTGCCGGCGTCAGCGTTCTCGCCATCGTGCCCGATTTCCTCGAGTGGCTGGTGCCTGGGAGCATCGACGAGGTCTGGGTGGTGCGCGAACAGGAGCGGGCCCATTTCTGCCGCTGGAACGCGCAGGTCGCCCTCGACGTCGCGCAACTGGCGGCCGGCCGCAGTCGATTGCGTTATCTCGATCTCGCCTGGAACCAAACCGTGCGAATTCAGGACTACTCCAGCGTCGCTCCGCGCAACGCCGGCATCGGCCCTGCCCGCGTCACGGTCAGTTGGCGCGAAGACCGCTGCTGGACCCTGCGCGGCCGGTCCTTGCCGAAAGAGGAAGCGCTCGCCGAACAATTGCGGCTCTATACGCTGCTGTTGGAGACGCTTCGCCAGCACATTCCCGATCTGCGGGCGCACGTCGTCGGCTACGGCAGTTACGGCGAATTCCCGTCCTGGACGCAGGACCTGCGCCTTGAGCAGCATGACCCTGCGGTCGAACGCGCCTGGGCCAAGGTCCTGGGCAAAAGCCACCTCTGCATCGGCGTGCATGGCTCCAACATGATCATTCCAACGGCGCACGCGGCGCGGACGATCGAAATCGTGCCACCGGACAAATGGCTGACCGTCGCGGTCACCTGGGAATTCCTCAATACGATGAAGGCATCCGACGCCATGACGCGCTACAGGCTGCTGCCGGATTCGGCGTCGCTCTCGGATATCGCCTGGGTGGCGCTGGTCCAGATTCGCCGGGATCAGCAGCGGGCCCTTGGCCATGCGATGCAGCACGCCGCCTCGCCGCGGGAAGCCCTGGCGCTGCGGGTGGAATTCGACGACGTGCAAACGCTGCCGCGCCCCATCGTATGTCGCGACGAGCGCGGCGAACCGTTATGACGCTGGTTCGGCCAACAGCTCGCGCCGGAAGCTTTCCGCCGTGAAGGTGCGCTCGTAATCCCACCACGGCCAGGTGATGCCGGCCCGCCCTTGATGACCCAGCGAAGCGATTGCCTGCTGCACGATCTGGACCATCCGTTCGCGATGGGCCGTCAATTTGTGCATGGTGCGGCGTTGGACGTGGGAACGCGGCACATTACGCGCCGCAAGCTCCCGCACCGCCTGCGCGATCATCGCCGGATCGGGCGGCACGACGGCGCAATAATCGGCATCGAAGAACTGGTCGCGGCCGCCGCGGCTGAAGGTCGAGACCAGCGGCAGGCCGGCGAACAGGTATTCCATGCTGGCACGCATCGATCCCTCCTCTTCCGAGAGGCAAAGGCCGACCCGGGCGCGCTGCAGTTGCCCGGCAAGTTCGTGCCGCTTGAAATAGCGATAGGCATCCTGTGGCCGAGGTCGGTTGAGATGCACCGCATGCGCCAAAGCCTGCTTGGCTTCGGCGGCGTATTGGGCATTTTCGGGCAGGTCGTGCCAGTTGGCGTAGATCAAGGCCAGCGAGTCGATCTGCGCCGCCAGTTGGTGGCGCTTGGCGGGATGGAAGCCGGCGTTGTAGACCGCATCGAACTCCGGCTGCACCTTGATATGGGAAAGAAAGTTCCGTTCGTCGAGCAGTGCGTTGTGGCTGACGAGAGCGGCATTCAAGCCAAGCTGGCGAAAATTCTCGACCTCGACCTCGGTGTTGCAAAGGACGATGAACCGATGCTGCGGCGCTTCGCGCTGGCGCCGCGCGATGCGCGCCGCAAGCAGTTTGCATTTCTCCGCCGCCTCGCGGCTATACGGCAGGGTGACGATCACCACGGCGGCCAGATGCTGCAGCGGCTGCAGGACCCCGTGCGCCAGAATATTGGTCCAATCGGCATTCACTTCATCAAACGGCCCCAGGACGACCAGCGGCTTGCGGCACAGGATCCGGCCGCGGAACTCGCTGCCAGTCGGTCGTTTCTCGACCGCTTCGTCGAGCAGTACGCCGTGGAACGGCCGCGGCTCGGGCGCGGTCTCCTTCAAAAACGGCTCTACCTTCGTGGCGACGAATTCGGCCGGCATGCCGGTGTACGAGCTGCACACCTGGAAAATTCCGAAATGCTCGCGCCGGAAGGCGGCTTCGACGTTCCAGTCGGGCCAATCCTGGTCGCGCCAGATGCCGCCCCCTACCAGCGAGTGCGCCACATCGATGCCGGAGATCGCATGATACGTCCGCAGCATGCCGAACCGCGCTCCGACCGTGTGATAGACCTGATTTTCGGTCCACCCCTGGCCATACCGCTGCACCAGCCCGGCGACGAGCGCGGCATCCAGCAGCACGTCCTTCCACGGCCTGCCATGCACGGCCTCGATCACCTGATAGCAGGCGCGCATGATTGGCGCTGCATAGGTCAACGGCGTGATGCTGGTCGAAATCGAGATCGGCGGCGTTGCCATGCCCAGCACTTCGCGCGATGCCCAGGCCCATCGCTGGTAGATCGAGGTTTCATTGACGTCATCGACGGACAGGAGGCCGCGGCCGCCGGGCGCCACGTCATCGACGCCAAACGGCTGGGTGCAGATGACATCGGCATCGAGCGTCAGCCAGAGCGGGGCCCGCAACCATTCCGGCGCCGCCATTTTGACGACCTGCTGCTTGTGCCAGCCACTGACGGGAAGACCGGTCATGCCCGGATGGACCATGATCTCGTCGATCAGCCGGTACTGCAGCCAATCGGTTTCCAGTGGCTTCAGGGCGGCGGCGATCTGCGGCAGTTCATGGGCGCGGCCGACCACGTTGACGCACAGCAATTCGTCGTGGCGGAAAAAATGGCGCAGGGTTCGCCCCTGAGTGACTGCCCGGGCGAGATCGTTGCCATCACGACTGCCTTCGAGAGCCAGCGGCATCACCGCCTGCAACGTCGTACGCGAGGAAAAGTCGGTCATGGCTCCGCAAATTCTTTGTTACACCAACGACAGTGGCATATAGCCACAAGGTTGTTCCAGCGTCACTCCTTGGACTGCATCCTGCAGTTGTCTAGACTGCAGCGCTATGGACCCCAGCACCAAACCCGGCTCCGGCGCCGCGCCGCATCGCGAATGGCGCAATCGCGATTACGACGAAGCCGACGAAGCGGCGCCGCCGCGGCGGCGCTGGCTGAAATGGGTTGCGGCGATCGCCAGCCTGTTCATGCTGTTCGGGCTGTTATGGTCGATGATCAAACCGCTGGCCCAATAAGCCGGGTTCATCGCGCCGCCGCTTTGTGAAAATCGGCGATGGAATAGTGGCCGCGCGCCTCGACCAGCCACGGCCAGTCGACTTTCGGCATACGCTCGCAGCCCATTGCCAGCATCGCCTGCTGCACCGCCGCGATCAGCCGCTCGCGATGCGACGCCAGCTTGTGCATGGTCCGTTGCCGGACCCAGGAGCGCGGAAGGTCGAGGCGGATGAGTTCGCGCACGGCCTCGGCGATCAGCTTGGGTGACGGCGGCACCGTGACGCAAACGTCGGCGTCGAAAAACTGGTCGCGCCCCCCGCGATTGAGGGTCGAGACGATGGGCAGGCCGGCGAAGAGATATTCGATACTGGCCCGCATCGATCCTTCGATATCGGAAAGGCAAAGACCAACGCGCGCCCGCGCCAATTGCGCGGCAAGCTTGTTGCGGTCGAAGAACTGGTATTCCGACTCCGCCGTCGGCTGATTGAGGAAGACCGCGTGCGCCAGCGACCGTTTCGATTCGGCCGCGTATTCGACGTATTCGTCGTGCCAGTTGGGAAAAATCAGCGCCAGCGATGCGATGTCCGCGGCCAGCCGGTGCCGCTTTGCCGGATGAAAGCCGGCATTGTAGACGGCGTCGAATTCGGGCTGCACCTCGGGCGCGGCCAGGAACGGTCGCTCGTCGAGAAACAAATTATGGTTGGCCAGCACGCAATCGACGCCCAGTTCGCGTAGCCCGTTGACTTCGCATTCCGTATTGCACAGCACCAGGATCGTGTGCTGCGGCAACTCGCGCCGACGCCGCGCGATCGCTGCCGCCAACACCAGCATGTCGTGCGGCGCTTCGCGGCTGCTGGGCAGCGACACCAGAACCAGCGCGGGAACGGCGCGGAACGGCTCCATCACTCCATTTCGCAACAGATTGGCCAGGCCAGTTCGATCTTGCGCGCCCCACACCAGCAGCGGCTCGTGGCAGAGGATTCGCGCGCGCATATAGGTAGGCGTTGCCTCCTGCTCGAACGCATCGTCGGCCAGCGGCGCCGGCGACGCCGTTAAGGCCAAGGGCGCAGGGGAGGATTGCGGCGTGGCCAGCGGACGTTGGTCCGGCTGGTCCGGCAGAGCTGAACCTGCATCGGCGTCGAAGATTGCGGCCAGGCGATGCGGCGTGTCGATGCCTGACAGCGCATGCATCCGCCGCAGCATTCCCGTGCGGGCAGCGACCGCATAGTAGAGCATGGCTTCGCTCCAGCTCGCGCCGGTGCGGCGATAGTGCCCGGCTGCTTCTTCGTCCAACAGGAGTTCGATCCACGGCCGCCCGTGCAGGGAACGGATGATCTCCTGCAGCGCCCGCATGATGGGCGTCGCGTAGATTTGCGGCAGCGTGCCGCAGGCAAACGTCGCTGGCGGCGCGACCATGCCAAGCACCTGTCGCGTCGCCCAGGCTTGACCGGCTTCCGCCACCGTTACGCCGCGAACATCCATCAGGGCCCGCTCGGCCGCAAACAGATCGGCGATACCGAATTTCCGCACGCAGGCAATGCGCGCATCCAGGGCCAGCCAGTGCCGCACTCCAAGCCAGTCGCCTCCGGCCATCCTGGCAATCTGCGCTTTGCGCCGGAAATCGGCAGGATTGGCGTCGAGACCCGGGCTCACCGCGGCCAGATCGAAGAAGCGATATTGCAGCCAATCGCTTTGCAGCGGCCACAGATGCTCGGCGAAGTGCGGCAACTCGCTGCCGGCGGCAACCACATTGATGCGCAGCAGCTGCTCGCGGCTGAACAGCTCGCGCAACGTGCGTCCCTGCCGCACCGCGCGCGCCACTTCGGCGCTATCGCCCGCGTCGTGCAGTGGCAGGACAGCCTCAAACGTGGCGCGGATGGTGGAATGAACCATGGAATTGCGGGAACCCGTAAGCGCCTATAGCGCCGCTGCCGTTTCCAGGTGCAGATTGCGCTCCGCCTCGCCCGCCGTTCCCGGCTTCTGCAGGCAATAGCTGAGATAGATCATCTCTAGCTGAGATAGATCATCTCGCGGCTGCGCAGATGCACCGGCATGCGCGTTCCCTCGACGCCCAGGAAGACGTTGAACATGCGGCGGAACGGCCGCGGGATGCGATCGCCGGTGGCTTTCGAGCGCCGCTCGCTGTCGCGCGCCAAAGCTTCGACCACGTTCTGGGTGATGTCGCGCCGGTTGACCAGGTTCAAGCTGCTGCGCGCCAAAGCGGCGTCGAGATCGGCGACTTCGCCGGCCAACCTGAGATCGGCCAGCAGCAGGTAGCCGCCCGGCCGCAGCACGCGCGCCACCTCGGCGAAGAAACCGTCGAGACTGCCGTAGCAGAAGGATGATTCGACGTTGACCACCGCATCGAAACTGGCGTCGGCGAATGGCAGCGCCTCGGCATCGCCGTGGCGGTAGTCGAGATTGGCGGCGCGATGCACCTTGCGGCAGAACGCGATGGCGTTGTGCGAGATGTCGACGCCCACCATGCGCGCCGGTTTCAGGTAGCGCGCGATGTAGGAGCTGCCGCCGCCCCGCCCGCAGCCGACTTCGAGCACGTCGCGCTCGGCGATGGGCGCGCCGCTGGCGACGTGATGGTAGAGGTTGATGGCGTAGCGGTCGGGCTCGTCGGCGGCCTGCAGCGCCGGCGCCTGATCGCCGGCGTCGAGCGGCGCAAAGCCGTAATTCATGTATTGCCACCAGGTCACGTCGCGGAACTTGCCGGCCAGCAATCCGAACAAACCGCGCCACAGCGAGCGCCGCAGACGCGGCGACTGCCGCGTCATCCACAAGAAGGTTTCAGCGAACAATCGTCCCCCCAGCTCTTTCGTTCTCGCGCAGCGCCAGTTCCGGGCGATTTCGCAACCACAGGAAATGGCGCTATGATCCTAGCATAGCTCGACAATCCCGCGAGCCAAGGTCAGAAGCGACCCATCAGGATGCAGTGCGCTACTTGCCATACCCAAAACGCCGCGGGACGGCGTTTCTGCGCGCAGTGCGGAGCGGCGCTGGCTGTGTCTTGCGAATCCTGCGACTTTCAGAATTCCTCGTCCGACCGCTTCTGCGGCGGCTGCGGCCGGCCGATCCAGGAGAGCGCTGCCAGCACGAAATCCAGTCTGGGGCTTGGCTCGCAGATCGGCAGCCGCCTGGTCACCGGCCCGGCCGCCACCGACGGCCAGATCAAGCTGGTGACGGTGCTGTTCGCCGATATCCGCGGCTCGACCGCGATGATCGCCGGTCTCGATCCGGAAGAAACCATGGCGAAACTGGAACCCGCGATCCGCGCCATGATCGAAACCGTCAAGCGCTACGAAGGCACCGTCTGCCAGATCATGGGCGACGGCATCCTGGCACTGTTCGGCGCGCCGGTGGCGCATGAGGACCATGCCGTCCGCGCCTGCTATGCCGCCCTTGCCATGCAACGCCGCATCGGCGAGCTGGGCGAGATCGGCGGCGCGGTGCGCATCGGGCTGAACTCGGGCGAAGTGCTGACCAAGGTGCGCAACACCGACATGGGCCAGGAATACAACGCCATCGGCGATGCCGTGCACCTGGCGGCCCGCATGGAGCAGATGGCCGAACCGGGCTCGGTGCTGATGAGCGCCCATACCCAGGCGCTGGCCGAGGCCTATATCGATGCCGAGTCGCTGGGCCGGCACGACGTCAAAGGCATGCCCGATCCGCTCGAGGTCTTCCGCCTTGTCGGCGCCACCAGTCCGCGCAGCCGCTGGCATGCCGCGAGCGGCCAGTCGCTGAGCGATTTCACCGGCCGCCATATCGAGCGGCAGACCTTGCACGCGGCGCTTGAAGACGTGCAACGCGGCGGCGGCCGGGTCGTGGGGCTGGTCGGCGAAGCCGGCATCGGCAAGTCGCGTCTGATCCACGAGCTGGTTTCCTCCGAGCTGGCCCAGGAGTGCACCGTGCTGGTGGGCGGCGCCGCGCCCTATGGCCAGACCATCGCCTACAACGCGATCGGCGGCATGATCCGCCACTTCTTCGGCATCGGCGAAAGCTTCACCGGCGCCGAGGTGATCAAACGCGTGCATGGCCGGCTGATCGCGCTGGATCCGGGCATGGAAACGTTGACAAGGCCGCTCGCCTCCATGCTGGTCGGCGGCGACATCGACAGCGAATGGGCGGCGCTGGAACCCGAAGCCCGCCGCCGCCAGATCCTCGACGCCTGCCGCAAGCTGGTCGCCTTCGCCACCATCCGCCGCCCGCTGATTGCGGTGCTCGAGGACCTGCACTGGATCGACGGCGAAAGCGAGGCGGTGATCGAGGCGATGATCGAATCGCTGCCGGCCATGCGCCTGCTGCTGGTGCTAAGCTATCGGCCCGAATACCAGCCGCGCTGGAGCGGGCGCGCCGGCTGCAGCCAGACCCGCCTGCTGCCTCTGAGCAATGCCGAGACCGAAGAGTTCCTGAAGCGCGCGATGGGCTCGCACGTCTCGCTGGCGCCGCTGAAATCGATGCTGGCCGATCAGACCGCCGGCAATCCGCTGTTCATGGAGCAGTGCGTGCGGGCCTTGGCGCAGGAAGGGGTGCTGGTGGCCGACGATGGCGGCTTCGTCTGCAACCGCGCCCCCGAACGCGTGCAGCTGCCGGCCTCGGTCAACTCGGTACTGGCCGCCCGGATCGACCGGCTGTCGCCGACCTGCTTCACCGTGCTGGAACTGGCGGCGCTGATCGGCGCGCTGATCCCGCTCAACCTGCTCGAGCGCGTGGCGCAGATGCGCAGCGAGGAGCTGCAGAATGCGCTGGCCGAGGCGCGCCACGCCGAAGTGCTGCGCGTGGTCAATCTCTATCCCGACGTGGAATACGCCTTCGGCCACGCGCTGATGCGCGATGCGGTGCTGGATTCCATGCTGAAGCGCCGCCAGGAGGCGATCCATCGGCGCATCGTCGAAGCGATCGAACAGAGCGCCACGGTGGACGAGCACATCGAGCAATTGGCCCTGCACGCCACCATGGGCCGCGCCTGGGTCAAGGCCTCGTCCTACCAGGAGCAGGCCGCCGACCGCGCTTTGGCGCAGGGCGCCTATCGCGAAGCGTCGGCGCATCTGTCCTCGGCGCTGCAGGCGCTGGACAATCTCGAGCAGACCACCGAGACCGCGCGCCGCGCCATCGACGCCATTTTGAAGCTGCGCGGCATCTGGGCGGTGCTGGGCGTGGCGCACGATACGATGCTGGAAAGCCTGGAGCGCGCCGAGCAGTTGGCCCAGTCAATCGGCGACGAGCACCGGCTGGCCGCGACCTGGACCTATCTCTCGGCGCAGCACTGGGTGGCGGGCGATGGCACGCCGGCGTTGGAATTCGCCCGCCGCGCCCGGCTTACCGCCGAACGCCTGGACGATCCGCGCTTGCTGGCCATGGCGCTGTTCCGCGTTGGGCTGGCGCAGTTCATGAACGGCGCCTTCCGCGATTGCCTCGAGACGCTGGGCAAGGTTTGCGACATCCTGACCGGGCCGCTGGCCAACGAACGACTGGGCATGAGCGGGCTGACCAGCGTCTTCGCCCGCAACTACATGGTGGCCGCGCTCTCCGAGTTGGGGGATTTCGCCGCCGCCCGCCGCATCAACACCGAGGCAACCGCCTTCGCGCTGGAGAGCCGCGATACCTACAGCATCGTCGCCACCCATATCGCCATGGGCTATTACGCCACCTATCAGGGCGATACGCAGAACGCCATTCCCCTGCTGGAACGGGCGCTACTCCTGGCGCGCAGCGCCCAGGCGGCGGCGGTCACCGTTTACATAGCCGGCCTGCTCGGGCGCGCCTGCACCGCCGCCGGCCGGCTGGACGAAGCGGTCGAGCAATTGCGCTTTGCCGTCGATCGCAATCACGTCGGTTCGCAGAAAACCTGCCTGCCGCATTTCTGGATGGGCGAGGTTCTGGTGCTGCAGGGCCGTGCCGAAGATGCGCTTGCGTGCCTGAACGAGGGCCGCGCCATGGCGCAACGCGCCTCCGACGACGCCGGCAATGCCTGGGCAATGCGGCTGGAAGCTTTGATCGCCGGCCGCCAGGGCCGCCACCAGGAAGCGGCCGACAAGCTCACCGCCTGCCTCGAATTGGCCCGCACGCTTGGCATGCGGCCGCTGCAGGCCCATGCGCTGTTCGATCGCGGCTTGTGCCGCGCCGCCGCCGACGATCTCGGCGGCCGCGAGGATATCGAGGCGGCACGCCAGGTCTTCATCGGCTGCGATATGGCGAACTGGGCCGAAAAATGCGCTGCCGCGGCGCTGACGCTCGGCCAGCAGGCGGCGCAATAGCTTTCAGGCGGAAAGCGCAGCGCCGCAAGCAAGCCCGCGCTTCCACCCGATCGGGATTCGCCTAGCGCCAGTTGCTCGCCGGCAGGGTTGGATCGGCCGGCAAATCGGCCGAGATGACCGACGGCGCCGGCCAGGCTGGCGTCGGTGGTTTTTCCTCCGGCTCCGGCAAAGCGACGAAGAATTCCGACATGATCTTCACCGGCTCGACGCGTGGCCCCAGCGAGACCGGCGCCGGCTGCTTCGGCGCGCCCGGAACTGGCGCGCCAGTTCGAGGAGCGTCTGGCGTTGGCGTCGGCCTCTCAGTCGATGCCGGTTGCGCCGAAAGCTTCGCCTGTTGCGCCTGCGCCTGCGGCGTGTCTTCCGCCGGACGGCGCACGGCAGCAAATTCCGACGCGATTCCAATCGGCTCTGCCGCCAGCGAAGCGGCCGGTGAGTGGAATTGCTGCGGCTGTGCCTGGTGGACAGGTCCAGGCGGGCCCGGCGGCTGCTCCGCCCGGGTTTGAGCCGCCGCTTTCTCCGGCTGCGTCTCCTGCGACGGGGTTAGCGGCGCAGACGGTGGCGCCGGCAGCGGTCGCGGAGTCCGGACCTGGCCAGGCAGCTCCCGCGCCGCTTGCGCCACCTGCAGCAACAATGGGTTTGCCCGCTGCTCCGGCGGGGCCGGTCGCGGCGGTGCGGCATTCACCTCGAGGATCGCCTTATTGGTGGCGCACCACGACTTGCGCGCCAGCGCCGCGGCTTTGGTTTCGATCTCGGCGTAGCGCTCCGCATACTGGAGCCAGTACTCGCTGGCGATGCTTAGTATCGTTCGCGTCGGCTCGTTGCCGTGCCGCCGCTGCATGCCGGGCCAGTGCAATTCCAGCGTGTGGTAGATCAGCCAGTGCTCGTAATCCTCCTGCGCCGGCAAATCGCGGTATTTCCACTGCGATTCGCCGATCAGATCGAGCGTACGGTGGATCAACCCGTGATAGAGGCTGATGTCGTGCTCGACCCGCACGTCGATGCGCTGCGTTCTGAACGTGTATTGCTCGTACCGCCGATGCTCGCGCGATTCCTGAACCGACCATACGTTGATATAGGCCGGGTGGATCGCCGCCTGCACCAGGGGCACATGCGCCGTGTCGCGGCAGAGCTGCTCGAAATCGATACCCGCCAGCGATATGGCGGAAGCCGCTTTAGCGGTCGGTAAATGCGCCAGAAAACCAATCAACAAAAGCAAAATCGATAGTTTTTTGAAATGTGCGGAAAAAATTCCGGCTACTACATTCTCGAAGACTGGTCCTGCGTCGTTTCGTTTCCGTCGTCTGCGCACATCGCGTTCGGCCTGCGCACGCCACCGCGTGCGCCCTGCAAATTGCTTCATAAATCCCCCAGAACAATTGAAGCGAGGGAACCCTATCGAATTCGCGCCGCCGGTCTAATCCACTAAAGACTAATATCTCTATAGCTACTTCTAATGAATGTGCACAACTTTGAGATGCATTCGCAATTAACCGCTTTTAGCACGATAAATTCGCGCCAGTTCCGCCATTCGAGATGGAATGCTCAACAGCGTTCAGCCCATTCTGTGAACTGTGTTCATCTGTCGCAGTCAAACGATCTCAGTTGCGAATGCAATAGTATGCATTCCGCCTGAGCCGCAGCCCTTTTGTGCCGGATGTTCGCAGAGAGATCGCTCGGTCAGCGAAATGCCAGGCCCCATAGAATGATCAGGGCCTCGCGGGCACCGGCGCGAAATTGCTGGCCTTGGAGGCGCCGTCGAAGGATTAGGATCCGACCGGCCGGGCGCAGAACAGCGGCCCGTCTTCGTACACCAGCACAGCCAGCCTGACCGCCGCATCCAGTTCCAGGCCAGCGCCATCCATCAAGCGCATGGCGACACGCAAGCCCTCCTCCAGATCGACCAAAGCGAGATCGTAGGGCGCGTCGTCGGCAAAGGCGGTGGCGGCGGCGTGAATCCGCGTCCTGCTGTAGAGCCGCCCGCGTCCGCTCAGCGCGCGCCATTGGATGGCCTGGCTCCAGCAATGGGGGCAGAAGAAGCGCGGCGGAAAAGCGCCCAGGCCGCAATCGAGGCAGAAAGTGGTCTCGAACCGTCCCACGGCAAGCGCGTCCCAGAAGCGGCGCGAGAACGGCGATTGCCGCGGCGCAATGGGCCGGCTTCCTGGCAGACGCAGAATTGGCAGGACTGTCACGGGCGATCGCGATTTGCGTGGAGGAACACTCGTTCGCTATCCTGCTTGCGCCACCGCAAATCGGTCAAGGCATGCGCCGCGTCCTGCGGTGAAAACGAACGGAGGAAACAGATGAGTAGTATTGTACGCACGGCAGGCCTTGCCGCGCTTCTCGGCGCGGGCCTGCTGTCGGGCACCAGCTTCGCCCAGCAGGTGCCGCCAGCCCAGTCCTGGACCGCTTACGACACCGGCTCGTCCGGCTTCAACATCGCCGTCGCCGTGGGACAGATGATGAAGACCAAGAGCGGGTCGGACGTGCGCGTGCTGCCGGCGGGCAACGACACCGCCCGGCTCAACCCGCTGAAGGCCGGCCGCGCCAATATTTCGGCGATGGGCATCGGCTCATACTTCGCGCAGGAAGGCGTCTACGAATTCGGCGGCAAGGACTGGGGCCCGCAGCCTATCCGTCTGCTGCTCTCGACCATCTCCTGCAACGGGCTGGCCTTGGGCGTCGCCAAGGACACCGGCGTGAAGACCATCGCCGACCTGAAAGGCAAGCGGCTGGCTGCCGTGGTCGGCTCGCCGGCGCTGACGCAAGGCGCCTATGCCATCCTGGCTTTCGCAGGACTGACGCCCAACGACGTGAAGATCGTCGAATTCTCGTCCAACAACGCGATGTGGAAGGGCGTCATCAACAACGAGGCCGATGCTGGCTTCTCGTCCACCATCTCCGGCCAGACAAGGGAGCTGGATGCTTCACCACGCGGTGCGGTCTGGCCCGTGATGCCCGCTTCCGATAAAGCGGGTTGGGCGCGGTTGCAGGCCAAGGCCCCATACTTCATTCCCCACAAGGCCACGTGCGGCTCGGGCGGCATCACCAAGGACAACCCGGTCGAGATGCCGACCTATCCCTACCCGATCTTCATGAGCTACGCGGATCAGCCGGCGGATCAGATCCACGCCATCGTGAAGTCGATGATCGTAAACTACGACGATTACAAGACGGCGGCGCCGGGCGCCGACGGTCTGGAAGCCAAGCAGCAGAACGTAACCTGGGTGATTCCCTATCACGACGGCGCCATCAGGGCGTTGAAAGAAGCCGGCGTGTGGACCGATGCGGCGCAGAAGCACAATGATGCGCTGCTCAAGCGGCAGGAAGTGCTGGCGGCAGCCTGGAAGGCCTTCGTCGCCACCAGCCCGGCGGAAGACAAGTTCGCCGCCGCCTGGGTCGCCGCCCGCGCCGATGCGCTGAAGAAAGCGGGCATGCCGCCGGTATTCGAGTAACGTTCTTTCAAGCACTGCAAAGGGCGGCCTTGTGCCGCCCTTTTCGCTTCTGCCGGCGGTGAAACCTGCCTAAGCTTGCTACGCCAAGCCCGCTTGCCCGCTGGACGGCAGCGGGGGCATCCCCTTGCCCGTCCATGAGTACACCCAACGAGGCAACGGACTGGCATTCCGTTTCACTCGCTGGTGAACACCGGAGCATGCGAATGAAACCGCCGCATCAACGTGCCGCAAAAGCCAAAACCGGCATATCCGGCCTCGACGACGTTCTGGCCGGTGGCCTGGCGGTAGGGCACGCCTTTCTGGTGGAAGGCCAGCCCGGCACCGGCAAAACTACCCTGGCGCTGAGCTTCCTGCTGGAAGGCGCCAGGCAGGGCGAGAAATCCCTCTACATAACCCTGTCGGAAACCGAGCGCGAGTTGCGGGGCGGCGCGGCGTCCCACGGCTGGGACCTGCCTGCGGCAATCGAGGTGTTCGAATTGGCGCCCGCGGAAAGCCTGCTCGATGCCGACCAGCAGCAAAGCCTGCTCTATTCCTCCGATCTCGAACTGGGCGAAACCACCAAGGCGATTTTCGACGCGTTCGAGCGCATCGGTCCTGCCCGGGTGGTGCTCGACAGCCTGTCCGAAATCCGCCTGCTGGCGCAAAGCTCGCTGCGCTACCGCCGGCAGATCCTGGCGCTGAAGCATTATTTCGCCCGTCACGGCGCCACGGTGCTGATGCTCGACGACCGCACCTCGGAGAGCAACGACAAGACCGCGCATAGCGTGGTGCATGGCGTCATTCAGCTCGAGGAATTGGCGCCCGATTACGGCGCCGAGCGCCGCCGGTTGCGGATCAGCAAATATCGCGGCCAGAAATTCCGTGGCGGTTATCACGATTTCACTATCGCGACCGGCGGGCTGGTCGTGTTCCCCCGGCTGGTCGCTGCAGAACATCGCACCAGTTTTGCCCGCACACAGCTCAAGAGCGGCAGCGCCGAACTGGACAAGCTGCTGGGCGGCGGCATCGAGCGCGGCTCGAGCACACTGGTGCTGGGACCGGCCGGCACCGGCAAGAGCACCTTCGTCTTCCAGTTCGTCGCGGCGGCGGTAAAGCGCGCCGAAAAAGCCGCCATGTTCCTGTTCGACGAGGAGTTGAGCCTGCTGTTCGACCGCACCAAGGCCATGGGATTCGATTTCGAGCGCATGCGCGATGACGGCATGCTGCATATCGAGCAGCTCGACGCCGCCGAGCTGTCGCCAGGCGAATTCGCCCACCGGGTCAGAAGCCGCGTCGATAGCGCCCAGGCCAAAACGGTGGTGATCGACAGTCTGAACGGCTACCAGGCCGCGATGCCGCAGGAGAACGCGCTGATCCTGCATGTCCACGAACTGATCCAGTATTTGAACCGCCAAGGCGCCAATACGTTTTTGACCGTAGCGCAGCACGGACTGGTGGGCGACATGAAGGCGCCGGTCGACGTCACCTATCTGGCCGACACGGTTATCCTGCTGCGCTATTTCGAGGCGTTGGGCAGCGTGAGGCGCGCAGTGTCGGTAATCAAAAAGCGCACAGGGCATCACGAGGAGACCATCCGGGAATATCGCATCACCGGCAAGGGCCTGACGCTTGGCGACCCACTGAACAACTTCCATGGAATTCTGCGCGGTGTGCCGGTGCTGGTAAACGATGGCGCCTCCCCGCTGAAGCGGGATATGGCGAGTGACGTTAATTCCTAACCCGGCCGCCCAGATCGCGATTTTCGCGCCGCATGGCCGCGATGCCGGCGTGGCCGGCGCCATGTTGCGGGAAGCGGGGATCGACGCGGTCGTCTGCGCCGACATGCCGGGCCTCGAGAACGCGCTGAACGACGAGTTGGGCGCGGCGGTGGTCACCGAGGAAGCCATCGCGACGACCGATCTGCGCAAAGTCGCCGTCTGGCTGCACCAACAGAAACCCTGGTCGGACCTGCCCTTCATTATTCTGACTCAGCGCGGCGGCGGACCGGAGTTCAACCCCGAAGCAGCACGGCTTTCCGGGTTGCTGGGCAACGTCATCTTCCTCGAGCGGCCGTTTCGCGCCGCCACCTTCGTCAGCGTCGTGCGCACTGCCTTGCGCGGCCGCATGCGCCAGTACGAAATGCGCAATCGAATGATGGAGCTGCGCGAAAGCGAGGAACGGTTGCACACCGCCCTGCTCGCTGGCCGCCTGGGCGCGTGGGAGCTCGAACCGGCGACGGGGCAACTCGACACGTCCGAAATGGCGAAGCGGATTTTCGGTCGTGCGGCCGAAGACGCTTTCACCTTCCACGATATGATCGCCAGCGTGCATTCCGACGACAGGGCTCGCGTCGATGCGGCGGCGCTGGAGACTTTTTCGACCGGGCAGGATTTCGTGATCGAGCATCGCATCCTGTGGCCCGACGGCAGCCTGCATTGGGTCGATGTTCGTGCCAGGCTGCTGCGCAAGAGAGCGGGCCATCGGACGCACATGGTGGGCGTGTTCTCCGACATCACCGACCGCAAGGCGGCCGAAGGGCAGCTGCGGCACATGAACGAATTGCTCGAGGAACGCGTGGCGCAGCGGACGGCGGAATTGAAAGCAGCGCACGAAAAGGTCCTGGTCGAGATCACCCAGCGCGAGCGCACCGAAGAGCAGCTGCGTCATTCCCAGAAAGTTGAAACCATCGGCCAGCTCACTGGCGGCATCGCGCATGATTTCAACAATCTGCTGATGGCGGTGCTGGGCAATCTCGACTTGCTGCGCAAGCGCCTGCCCGACGATCCGCGCATCACGCGGCTGATCGACAGCGCCATGCAGGGCGCTCAGCGCGGCGCCGGGCTGACGCAACGGCTGCTGGCCTTCGCCCACCGCCAGAACCTGACGGTCGAGCCGACCAGCCTGCCCGAATTGGTGGGCAACATGGTCGATCTGATCACGCAATCGGCGGGCAAGAAGATCGAACTCACTCTGAACCTGGGCGACCCGGGCCTGCCACTGGTCATGGTCGATGCCAATCAGATCGAGCTGGCACTCCTCAATCTCGTCATCAATGCGCGCGACGCCATGCAGGAGAAAGGCACCCTGTCGATCGAAGTCGACGAGCAGGAAAGTAGGGGCGACCTCGACCTCGCCGCCGGCCAATATCTGCGGCTGGCCGTAACCGATACCGGCCATGGCATGGACGAGGACACCTTGCGCAAGGCGACGGAGCCGTTCTTCTCGACCAAGGGCGTCGGCAAGGGCACTGGCCTGGGGTTATCGATGGTGCATGGCGTGGCGGCGCAGCTCCATGGCGCGTTGCGCCTGACCAGCGAAATCGGCAAGGGCACGCGCGCGGAATTGTGGCTGCCGGTCACCTCGGCGACGCCGGTGCACAAGGCCGTCGAGAATGCGAGGACGCCAGTGGAGGAAATTGTCAGCACCAGCCTCACCATACTGGTGGTGGACGACGATGCGCTGATCGCCATGAGCACGGTCGACATGCTGGAGGATCTGGGGCATCGCGTCATCGAAGCCAATTCCGGCGACAAGGCGCTGGGTATCCTGCAGCAGCGGCATGACATCGACCTGCTGATCACCGACTATTCCATGCCGCGCATGAACGGCGCGCAACTCGCCAAGGCGGCCCGCGATCTGCAGCCCGACTTGCCGATCATCATCGCCACCGGCTACGCCGAGTTGCCGTCCGACTCGGCGTTGGACCTGCGCCTGCTCGCCAAGCCCTACCAACAGCACGATCTCGCCGCCGAGATCGGCAAAATTTTGCGCGGCAATCCCGAAACAGGCAATCCGGCCGGCTGAGAAGCGTCGGCGTGAACCGGTTCGTTCCGGCGGACGAAACACGCAGCGCGCAGGGCGGTTTTGCGGGGTTGCCTGAGAGGAGGAGATAGTTACACTGCCGCACGACAACCAAGCGCTGCCGCAACGACGGACAGCGCCAAAAAACCGAACAAAATCAATACAGGGAGGAACACGATGCAATCGCGATACCTGACTATTGCCGGTGCGGCGCTTCTCGCCGCAACAGTGGCCCTGCCGGCGGGCGCCCAGGTCAAACTGCCCGAGCAGATGTCCTGGACCGCCTACGACACCGGCTCGTCCGGGTTCAACATGGCCGTCGCCATCGGCCAGGTGTTCAAGACCAAATACAACTCCGACATCCGCGTGCTGCCGGCCGGCAACGACGTCGCCCGCCTGCAGCCGCTGAAGACCGGCCGCGCCACGGCCTCGGCCATGGGCATCGGCACCTATTTCGCACAGGAAGGCGTGATGGAGTTCGGCGTCAAGGAATGGGGACCGCAGCCGCTGCAGCTCATCCTGTCCTCGACCGCCTGCAACGGCCTATCGCTCGGTGTCGCCAAGGATTCCGGTATCAAGGACGTCAAGGACATGAAGGGCAAGCGCATCGGCTTCGTGGTCGGCTCGCCGGCGCTGAACCAGAACGCGCTCGCCATCATGGCCTTTGGCGGCGTGACCAGGAACGACGTCAAGATCGTCGAGTTCTCGAACTACGGCGCGATGTGGAAGGGCATGGTCAACAACGAGGTCGATGCGGCTTTCGCCTCGACCATCTCGGGCCAGGCCAAGGAAGTCGAAGCCTCGCCGCGCGGCCTGGTCTGGCCGGCAATGCCGGCCAGCGACAAGGCCGGCTGGGACCGCGTCGCCAAGGTGGGACCGTATTTCTACCCGCACAAGGCAACCTGCGGCGCCGGCGGCATCACCAAGGATGCCGGCATCGACATGGCCGCGTATCCGTACCCGATCGTCATGGTCTACGAATCGCAGCCGGCCGATCTGGTCTATTCCATCGCCAAGGCGATGATCGAAACATATCCGCAGTACAGGGACGCCGCGCCGGGCGCCGACGGCTTCGAAGTCAAGCGCCAGAACCTGACCTGGGTGATCCCCTATCATGCCGGCACCATCAAGGCATTGAAGGAAGCCGGCGCCTGGACCGACGCGGCGCAGAAGCACAACGATGCGCTGCTGAAGCGCCAGGCGACGCTGGCCACGGCGTGGAAGGCCTATGTCGCCACCAACCCGGCCGACGACAAGTTCGCCGCCGGCTGGAGCAAGGCGCGCGCCGACGCGCTCAAGAAGGTCGGCATGGACCCGGTGTTCGAGTAGCGGCTGCGTTTTTCGTCAGAGACTTCGATCCTGTGATGCCGGGCGGTGCTCAACCGCCCGGCCGCGCCATTTTTCCGCGCCCCAAGCGCGAACTGGAAACGCCATGAGCACGCCAATCAACGCCGACAAACTCGACATCAAGGACCCGCATTCCCTGCCGATGGAAGCAGAGACCACGCGGGTGCGCTCGCTCACCGGCATCTGGCGCTGGCTGCTGATCGTTGCGGCTGCCGTCTCGCTTTTTCTGTGCGTGAATCAGCAATTCACCTGGCGCTTTTTCGTCGGCTACACCTTCCTCAACACCGAATATTTCTATCTGCTGATTGCCGTCCTGCTGCCTTTCACTTTCCTGCTCTTTCCGGCCACGCCCAAAGCGCCGCTCGATCGCGTGCCGTGGTACGACGCGCTGCTCTTCGTGCTGACGATGGCGGCGGCGATCTACCTGATGACCAAGATCCGCAAATCGGCGGAGCTCGGCTGGGAAATGGGCGGCGCGCCGCAGGATCTGATCTGGGTCGGCTACGTGATGTGGGCGGTGCTGATGGAGGCGCTGCGGCGCACCGGCGGCTGGAGCCTGATGCTGTCGATCCTGCCCTTCACCTTCTATCCGCTGGTCGCGGGCCACCTGCCCTCGCCCTTCAACGGCCACGACCTGAACCTGCAGGAGACGTCGGCCTTCCACGTGCTCTCCAACGAGAGCCTGCTGGGCATCCCCATCCAGGCCTTCGCCGATCTGGTGATCGGCTTTTTGATCTTCGGCACGGCGCTGACCATGACCGGCGCCGGCCGCTTCTTCATCAACCTGGCCTTCGCGCTGTGCGGCACCTTCCGCGGCGGCGCCGCCAAGGTTTGCATCTTCGCTTCGGCGCTGCTGGGCATGATGTCGGGCAGCATCGTCTCCAACGTGCTGACTGCCGGCACCATGACCATCCCGGTGATGAAGAAGACCGGCTTCCGCGCCTCCTATGCCGGCGCCATCGAGGCCTGCGCTTCTACCGGCGCGGTGCTGGCGCCGCCGGTGATGGGCGCCACCGCCTTCGTCATGGCGCAGTTCCTCAACGTCTCCTATGCCGAAGTGGCGCTGGCTGCCGTCATCCCTGCCGCGCTCTATTATTTCGGCCTCTACATGCAAGTCGATTCCTACGCCGCGCGGCACGGCATGAAAGGCATCCCCCGCGCCGAGTTACCCAAGCTGTGGGACACCTTCAAGGACGGCTGGTATTTCGTTTTCGTCATTGTGCTGCTGATCTTCATGCTGCTGGTGATGAAGCGCGAAAGCCACGCGCCATTCTACGCCACCGGCCTGCTGCTGATTCTCAATCAGCTGTTCAACAAGGACCGCTGGCGCTGGAAAGACGTCATCAAGTTCCTCGAGAGCAACGGCAAGATCTTCGTCGAGCTGGTCGGCATCCTGGCCGGCTGCGGCCTGTTGATCGGCGCCTTCTCGGCCACCGGCGTGATCGGCACGCTGGCGGGCGATCTGGTCCGCATCGCCGGCAACTCGCCCATGCTGCTGCTGCTGATCGGGGCGGCCACCAGTTTCATCCTGGGCCTGGGGCTCACCACTACCGCCTGCTACATCTTCCTCGCCGTGCTCTTGGCGCCGGCCTTGCAGAAGGCCGGGCTGAACGTGATGGCGATCCACATGTTCATCTTCTACTGGGGCATGCTGTCGTCGATCACGCCGCCAGTCGCCATCGCCTCGTTCGCCGCCGCTGGCATCGCCGGCGCGCCGGCGATGAAGACGGGCTGGGAATCGATGTGGGTCGGCAGCATCATCTATTTTATCCCCTTCTTTTTCGTGCTCAACCCGGCACTGGTGTTGCAGGGCGATTTCCTCGAGGCGATCTATCTCACCATCACCGTCGCACTTGGCATATTGCCGATCTGCGGCGGCATCCAGGGCTACATGGTGGGCGTTGGCGACCTGCGCCGCACCGGCCTGCTGGAATGGCCATTGCGCGTGCTGCTGATCGTGGGCGGCATCGTGCTGGCCGTCCCTGGCGGCGGCATCATGCCCTACAGCAACACCGAGATGGAGCTGGCGGCAGCGATCATCCTGGTGCCGACCATCCTGCTGGCGCTGCTGTTGCTGCGGCGCGGGCCGGTGGCGGTTTCGTAGGGCGAGACGGGCCGTGCTGGTACGGCCCCTCTCCCGCCGCTATAAATGAACGTACATAAAAGCCAGTAGCGGGAGGCAGGAATGGCGGCCGTGCTTGAGGGGATTCGCGTACTCGATTTCGGCCGCTATATAGCAGGGCCCTTCTGCGCCGCCCTGCTGGGCGATTTCGGCGCCGAGGTGATCCGCGTCGAGAAACTGGAAGGCTCGGAAGACCGCTGGACCGCGCCGGTCGGCAAGGACGGCACTGGTGCGGGCTACATGCAGATGAACCGCAACAAGCTTGGCATCACGCTCGATCCGATGACGCCAAAGGGCCGCGAGATCGTCAGGAAACTCGCCAAGACCGCGGACGTCGTCGTCGCCAACCTGCCGCTAGTGCAGCTCAAGCAGATGGGGCTCGACTACGACTCTCTGGCGGCGATCAATCCGCGCATCATCATGTTCATGAACTCGACCTTCGGTTCCAGTGGCCCTTATTCCGAACGCGTCGGCTTCGACACCATAGGCCAGGCCATGTCGGGCTCGATGTACCTGACCGGCGACGGCAAGACGCCGATGCGGGTAGCGGTGCCAGTGGTGGATTTCAATTCAGCCACGTTTGGCGCGCTGGGCGTCATGGCGGCTCTCTACGAGCGCGAGAAATCGGGCAAGGGGCAGCTGGTCGAGACCGCACTGCTGCACACGGCGCTGAATTTCTCCGACACCCATCTGATCGAGCAGGATCTGATCAAGGCCGAACGCCGCGCCGCGATGAATCGCGGCTGGGGCGCCGGTCCATGGGACTGCTTCCAATGCAAGGACGGCTGGATCTTCATGATGGCGATCGGCGGGCCGCTGTTCCGCCGCTGGGCCAAGCTGATGGGCGAAGAGGACAAGTGGTGCAACGATGCCCGCTTCGCGTCGGACCAGTCGCGCGGCGATCACGGCCATGTGTTGTCCGAGCGCATGAACCAAT
>JAQSWP010000226.1 GCA_029266575.1 Alphaproteobacteria bacterium | reverse complement strand
CCGAAGAGCTGGCCGATCGTATCGAGCAGGTCTTCGGCCATGCCGGATCGCTCGAGGATCAGCCCCATGAAGGTGAAGAAGGGAATCGCCAGCAGCGTGTCGTTAGCCATGATGCCGAAGACGCGCTCCGGCATGGCCTGGAAGAAGTTCTGGCTGAATAGTCCCAGTTCGATGGCGAGGAAGCCGAACAGCAATCCGTTGGCGGCCAGCGCGAAGGCAACCGGATAGCCCAGCAGCAGGAACACGACCAGCGCCACGAACATCAGTGGCGCCATATTCTCGATCAGAAAAGCGAGCATGGCCTTACTCCGACACCGGCTTGATGGGCAGCACTGCGTCTTTCTTCTCGTGCGGGTCGGGAATAAGCCCTTGCATCACGGCAACGCGCTTGATGAGTTCGGAAACGGCCTGGAGGCTAAGCAGGAAGAAACCGATCGGGATCATCAGCCGGGCCGGCCAGCGGATGAGCCCGCCGGCATTGCCGGAGATTTCGCCGCTGTTGATCGCGTTCATGAATATCGGCCAGCCCAGCCAAACCATGCCGACGGCCAGCGGCAGCACGAAGAACAGGCCGCCGACGATCTCGATCCAGTTGCGTGTTTTCTGCGACAGGCGGGAGCTGACGACGTCGATGCGGATGTGCTCGTTGCGCAGCAGCGTGTATCCGGCACACAGCAGGAAGATGGCGCCGAAGAAATACCATTGAAGTTCGAGCCAGGCGTTCGAGCTGATGTTCAGGCCGTAGCGGATGACGGCATTGATGGAACTGACGAGCACCGCAGCCAGCACCAGCCAATATACGGTCTTACCCACCATTTCGTTGAGCCAGTCGATGCCTCGACTGATACGCAACAACAGGCCCATGCGCGCCAACTCCCCCCAAGCGTTCCTGCGGCTTCCGTTGGGATAGTGATAGAGCGGGAAACTGACGAATCGCCTGCGCCGGCCATGGGTGGCCATCGATTTGCCCTGTCTCCGACGCCCCGAGCCTCCCTTATTCTTATTGGCCGGGCAGCCGCGTTTTTCGGGGCGACCCTATCGCGGCGGTCGGGTGATGGCAATATGGCGCGAAATATCAGTCCTCGGCCTGGTCCAACCGCCACCAGCCCTTGGCACCCAGCGCCTCCAGAGGACGGAATTTGCGTTTGTATTCCATCTTGCGGGAACCCGCGATCCAGTAGCCGAGATAGACATAAGGCAGCCGCTGGCGGCGCGCCTCTTCCACCAGCTTCAGGATCGTGTAGGTGCCAAGCCCGGCGCGCACCGCCGTCGGCTCGAAGAAGGAATAGACGGCGGAGATGCCATTGCCCAGCCAGTCGGTCAGGCAGCATGCCACCAGCCGGCCTTCCGGGCCGCCGCGCCTGACCTCGACCAGCCGCGTATCGACCGGGCTGTCCTCGACCATGGCGCGATAATCCTCGAAGCCCATATCGGCCATATCGCCGTCGTCGTGGCGGGCATGGAGATAGGAGGCGAACAGGCGGAATTGTTCGCCAGTGACGGCCGCCGGTACGACGGTGACGCTTAGCGTCTCGTTGTCGCGCAGATTGCGGCGCTGGGCCCGGCTGGGCACGAACTCCTCGACCGGGATGCGCACCGGCACGCAGGCCTGGCAGGACGGACAAAGCGGCTTATAGATGAACTGATGGCTGCGGCGAAATCCGGCATCGGTGAAGCGGTCGTGGTCCTTGAGCGCATCCTGCCCGCCCAGCTCGGTCAGCAGCTTGACCTCGGCCCGCTCGGGCAAGTAGGGACAGCGCATCGAGGGCGTCGTGCGGAAGAAACGCAGCGGCGTGTTCTGCTGGCGGATCAGCATCGCCTGTCCCATTCAATCGGCGCACCGCAACGGGCGGGCGCTACCACGCAGGCCTTACGGCCGGATGCCATTATGCGGAAAAAGCGCTGCTACGGCAAACCGCTATCGTGGTGGCATTGCCGTGGCCGTACCGGCCGGAACGCGACGCAGCACCACGAGATGCGACAGGATATCGTGCAAGGTGCGGCGATGGCGGTTGAACAGCACCACCAGCAGCACCAGCCCGCCGGTCACCGACACGGTGAAATAGAACAGCACGATCTGGATCAGCGCATGCAACCAGCTGGGCCGGCCGCCGTCGAAAGTGCGCACTTCGAGATCCATGATCCGCATGCCGATCGTGGCCCGGCTTGGGCCGGAGACGGTGAAAACGTGATAGGCCGGCGCCAGAATGGCGAGCGCGAGCACGACCAGAGGCGACAGCAGGCCGAACGTTACGACTTTCACGACAAGCCCCAGCGCGAACGCGGCCATCCACAGCAGAAAGATCAGGCCGAGGTCGATGAAATACGCCATCATCCGGCGGCTGAGCAGCCCTTCGTAATAAAGCGGTGCGCCGATCGGATCAGGCGTCGCGCCGGCGGAATTCAGCCGCAAGGTGAACGGGACCGGCAGATCGGACTGGGCCATCGACGCGAATTCTCCCTCTTTCGCCCGGCCAACGCATGGCCTTAGCCGCGATATGGGATTGGATTACCTGTCACGCAAGAGGCGGTTACGGCGCCGGCCGCAGCCACTGGCTGGCTTCCGCCCGCCGCAACAGGTCTTCCCGCCTTCCGGCGATGAAAAGGTAGCGCAGGTCGCGCCAGTCCTCGAGCGCATTGTCGTACCAAGGCGACAGGGGGTTGCCCGACTGGCCCATTGGCACCGCGAAACGGCTGCGGTCGAGATCGGAGAAATCCATCACCGAACGCAAGGTTGCCCCATGCAGGGCGGCGTAAGGCGCGCGAGCGAAGTTCACCGACGGGGCGGCGCGGTTGAGGGTGTGGAAACCGCCATCGACGGCGATGCTGCGATTGCCGAGGAAGCGCAGCGGCGCAATGGCATCGAACAGGCGGTGGCGGAACAGCGCCGGATGCGCGTCGGCCCAGCGCCAGGAGTCCATCGAGCTGCCATAGCGGGCTGACAGGTCGTCCAGCGCCATGCCCAGCGCCTTGCCGATGATCTGGTCGCAGGTTTCGGCCTCAGTGGTGCGCTTGTCGTCGCACCAGCCCTGCGAATGTTGCAGCATGTGCAGCGGGATCTTCACCTCGTCGCTATAGGCGACGTCGGCGAACAGCGTATCGCCCAGTTCATCGGCGTAGAGCGCGCGATTCAATGCCCGCACCCAGGCGGTATAGATCAACGGCTCGGGCCGGTCGCGCAGCATGCGCCCGTCCCATACCTGCAGCCGCTCGATCGCGTCGCGCTCGCGGACATTGGCCGGCCGGGCGCGCAGCAGCAGCGGCATCATGTCGAAAACGTCGGGCGAGAGCGCATCGGCCTGGATGGAAACCATGTCGCTGGCGGCGTGGCGCTGGCTGCGGCTCACCAGCGTGGCGGCGCGCTGCTGGCGATAGGGTTCCGCCCAGTCGCGGGTGATGAAATGCGGATAGTCCGACCCGCCGATCTTGGCATTGGCGTTGACGATACGGCCGCTAGAGGGATTGAACAGCCGCGGCAATTGTTCGAACGGCGCCACGCCGCTCCAGTCGTACTCCCCGCTCCAGCCTGGCGCCGGCACCGAACCGTCGCCCTTGCGCCGCAACGGAATGCGGCCGGGCGAGGTGAAGCCGATATTGCCGTCGATATCGGCATAGACGATGTTCTGCATCGGCCCGACATAGCGGCGCAGCGCCTCCTGGAACTGATCCCAGTTGCGCGCGAAATTGACGCCGGCGATCGCTTCCACCGTGGTGTCCGCGGCATCAAGCGCCACCGCCTGCAGCGCCAGCACATGGCCGGTTTCGAAGATTTCGCCCCCCGTGCCCGATTGCGCGGCGATCAGCTCGGACACCACCGGGCCATGGCGGGTCTCGCGCACCCGCAGCTTGACCTCCGCAGCACCACGCACCCGGATGATCTCCTCGCGGATGCGGAACGGCGCCACGCCGTCAGGCGTGACGTAGCGGTCGGGATTGGTCGGATCGACCTTCTCGATGAAGAGATCCTGGCTGTCGAGATTGGTGGTGGTGAATCCCCAGCCGATGCGCCCGTTATGGCCCAGCACCACGCCGGGCGTGCCGGGCGAGGTGGCGCCGCGGATGTCGAAGCCGGGACCGACCAGCCGCGCCAAGTACCAAGTCGACGGCGCCTCGAAGCTGAGATGCGGATCGTTGGCCAAAAGCGGCGCGCCGGTCTGCGTCATGGTGCCCGCCAGCACCCATTCATTGGATGCCATGGTCTTGACGATGCCGGGCAGTCCAGTGAAGTCGAACAGCTTTTCCAGGGGCAGTTTTTCCAAAGCCTGCTGGGCCGCGCCCAAAGTCGTGTGGGCATCGGCGGGATAGTCGGGGAAGAGATCGCCCGCCCTGTCCGGCAGTGCCTTGAACAGGCGCGCGCGCAAGATCTCGCGCCGCCAGTTGCCGTCGAGCGATAGCGCCATCAACTTGCCCCAGAGCAGCGAGTCGACGGGCTGCCAGGGTTCGGGCGTGTGCTGCAGGATCACGAATTCCGGCGGCAAGGCTGCCTTGTTGGTCGTCAGCCAGGCGTTCACGCCGGCGGCATAGGCGGCGAGATTGGCCTTGGTGGCGTCCGACAGCACATTGTAGCTCTGCTCGGCGCGATTGCGGATGCCGAGTGTGCGCATCGCCCGATCGCTGGAAAGAGACGGCGTTGGCAATGAGATGCCCAGCAGCTTGGAAGGCATCAGCTCCGACACCCTGCCGCTGGCGAAACGCCGCGTCATTTCCATCTGCCACAGCCGGTCCTGGGCATGAGCGTAGCCCAGGCCGAACAGGGCGTCCTCGAAGGAGTTGGCGAAGATATGCGGCACCGCATTGCGGTCGCGGATGATCTGCACCGGCTGCGCCAGCCCCTTCACCGTCTGGTCGGCACCATAATCGGGCAGCGAGGAGCGCATGTGGAAATAGGCGCCGGCGATCACCACCACAACGACAACGACCAGCGCGAAGAGCGCGCGTCCGATAATGCGCCCCAGGAAGCGCAATGCTCTCACGCCTTGAGCTCGGCCAAGATGGCGGCGCGATCGGCGTCGAGATCGGGAGCGTGGCCGCGCGTGCTGGGATCGGCGAAGCCCGATAGCTTTATGGGATTACCGGCCATCTTCAGCTCACCGACCGTGGCATCCGGCGCGCTCACCACCATGTTGCGCGACAATACCTGCGGATCGTTCAGCGCCTGCTCGACATTGTTCAGCGGCCCGCACGGCACGCCGGCGCC
>JAQSWP010000225.1 GCA_029266575.1 Alphaproteobacteria bacterium | reverse complement strand
CTGGCGCAGAACCAGATCGTCAACGTCTACAACTGGTCCGACTACATCGCCGAAGACGCCGCCGCCAATTTCACCAAGGCGACTGGCATCAAGGTCAACTACTCCGTCTACGACGCCAACGAAACGCTGGACGCCAAGCTGCGCGCCGGCAAGTCGGGCTATGACGTGGTGGTGCCCTCGGCCTCGCCCTTTCTGGTGCGGCAGATCCCGGCCGGCATCTACCAGAAGCTCGACAAGTCGAAGCTGAAGAACTACGGCAATCTCGATCCGGCAATCATGAAGCAGCTGACCAAATACGATCCGGGCAACGAGTACTCGGTGCCGTGGATGTGGGGCACCACCGGCATCGGCTACAACGTCGACAAGGTCAAGAAAGCGCTGCCCGACGCGCCGGTCGATTCGCTGCGCATGATCTTCGATCCCACAGTAGCGTCGAAGCTGAAGGATTGCGGCATCATGGTGCTGGACAGCCCGACCGACATGATCCCGGCGGCGCTGAAATACCTGAAGCTCGATCCTGACAGCAAGGATCCGGCCGATCTGGAAAAAGCGGCGGCGCTGTTCAAGTCGATCCGCCCCTATATCCGCAAGTTCCACTCGTCGGAATACATCAACGCGCTGGCGCAGGGCAATATCTGCGTCGCTTTCGGCTTCAGCGGCGACATTCTGCAAGCCGCCGGCCGCGCCGCCAAGAGCAAGAACAAGGTCAAGATCGAGTACGCGATTCCCAAAGAGGGCGCGCTGCTGTGGATCGACGTGATGGCCATTCCTGTCGGCGCCCCGCATCTTGAGAACGCCTACAAGTGGATCGACTATCTGCTCGATCCCAAGGTGGCGGCGGCCAGCTCCAACTTCGTGGGCTACGCCAACGGCAATGCCAAGTCGGTGGAGTTTCTCGACAAGGAAGTACGGGAGAACGAGAACATCTATCCGGGTGCTGCGGTGACGGCCAATCTCTACACCATCAGCGCCGCCGACCGTAAATACGACCAGGCGCGCACCCGCACCTGGACCGCGATCAAGACCGGCAAATAGGATTAGGCGGGCGACGCCGGACGCCGCCCGCGCCTTCCCCCGCGACGGAGCGTTCCCGCAAGCAATGGCGATCGTCGATCCCGCCCGCGCCCGTCGCGCGCCCGAGCCCTGGAATGATCCGGCGGCAATTCCCTATGTCCGCATCGAAAACGTGGTCAAGCGCTTTAGCGACTTCTCGGCCGTCAACGACATCAGCCTGAACATCTATCGCGGCGAATTGTTCGCGCTGCTGGGCGGATCGGGCTCCGGCAAGACCACGCTGCTGCGCATGCTGGCAGGGTTCGAGACGCCCAGCGAAGGGCGCATCCTGATCGATGGCGTCGATATGGCCGGCGTGCCGCCCTACGACCGCCCCGTGAACATGATGTTCCAGTCCTATGCGCTGTTCCCGCATATGAACGTCGAGCAGAACATCGCCTTCGGCCTGAAGCAGGACGGTCTGCCCAAGCCGCAGATCGCCGAACGGGTCGGCGCCATTCTCGACATGGTGCAGATGAGCCAGTTCGCCAAGCGCAAGCCGCACCAGCTTTCCGGCGGCCAGCGCCAGCGCGTGGCGCTGGCCCGCGCGCTGGTCAAGCAGCCCAAACTGCTGCTGCTGGACGAGCCGCTCGCCGCCCTGGACAAGAAACTGCGCGAGCAGACGCAATTTGAATTGATGACCATCCAGGAGAAGGTCGGCATCACTTTCGTCATGGTCACGCACGATCAGGAAGAGGCCATGACCATGGCCTCGCGCATCGCGGTGATGGATCGCGGCGAGATCGTGCAGGTCGGCACGCCCAACGAAATCTACGAATATCCCAACAGCCGCTTCGTGGCCGATTTCATTGGCTCGGTGAACATGTACGAAGGCCGGCTGGTCGAGGACGAATCCGATCACGTGGTGATCGACTCGCCGGCTTTGGGCGGCACGGTCTATGTCGATCACGGCGTTTCCGCCGCCCCTGGCGCCAATGTCTGGCTCGCGATCAGGCCGGAGAAAATCAAGGTCAGCCGCACCCGGCCTGCGGGAACGCACAACATAACGCGCGGCAAGGTGCGCGATATCGGCTATCTGGGCGATGTCTCCAACTACTACGTCACGCTTCAATCCGGCGAGACGATGGAAGCCACGCTGCCCAATCTCGTGCGCCTCGCCGAGCCCGCCGTGCTGTGGGACGAGGAGGTGTGGCTGTCCTGGGAGGCGGAGAACGCCATCGTGCTGACGTCATGACGGCGCAGGCTTAAGACATGGCCCGCCCGGCGCGCGCCTATCTCTCCGGCGAGGAAAGCCGGGTCGTCGGTTTCGCCGAAGGCCTGCATCTGCGCCTGCTGCAGTTCGCGCCCTATCGCGGCACGATCGCGCTGGGCCGGCGTGTGGGCATTACCGGCGCGCGCTTTGTCATCGCCATCCCCTATGTCTGGCTGCTGCTGTTCTTTCTGACTCCGTTTCTGATCGTGTTGGCCATCAGTTTCGCTACACCCACCGAGATGGTGCCGCCGTTCAGTTTCACCGCGTTTGCCGACGGCGCCATCAATCTCGCCGAAGCCGTAGGAAAGTATCTCTTCCTGTTCAGCGACAGCCTCTATGTCTCGGCCTATCTCTCCTCGCTGCGCATTGCCGCCATCAGCACCGTCCTGACTCTGCTGATCGGCTATCCGCTGGCCTATGGCATCGCACGCACGTCCGACCGCTGGCGCGTGCCATTGCTGATGCTGGTGATATTGCCGTTCTGGACCTCGTTCCTGATCCGCATCTATGCCTGGATCGGCATATTGGGCGAGACCGGCCTGCTCAATCAGGTGCTGCAGGGCATCGGGCTGCTCGACCGGCCGCTGTCGCTGCTCGGCACCGAATGGGCGATCTTCTTCGGCATCGTCTATGCCTATCTGCCGTTCATGGTGCTGCCGCTTTACGCCACCTTGGAAAAGATGGACCTGTCGCTGCTGGAAGCGGCGTCCGATCTCGGCGCGCGTCCTTTCAGAGCGTTTCTCACCGTCACCCTGCCGCTGTCGCTACCCGGCGTGCTGGCCGGCTGCATGCTGGTGTTCATCCCCGCCGTCGGCGAATTCGTCATTCCCGACCTGCTGGGCGGCTCCGAAACGCTGATGATCGGCAAGGTGCTGTCGGACGAATTCTTCCTCAACCGCGACTGGCCGCTGGCGTCCGCCGTCGCCGTTACCATGCTGGTGATCCTGGTGCTGCCCATCGTGCTGTTCCAGCGCCTGCGCGCGCGCCAGGCCGAAGGCGAGGGCTGAGCCATGCTCGACCGCCGCTCGCGCTTGGTCCTCACCGCTATGGCGTTCGCTTTCGCCTTTCTCTATATCCCGATCGTCTCGGTGATCGTCTATTCCTTCAACGAATCGCGGCTGGTCACGGTGTGGAGCGGCTTCTCGCTGAAATGGTGGCGCGAATTGCCGCAGAACACCGCGATGGTGTCGGCCGCGCTCTTGTCGCTGAAGATCGCCTTCGTGACGGCCACCGTCGCGGTCGTCCTCGGCACCTTTGCCGGCGTGGCGCTGGCCCGCTACAAGCGCTTTCGCGGTCGCACCCTGTTCACCGGCCTGATCACGGCGCCGCTGGTGATGCCGGAAGTGATCATGGGCATTTCCCTGCTACTGCTCTTCGTCATGCTGGAGCGGCTGACCGGCTGGCCCGAGCGCGGCTTCACCACCGTTGCGATCGCCCATGTCACCTTCACCATGGCCTATGTCGCGGTGATCGTGCAGTCCCGCCTGGTGACGTTCGACTACGCGCTTGAGGAAGCCGCACAGGATCTGGGCGCACGCCCGGCCAAGGTGTTCTTCGTCATCACCCTGCCGATCATCGCCCCGGCGCTGGTGTCCGGCTGGCTGCTGGCCTTCACCCTGTCGCTGGACGATCTGGTCATCGCCCAGTTCGTCACCGGCCCGGCCGACACCACCCTGCCGATCCTGGTCTATTCCAGCGTCCGTCGCGGCGTCAGCCCCGAAATCAACGTGCTGGCCTCCATCATCGTCGGCATCGTCACCATCGGCATTATCATTGCCACGCTCCTGCTGCAGCGCCGGGAACGGATCAGGCGGCGGGAAGCCTGGACGGGCTGACAGACTTCGCGAAATGCCCGTGCTAGGATGAGGCCATGAAAGTTTACGTTTTCCAATCCGGCAACCGCACCGGGTTCAAGTTCAAGTTCGGCTTCACCCCCAACAGCGAAGGCAGCAATCTGCCCACGGCCGGCGCGCCCTGGACCCTGGTGAAGTCGCTGGACGTCGGTTCCGCCGGCGGCCTGAAGCACAACTCGCCTGGCGTCGGGCCAATCCTCGATGGCATCCAGACCAAGGGCTTTGCCGTCGCCAACGCCACGCCCGCGCTTTAGGCGTTCGCCCGCTCCACCATTGCCTGCAGCAGCACCTGACAGCCGGCCGCCGTGTCGGCCTGCGTTGCCGCCTCGATCTCGTTGTGGCTGATGCCGGCTTCGCAGGGGATGAACACCATGGCGGAGGGTGCCACGCGGGCGATATAGCAGGCGTCATGCCCGGCGCCGGAGACGATCTCCATCGCCGGCAGGCCTTCCTTCTCCGCTGCCTTGCGCACGGCATCGATGCATTTGGCGTCGAAAGGCTGCGGCGGGAAATACCAGATCTGCTCGATCTTCATGTCGAGCCCGTGCGTACCGGCGATCTTCCCCGCCTCCGCCCGCATCTCGCCATCCATCCTGGTCAGTTCGACATCGCTGGGATTGCGTAGCTCCAAGGTCAGCGACACGCGGCCGGGAATGGTGTTGCGCGATTGCGGCAATGAATTGATGACGCCCACCGTGGCGCGCCCGTTAGGCCGCGACGTGGCGATACGTCGAGCCGCCACGATCAGCTCTGCCGCGCCGACCAGCGCATCCTTGCGCAGTTCCATCGGCGTGGTGCCGGCATGGCTTTCCATGCCAGTGATGTCGATCTCGTACCAGCGCTGGCCCTGCCCGCCGGTGACGACGCCGATAGTCTTCTTCTTGTTCTCGAGAATCGGCCCTTGCTCGATATGCGCCTCGAAATAGGCGCCGATGGGAAAGCCGACCTTTTCCGGCCCGGCATAGCCAATACGGTTCAGCTCGTCGCCGAAGCTCTTGCCCTCGGGATCGGTGCGCGAGAGCGCGTAATCGAGATCGAAGGCATTGGCGAACACGCCGGAGGCCACCATGGCCGGGGC
>JAQSWP010000224.1 GCA_029266575.1 Alphaproteobacteria bacterium | reverse complement strand
TGTCGAGCTGACGCGCGACAAGGACGTGCTCGACACCTGGTTCTCCTCGGCGCTGTGGCCGTTCTCGACCTTGGGTTGGCCCGAGCAGACGCGCGATCTGAAGCGCTATTACCCGACCGACGTGCTGGTCACCGGCAAGGACATCCTGTTCTTCTGGGTGGCGCGCATGATGATGATGGGCCTGCACTTCATGAAGGAAGTGCCCTTCCACACCGTCTACCTGCACGGGCTGGTGACGGACGAGAAGGGGCAGAAAATGTCCAAGTCCAAGGGCAACATCATCGATCCGCTGGACCTGATCGACAAATACGGCGCCGACGCGCTGCGCTTCACCATGGCGTCGATCGCCGCGCAAGGCCGGCAGATCAAGCTCTCGACCCAGCGCGTCGAGGGCAATCGCAACTTCGCCACCAAGCTGTGGAATGCGGTGCGGTTCTGCGAGGTCAATGGCTGCCGCCCGGCGCCGGGCTTCGATCCGTTGGCCTGCAAGCTGACTCTGAGCAAATGGCTGGTCAGCGAGTTGACGCAGTCCGCCGCGCGCGTCAGTGAAGCGGTCGAGCAGTTCCGCTTCAACGACATGGCGAACGAGCTCTACAGTTTTATTTGGGGCACCTATTGCGACTGGTACCTCGAGTTCGCCAAGCCGGTGCTGTCGGGCGACGACGCGCAGGCGGCGGCCGAGATCCGGGCGGTGACGGCCTGGTCGATCGACCGGCTGCTGCATCTGCTGCACCCGATCATGCCGTTTATCACCGAGGAACTTTACGAGAAGTTCATTGGCGGCAAAGGCCTGCTGATCCGCGATGCCTGGCCGCAACTGCCGCCCTCGCTGATCGATGCCAGGGCGCAGGCCGAGATCGGCTGGCTGGTGCGTCTGATCTCCGACATCCGCGCCGTGCGTTCGGAGATGAACGTGCCGGCCGGCGCGGTGCTGCCGCTGGTGGTGCGCGAGGCCAATGCCGAGACCAAGGCGCGGCTGGACCGCTACAGCGCCCTGATCAAGCGGCTGGCCCGCATCGGCGCCATCGATGCCGGTAATGGCGCGGTGCCGAATGGTTCCGTGCAGATCGTGCTCGACGAAGCGACCTTCGCCCTGCCGCTGGCCGACATCATCGATTTCGCCGCCGAGCGGGCACGGCTGAAGAAGGAAATCGGCAAGCTCGACGGCGAGATCGGCAAGATTGACGGCAAACTCAACAACGCCGCCTTCGTCGCCAAGGCGCCGCCGGAGGTGGTCGACGAGCAGCGCGAGCGGCGCGAGGACGCCGTGGCGACCAAGCAGCGGCTCGGCCGGGCTTTGCAGCAACTGGCCGGCTGACGCTCAAACCTTCTCAAGTTCCGGTGAGCCCACTGGCTGCGCCGGGATGAAGTGCGTATCTTTGCCGGCATGAGTTCGACAGCAGTAACGCGGCGTTCGGGCTGGCTGAAGCCTGCCTTGTGGATTCCATGGCAGGACCGGACTGGCCGTTTCTCGCCCTTGCACGGCATCACGTTCCTGCTGTTGCTGGTGCCAGGCATCATCATCGCCACGCGCTGGGGCCTGGGCGAATACCAGCCCAGGCCGGTCAACGAAGTCATCCACCGGACCGGGCTGTGGGCGATCCGCATCCTCTTCGTCTCGCTGGCGATTACGCCATTGCGACAAATGCTGGCGATGCCGAAGCTGCTCGTCGTTCGCCGCATGATCGGCGTGACGGCGTTCGCCTACGTGCTGGTGCATCTGCTGCTCTACACGCTCGACGAATCGTTCAATCTCTTCAAGGTTACGACCGAGATTCTGGTCCGCTACTACCTGCTGATCGGTTTTTGCGCCCTGATTTTTCTTGGCGTGCTGGCGGCGACCTCGACGGCCAAGTCGATCCGCAGGCTGGGTCCGCCCCATTGGCAAACCGTGCATCGGCTGACCTATCTGGCGGCCGTGCTGGCGGTCGCGCATCACTACATGCAGTCGAAGGTCAACGTCTCCGAGCCGGTGGTTATGACCGGGCTTCTGATCTGGCTTCTGGGGTATCGGCTTTTGGCGCGCCGTACCCGCGGCCAGCCAGTGGGTCTGTTGCCGCTCGCGCTACTGGGCGTGGTTTCGGCCGTGCTCGCGGGCCTGGGCGAAGCGGCGTATTACGAACTCTTCACTGGCGTGCCGGGCTCTCGCGTGCTCGAGGTCTACATCGTTCCGCCATGGGAACATCTGCGGCCGGCCTGGGTCGTGCTGGCAATCACGCTCGGCGGCACGCTCGCCGCTTTCGCCCACCGCCGCCTCGCAGCCCGGCGCTAGATGCCGCGCAGCAGCAGGAGCACCACGCCCGCCACGACCAGTACGCTGCCGGCAATTTCGCCCCACAGCGGATCCTCCTTCAGCAGCCAGCGCGAAGCGATGTAGGTGAACACCAGCTCGATCTGGCCCAGCGCGCGCACATGGGCTGCGTTCTCCAGCGTCATCGCCAAAGCCCAGCACGCCGATCCCAATACGCTCAGCAATCCGACGAACGCGGACGAGCGCCAGGTCACGACGACGCGCACCAGCTGCTCGCGCTCGCGCAGGCCCAGCCAGCCGCCCAGCATCAGCACCTGCAGCGAATTCATCACCGCCAGAGTGAGGATGGCGCGCACCACGAAATCGCCTTCCGGTAGCGATAGCGAGGCGGCGCGGATGGAAATGGCAGCCACCGCGAAGCCCGCACCGGCGCCGATGCCGACCAGCGCCGATTTCTGCGTCCATCCCAGCAAAATGTTGCGCAGGCCCCTGGCGTCGCCGCGGATCGACAGTACCCAGACGCCAAAAAGGCTGACGCCAATGCCCAGCCACGCCCACAGGTTCAAGGGCTCGGCCAGCAAGAGGGTGGCAAAGATCGCGGTCTGTACCGTTTCGGTTTTGGAGTAGGCAGTACCGACGGTGAAGTTGCGCAAGGTGAAGGCATAGATCAGCAGGGAGGTGGCGACAATCTGCGCCAGACCGGCGAGGCCGGTCAGCAGAAAGAACTTGGCATCCGGCATCGGCAGGGCCGTTCCCGCCACCAGGATGGCGCCCAGCATCGCCAGCGATATCGGTGCGCCGAAGGCGGGTCCGATCGGCGGTGGCGGGCGACTGTAGCGGCAGGATTCAAGCTGCGGCAAATGCGTCCGGCGCAGGGAAGCCATCTTATGCTGCTGCAAATGACAGCAGCGGTGCTTCTGCTATAGTCCGCGCCGGTTTTTGGTTCGCTCAATTCGGGGAAATTTCATGGCTGGCAAGAACAAGGCATCCGGCAAAAAAGCCAAGGGTCTGCATCCCAATCCGACGCTCGACAAATCGAAGATGCCGAGCCGCTACGTGACGGTCGGGCCGGAGCGGGCGCCGCATCGCTCCTATCTTTACGCCATGGGCCTGAGCGAAAAGCACGTCAAGCAGCCGCTGGTCGGCGTCGCGACCTGCTGGAACGAGGCTGCGCCCTGCAACATCTCGCTGAACCGGCAGGCGCAGGCGGTGAAGAAGGGCGTCGATGCCGCCGGCGGCACGCCGCGCGAATTCACCACCATCACCGTGACCGACGGCATCGCCATGGGCCACCAGGGCATGAAGTCGTCGCTGGCCAGCCGCGACCTGATCGCCGACTCCGTCGAGCTGACCATGCGCGGGCATTGCTACGATGCGATGGTGACCCTGGCCGGCTGCGACAAATCGCTGCCGGGCATGATGATGTCGATGCTGCGGCTGAACGTGCCGTCGGTGTTCATGTATGGCGGCTCGATCCTGCCGGGCAAGTTTCGCGGCAAGGACGTCACCGTGGTCGACGTGTTCGAGGGCGTCGGCATGCATGCCGCCGGCAAGTTCTCCGACGCCGACCTGCACGAGCTGGAGTGTGCTGCCTGTCCGTCGGCCGGCTCCTGCGGCGGCCAGTTCACCGCCAACACCATGGCCTGCGTGTCCGAAGCGATCGGCCTGGCGCTGCCGGGCTCGGCCGGCTCGCCGGCGCCGTACGAATCGCGCGACGAATATGCGGTGGCCTCGGGCGAGGCGGTGATGAACCTGCTCAAGCTCGGTATTCGCCCGCGCGACATCGTCACCCGCGAATCGCTGGAGAACGCCGCCGTCGTGGTTGCCGCCACCGGCGGTTCGACCAACGCCGCACTTCATTTGCCGGCGATGGCGCATGAATGCGGCATCAAGTTCGATCTGTTCGACGTCGCCAAGATCTTCAAGAAGACGCCGTACATCGCCGATCTCAAGCCGGGCGGCAAATACGTGGCGCTCGACATGTTCCGCATCGGCGGCATTCCCGTCGTCATCAAGGAGCTGCTCGACAACAAGATGCTGAATGGCGACTGCCTGACCGTGACCGGCAAGACTTTGGCGGAGAACCACAAGGACGTGAAGTTTCCCGACAACCAGGACGTGGTCTATCGGGTAAAGAACTGCATCACGCCGACCGGCGGCGTGGTGGGATTGAAAGGCAATCTCGCGCCCGACGGCGCCATCGTGAAGGTCGCCGGCATGGAGCAGGACAAGCTGGTGTTCCGCGGCCGGGCGCGCTGCTTCGACAGCGAAGAAGAATGCTTCGATGCTGTCGTTAACGGCAAGTTCAAGACAGGCGATGTTCTCGTCATCCGCTACGAAGGGCCGAAGGGCGGGCCAGGCATGCGCGAGATGCTGTCCACTACGGCCGCTCTCTACGGGTTGGGCGTCGGCGACAAGGTGGCGCTGATCACCGATGGGCGTTTCTCCGGCGGCACGCGCGGCTTCTGCATCGGCCATGTCGGGCCGGAAGCGGCGGTCGGCGGCCCGATCGGCTTGCTGAAAAACGGCGACATGATCGTGATCGACGCCAGGAAGGGCATCCTCAACGTCGAGCTATCTGAAAAGGAATTGAAGTCGCGGCGCAAGAAGTGGCGTCCGCGAAGGACCGACTACCAGTCCGGCGCGCTATGGAAATACGCACAGCTCGTTGGCCCCGCCGTCGACGGCGCGGTGACGCATCCGGGCGGTAAGGCCGAGACGCACACTTTCGTCGATATCTAGAAAACGAACGGCCCCGCTTCGGCGGGGCTTTTCATCAGCGGAGCTGGCACCACACGGGCGTGTGGTCGGACGCCTCGGGGCGGCCGCGCGGATCCCTGTCGATTTCGCAGGCGAGCAGCCTGTCCGCCGCCTGCGGCGAAAGCAGCAGATGGTCGATGCGCCAGCCGTCGTTCTTCTGCCACGCGCCGGCCTGGTAGTCCCAGAAGCTGTATTCGATCCGGTTGGGGTGCAGCGTGCGATAGGCTTCCGTGTAGCCGAGATTGACGATGCGCCGGTAGGCCTGGCGCGTCTCGGGGCGGCACAGCGCGTCGTCGGCGGTGCCGACTGGATCGTGCACGTCGATGTCGGCCGGCACCACGTTGTAGTCGCCGCCCAGCACCACCGGGATTTCCAGTTCCAGCAATTCGCGCGCATGGGCGTAAAGGCGGTTGAGGAAGCGCAGCTTGTAATCGTATTTGTCGCCGGGCGCCGGATTGCCGTTGGGCAGATAGATCGACGCCACGCGCACCGGCCCGCCGGGCATTGCAATGTCGGCTTCGATGTAGCGGGCATGCTCGTCGGCGGTATCGCCCGGCAGGGCGCGATGGATCACCGTGATGGGATGACGCGAGACGATGGCGACGCCGTTATAGGCTTTCTGCCCGACCAGCTCGACGCGATAGCCCTTGGCCTCGATCTCCAGGATCGGCACCTGCTCGGCCTGCGCCTTCAGTTCCTGCAGCAGCACGACATCGGGCGCGGCATCATCGAGCCACTGGCACAACGCGCCGACTCTGCGGCGGATCGAGTTGACGTTGAAGGTGGCGATCTTCATGGCGAGGGATTTTGATCCGCGATGGCTGTCATGAACAAGCGGCAATGACAAAGGGCCGGCAAAGCCGGCCCTGGGATCGGTCAGACGTCAATCAGACGCTGAAGGAATTGCCGCAACCGCAACTCGAGGAGGCGTTGGGATTCTTGACGGCGAAAGCCGACCCCACCATGTCCTCGACGAAATCGATCTGCGAGCCGCGCAGCAGGTCAAGCGAGGTGCTGTCGATGACCACCACCGCACCATCCCTGGCGATCACCAGATCGTCCTCGGTGCGGGCATCGTCGAAGTTGAAGGTGTACTGGAAGCCCGAGCAACCGCCGCCCAGCACGGCGACGCGCAGGAACAGATCCGGATTGCCCTCGCGGCTCATCAGCGTGGCGATGCGCTTGGCGGCGCTTTCAGTCACGATTACAGGCTGCAATTCGGGGCGGTTCCCCGCATCGGCTCGATCCAGACCAGTCATGTTTACTCCACTCGTACCGGCACCGGCCGGCGCTTTGTTCCCCAATGATTTAGGCGCTTTTCCTGAAGTGTCAATCCGTCGCAAATAACCCTGATTTTCCTTGACCCTTTTGGAGGGTGAGGGCCTTATGACGCCGAATGGCGTCGGACTGGTCCGCGCCCGCGGCTTTAAGCCGGCAAATTCACTGAAATAGGGAGTCTTTTGGAGTCATGGCCAAAGGCAAGGGGAAAGAGGATATGGCAAAAGACGACAAGGCCGCCAATCAGGCCCAAACGGGCGCTGCGCTGCCCCTGTTCTATCGCAAGCCGCGCCCCCTCGACGTCCGTACGCATGGCGGCAAGAAGCTGAAGCGCGAGGCGAATTTCTCCTTTGCCCGCGGCACCAACTCGGTGCCGATCAACGCCGTCGAATTTCCGCTGATCCAGCGCACCTATCCGATCGTCTTCTCGGGCGAAGAGACACCGGTACCGCTCGCGGTCATGGGCCTGCGCAATAGCGAGAACCTGTTCGTCGACGAGAAGGGCGGCTGGACTCCGACCGCCTATGTTCCGGCTTACGTCCGGCGCTATCCGTTCATTTTCATGGAAGGCCCCGGCGGCCTGCAGTTCATCCTCTGCATCGACGAGGACAGCGGCTTCCTGACCGAGGGCGACGGCAACATTTTGTTCGAGCCCGACGGCAAGGCCTCGGCGCTGGTGCAGAACGCGCTGAATTTCTGCTCCGCCTTCCAGGGCAATCACGTGCAGACGCGCGAATTCGGCGAGGCGCTGAAAAAGCACAATCTGCTGGTCGAGAACCAGGCCAACGCCACCATTGCCGGCGTCGAGAAAGTGTCGCTGGGCGGTTTCAAGATCATCGACGAGCAGCGCTTCAACGCGCTGCCGAACGAGGTTTTCCTCGAGTGGCGGGCCAAAGGCTGGCTGCATCTGGTCTATTCGCATCTGATGTCGATGGCCAACTGGGCCGGTCTGGTCGATCACGCCGCGCGTCGCAAGAAGGCGGCCTGATCCTCCGGTGCCTGTCAGCACCATGCGAAAAGCACTGACAGCCGGCGCGGCTTTGATCGCGCCGGCCATTCTGCTGGCGGCCGTCGATCTCCCGGTTCGCGCGCAGGGAACGCCTTCGGCGGTGACGCCGCCCTCAGCGGCAGGAAAGCCGCCGGCCGAAACCGTGCCGCAGGCCATCACGGCGGAAGTGACCGGCTTTCGCTCTGCCCGTTTCGGCATGACCGACGAGCAGGTCAGGGAAGCGATCAAGCGCGATTTCGACGTCGACGCCAAAGACGTCAAGAAGCTGCGCAACGAAGTGCAGAAGACCGACATCCTGGCCATCCAGGTCGAAAATCTGGTGCCGGGAAGCGGCACGTCGCTGGTGTTCTATATTTTCGGCTACTCGACCAAGCGCCTGATCCACATCAACGTCGTGTGGGGCCGCATGGCGCAGCAGACCGTGACGCCGGCCAGCCTGGTCAATACCGGCACTATTCTTCAGAATTATTTCAAGAATTTGGGCCTGGCGGTCACCCAGGGCGGGTCGACCAGGAACCAGGTCACCCTGTTTCAGGGTTTCGACGAGAAGAAGCGCGTCATTCAACTTGTGATGGAAATTGCCCCAATGGCGCCGGCCAAGCCCGAGGGCAAAGCTGCCGATGCGAAGACCCCGGATCCCAAGGCCGCGGCCAAACCGGCGGCCAAGCCAACGCTCCCTGCGCAACCTGCCCAAGCGGGCAAACCGGCCGATGGCAAAGCGGAATCGGCTCAGTATGTGGCGACATCGCTGATGCTTTCATACGTGGAAAGCGTCGCCAACCCGGATATCTACACCGTCCCCAAAGGCAAGTTCTGATCTTCAGAACTCTTTGACGAAATGTTCCCCCGCCTGGGCTGGATTTGAACTCGGCGCGCCCTCCTGCACGATTGCTGCAGTGCAGCGCAAGGGAGGTATTAAGTCTTTCGCCACTCAAGCCCTTGTGTAAACAAGG
>JAQSWP010000028.1 GCA_029266575.1 Alphaproteobacteria bacterium | reverse complement strand
ACCGATCTGCCGATGTCGCTGGCGCTGGGCGTGCTGGGACTGAACGGCGTCACCGCCTATTGGGGCCTGCTGGGCGTCGGCCAGCCCACGGCCGGCGAAACGGTGCTGGTCTCGACCGCGTCGGGCAGCGTCGGTTCGGCGGTGGGACAGATCGCCAAGATCAAGGGCTGTCGCGCGGTGGGCATCGCCGGCGGCGCCGACAAGGTGAAGGACTGTCTGTCGCTGTTCGGCTATGACGCTGCCATCGACTACAAGGCCGAGAAGGATCTCGACGCCGCGATCCAGCGCGCCTGTCCCAAGGGCGTCGATGTCTATTTCGACAACACCTCCGGCGCAATCTCCGACGCCGTGCTGCGCAATCTTGCGGTGCGGGCCCGCATCGTCATTTGCGGCACCGCCTCGCAGCCGAGCTGGGATCCCTGGCCGGTCGGCCCACGGGTGGAGCGTCACATCCTGGTCAAGCGCGCGCGCATGGAAGGCTTTCTGGCGTTCGACTGGGAAGACAAATACGAAGAGGCCATCGCCCAACTGGCGCAGTGGGTGCGCGAAGGAAAGCTCAAGTATCAGGAAGATGTTCTCGACGGCATCGAGCAGGCGCCCGGCGCCATCGCCGGCCTCTATCGCGGCGACAATCGGGGAAAGAGGTTGATCAAGCTGGAATAGCTTCATCCTGAGCCCGGCGAAGGATGAGGCGCTTCGCCCTTCGCCAGGCTCAGGGTGAAGCATGAGTTACGCCTCTTGCCCCGGCATCGGGTTCCGCCATAATCCGCGCCGATTGTTGGCAGGCAAAACAAAAGGAAGAAGCCGATGGGCTATGTAATTCCGATCTGGTCGGTCACCAGCGTCCCGGTCGCCGGCAGCAGCGATACTTTCCCGGTGCGCCGCATCTATTGCGTCGGGCGCAATTACGCCGCGCACGCGCGTGAGATGGGCTTCGATCCCGATCGCGAGCCGCCGTTCTTCTTCACCAAGCCGGCTGACGCCATCGTGGTGATGAGCGACCCTGCCAAGCCAACCAATGTCGCCTATCCGCCGGCGACCAAGAACCTGCATCACGAGATGGAGCTGGTGGTGGCGATCGGCATTGGCGGCGCCGACATCAAGGTCGAGGACGCGCTCGGCCACGTGTTCGGCTACGCCGCCGGTCTCGACATGACCCGCCGCGACCTGCAGTTCGCCGCCCGCGACAAGGGCCGGCCGTGGGATATGGGCAAGGGCTTCGATCAGTCGGCGCCGTGCGGGCCGATCGTGCCGGCGAGCGAGAGCGGGCATCTCAGCAAAGGGCTGATCGAGCTCAAGGTCAACGGCGCCGCCAAGCAGAAGGCGAATTTGAACGAGCTGATCTGGAACGTTCAGGAGACGATCTCCTATCTCTCCGGCCTGGTGCGGCTGGAAGCGGGCGATCTCATCTACACCGGCACGCCGGAAGGCGTCGGCCCGGTGGTCAAGGGCGACACGCTGGAAGGCGAGATCGAAGGCGTCGGCAAGTTCGCCTGCAAGATCGTTTGACCCTATTTGTCATCCCGGCCGAGCGCAGCGAGAGCCGGGACCCATAATGTCGGTCGTTATGGATCCCGGCTCTGCGCCGCTAAAGCGGCTTGGCCGGGAGGACAGTTTGTAATGCCTAAAGTTGCCCGGCGTTGAACGTGTCGCAGGCGGTGAACTCGCCCTTCTCGAAGCCGCGGCGGAACCAGCGGGCGCGTTGTTCCGAGGTGCCGTGGGTGAAGCTCTCCGGCGAGACATAGCCGCGCGAGCGGCGCTGCAGGCGATCATCCCCGATAGCGGCAGCCGCGTTGAGCGCTTCATCGATATCGCCCGGCTCGACCACGCCGCGGGCGCGATCGGCGTGATGCGCCCAGACGCCGGCATAGCAATCGGCCTGCAATTCGACGCGCACCTGCAGCGCATTGCCCTGCGCCTCGTTCATCTGCTGGCGCGCCTTCTGCACGCGCTCCAGCACGCCGGTCAGCCGCTGCACGTGATGGCCGACCTCATGGGCGATGACATAGGCTTGCGCGAAATCGCCCGGCGCGCCGATGCGGCTTTTCAGATCGTTGTAGAAAGAGAGGTCGATAGAGACCTTCATGTCGTTGGGGCAATAGAACGGCCCTACCGCCGCCTGCGCGAAACCGCAGGCCGAGTTGATCGCACCCGAGAACAGCACCAGCTTGGGCTCGACATAGCGCTGGCCGGAGCGCTGGAAGATTTCGCGCCAGGTGTCCTCGGTATCGGCCAGCACCACGGAGACGAATTGCGACTGCTGGTCTTGTGCTTGCTGACCGGGCGCCTGCGGACCGGGCGCGCGCGAGCCGGGAACGGTGGGCGATTGTTGTTCGGTGGGGGCCGGCACATAGCCCGGATCGCCGCCCTGCAGCAGCACGGAGGGATCGACGCCCAGGAACAACAGGATCAGCACCACGACGATGCCGCCGATGCCGCCGCCAATGCCGATGCGCCGGCCACCGCCGCCACCACGGCCAAAGCCGCCGGGCAAGCGGAAGCCGCCGCCGCCAAACCCGCCGGCGCTTTGGCCGCGCCGATCCTCGACATTCTGGCTGCGACGTCCGCCCATCCAGCGCATGGCGTCCTCCCTGGCAACTTTAATTTCCGGCCTGCATTCTAGGCCGGACCACACCACCAACGGAAAGAGACGGATTTGTGGCCCTTTCGTTCCGCCCGCCGGGCCCTATATTGCCACCGACACAGTCTTTGCCCGGATTGCCATGCCGCTCACCATCGCCACCTGGAATATTAACTCCGTTCGCCTGCGCATCGGCCTGGTGGAGCGGTTCCTGCGCCAGCACCAGCCAGACATTCTCTGCTTGCAGGAAACCAAGACGCCGGACGAATTCTTCCCGCACGAGGCGTTCGAGAAGGCGGGTTACAAGCACCGTACCATCAACGGCATGAAGGGCTATAACGGCGTTGCGATCATAAGCCGTGTGCCGTTCGCCAGCACGCTGACGCATAACCGCTGCGGCAAGGAAGATTGCCGCCATGTCGTAGCCTCGATCGACCGCGGCGACGGCGATCCGATCGAATTGCACAACATCTACGTGCCGGCTGGCGGCGACATTCCCGATCCCAAAGCCAACGTGAAATTCGCCCACAAGCTCGATTTCATGAAGGAGATCGGCGACTGGTTCGAAGCCTGCAAACCGGCCAAGGGCCAGCGCAAGGGCAAAAAGCGCATCATCGTTGGGGATCTGAACATCGCGCCGCTCGAGCACGACGTGTGGTCGCACAAGCAATTGCTGACAGTCGTCTCGCACACGCCGGTCGAGGTCGATCTGTTCGAGCGCATGATGCGCACCCAGGATTGGGTCGACTTGCCGCGACAGTTCGTGCCCTCGGACCAGAAGCTTTATTCCTGGTGGTCGTATCGCAACCGCGACTGGCGGCTGTCCAATCGCGGCCGGCGGCTGGACCATGTGCTGGTTAGCCCGGCGCTGAAGGACAGCATAAAGTCCCATGCCATCCTCACGGACGCGCGGGACTGGGAACGGGGTTCCGATCACGTGCCGGTGCTGGCCACCTTGAACGTTTGAACTTTTCCGCGCGGAATGCGTTAGAATACCGCGCCTTTACAAGGGGGAGAACCGCATGAGCTGGCTTTGGATCATCCTGATCGGTTTCGTTGTTGGCCTGATCGCCAAATTTCTGACACCTGGCCGCGACGTCGGCGGCTTCATCATCACCACCCTGGTCGGCATCGGCGGTTCGCTGCTGGCGACCTGGGCCGGTCAGACCATGGGCTGGTATGCCCAAGGCGAGCCGGCGGGCTTCATCGCCGCCGTGGTCGGCGCCATCGTGCTGCTGCTGCTGCTGCGCATCATCCGGCGCTGAGGAAGCTGAACCTCGCAAACGAAAAGGCCCGCAGCGATGCGGGCCTTTTGCCGTTTAGGCGCGCAGAGACGCTAGACCGTCTCGGCCAGCGGATCGGGATGGCCGCTCAGCACGCGGTAGACGTAGGACAGCGCCGAAACGCCAATGAAGCCGGCGAGCAGGCCGATCGGGATGACGAACACGATAAGAATGATCTGGCCGACTGTTCCCAGCGCGACGGCGATAAGGCCCAGGATGAAGAACACCGTGAAGAAGACCACAAACATGATCAACGCGAGCAGCAGGAAGATCGCAAACATCGACCAGAAATGGCCTGCCGTCTGCTGCCACGACGTCTTTAATGACGTGGGGTGATCTGCAGCGGTCGCGGGAAAGACCATGCTTAACCGCAAACCAACGAAAACGAAGGCGGCGAAGGCCACGAGCCCAAGCACGCCCCATACAGTGGCTGCGCCGTATTGGCTCATCACGAAGAATACCGCAGCGGGAACCAGGCCGAGATAGACCAGCAGCGTATAGCCGAGAAACCGCCACTCGCGCGACGTCAGGCCGACGCGGAAGAAGCCGCTATCCGCCGCATAACCCAGCAACGTGACGCGATGCCAGGCGACGACCATCGCGGTGTAGATCAGCGCCTCGATGATCGAGAACACGAAGTTCACCACCTGATGTCCGGTCGTGACTTGCGCGGGATCCAGCGGCAGCAGCAGATAGCGGATGACGGCGAGGATCACGAACAGGAGAAAGTAGGGCAGGCCCACCATCAGCGCCTGCCTGGGATGTCCCAGGACGCGCTTGAACGAAGCACCGACGACAGCCGCAATTGGCAGCGAAATAGCCATTAAGTCCCCCCATGGCGGCGATTATCCCCCCGGCGCCTGGCGCAATTGTCTCACAACGGGGCGCGATTGGGCGATGCCGCTTGCCGTGCCAGCAGGGGAAAACCGCAAAAAAATCAACCCACCCGATAGATGAAATACCGGTCCGGCATGACGTCCGGCGGCTCAGACATGCGGGTCCAACGGGCGACGTCCAGTTTCTGGTTGGCCAGCACCAGCCCGCCCGGCGCCATCAGCCGATCGAGCGCCGGTCCGAGGAAGCGCCCCAGCGCCTCGTTGCCCTGCTGGTCGCCGGTGCCGAGATCGGTATGGGCCAGGATGGCGGTGGCGCCCAGCCGGCGTGCGGCATCGGCCAAGGTGTCCTCGATGTCGCCCAGGAACAGCCGCTCGTCGGGCGGGATGCAGCCGGGATGGGCGCGGATCTCGCGCTCGAAGACGAAGATGTCGCGCTCGGGAAACAGTTGGCGCAGATGGTCGTAGGTGCGGCCGTTGCCCAGGCCGAGTTCGAGGATCGGCCCCGGCATGCCACGCACCTGGTCGGCGACGTGATTGAGGCAGTCGCGCTGCGCCTGCATGCGGCGGATGAAGCTGTCGAGACGCGACATGGCGGCTGTGCGCGCCGGTCAGTTCTTCTGCTGCGCCTGCAGCTGGCGCATGCGCAGATTGTTCATCTCCAGCCGGTGCGCCAGTTCGCGCATGATCTCCACCGCCATCTGCGGGAATTCCTGCACCAGGCGGAAGAACAGATCCTTGGTGATTTTCAAGGTGGTGGTCTTCTCGCGCGCCGTCACCGTGGCGGTGCGCGGCACGTCGCAGAGAATGGCGATCTCGCCGACGAACTCGTTCTTCTTCAGTTCGGCGACTTTCAGCGGGCCCTTGGGCGTGTCGATCAGCACGTCGGCGGCGCCTTCGACGATGACGTACATGGCGTCGCCCATGTCGCCCTGGCGGCACAGATCCTGGCCGGCTTCGAAGGTCAGCCGTTCGCTGGTGAAGGCGAGCAGCTTCAGCTTCGACGCCTCGATCTTGGCGAAGAGCGGAATGGTCCGCAGCAGCTCGACTTCCTGATTGAGACTCATCGCTTCCTCCGCCGCTTGCCGCGGCTTGCCTTATTCCGCCGCCAGCAGATCGGCCACCGCCGAGCCCGGCTTCTTCAGCTCCTCGAACCCGCCCTGGGCGATGACCCGGCCCTCGCGCAGCGCCAGCACCATGTCGAAATGCTGCGCCAGCGCCGGCCGGCTCAGCGCCCAGATCACCGCGCTGCCCTGGCGCAGCTTCAGGATCGCCGCCATCAACCTTGCCTGCGCGCCGCCATCGAGCACCGCGGTGGCATCGTTGACCACCAGCAGGTCCGGCTGCTTCACCAGCGCGCGCACCAGGCCGATCTTCTGGCGCTGCGCCGCGTTCAACCGCTTGCCGGCATTGCCGACGTTGAAATCCAAACCGACGCCCGCCACCGTACGGCGCATTTCCAGTTTGTCCAAGACCTCGCCGATCAAGGCACCGATGCGTTCGGCAGCCTGCGCCTGGCCGTAGATCAGACGGCCGAACAGGATGTTGTCCTGGATCGTGGCGGCGCGATTGTATTTCTCACGGTCGTAGACCTCGACGGCGCCTTCGGGCAGCGCTTCGGCCAAGGCTTCGCGCGCCTTGAGCAGCTTGGCCTGCAGCGCTTCATCCACCAGCCCCAGACGATGTCTCGCTTCGATATAGGGGAAAGCCAGCGCCATCAGCCGGGCGCGGTCGTCACCGGAAATGTTTTCCGCGCCGCCCTTGCCGGCGATGCGGGCCACCATGACGCGGAACTCGGGCAGGTCTTCGGCGGCGATGAAGGAGAATTGCTCGAAGAAGGGATGGCCCGGCGGCAGATCGGCGAACAGCTCGACCATGGTCTCCGCGATCTGCCGGCCGATCTCGACGAACTCCTCGATCAGCTTCTGGTCTTCCAGAACGCGCAGCACCAGCTTGTTCTGCGCCAGCCGCTCGGGCGCGAAATCGGCTTCGGCCGCGGTGCCGAACAGCAGGTTCTCGGCCACCGACATGTTGCGCACGTAGCGGTCGCGGCTGAACGGTTCGATCAGAGCGGCGATCTGCGGATCGGACAGGCGCTGATGCAATTCGGCGCGCGCCTGCATGATGGCGGCGGCGGTCTTGGGCTGGGCATCGGGATCGATGGTGCCGCGCAGGCCCATGCGATAGATGTCGTCGTCCAGCTCCACCGCGGGCAGCAGATCGAGGATGCGCTTGTCCATCTCCTCCGGCCCGGACACGCCCGCCGCCTGGTAGTCGATCCATTCGGCATTGACGTCGAACAGCGGATTGCCGGCACGCCGGCTTTCGCTGAAATAGCGTTCGCGCTCGCCCTTCTCCTCGTCGCCGTACTGCGCGGGCGCGTGCTCCTGCTGCTTCAGCCCGTAAAGGATGTTCTCGCGCACGGAGACGGGAAAGAGATAGGTGTCGGCGCCGGCATAGCCCATGCGGGCGCCGGTGGCGATTTCCGGCAGATCGACAAGATCGCGGTCGCCGATCTTGACCTGGCCCGCCGCCGGATGGACCAGCCGCGCCAGGATCAGGGCGATGGCTTCCTTGCCGCCATTGGGCGGTCCGATGAGCGCCACGTGGCTGGAACCATCGAGCTTGAAGCTAGCGCCATCCAGCAGCTTGTGCGCCTCGTCGAAGGCAGACACGCCCGACAGCATCAGCCCGCCGTTGAGTTTCAGCGGCGGCTCGGGCAGCGGCGCCTGCAGCGCCGGATCCAGCATGGCGTCAGGCGTGAACTGCTCGATCACCTGCTCGTATTTGATCTGCACGTCCTGGCGCTGCTGGTCCCAGTCGATCAGCTCCTTGATCGGCGGCGGCAGATCCTTGTAGGCGGCGATCACCGCCACCAGCCCACCGATATCGAGCTGGCCGGTGATCGCGAGATAGCCGCCGATCAGATAGAACAGGAACGGCGTGGTCTGGGCCAGGAGGTTGTTGAGGAACTTGACGGTGAACTTGCGTTTGTAGAGTTCGAAGCGGATCAGGAAGATGCGGCCCAGCCGGTTGGCGATGTCGGCGCGCTCGTAGTTCGAGGTGGCGTTGGCGTGGATATCGGCGGCGCCGTCGACCGCCTCGGCGATGCGGCCGGCGAGCTGGCGGGCGGTCAACTGGCGCTGCTTGCCCAGCACCAGCACGCGCTTGCGCAGCTTGGGGATGATGCCGATCTGAATCGACAGCACGCCGACGGCGACCATGCCCAGCCAGAAGCTTTGCGTGATGATGAAGAACAGCGCCGTCGCCGCCTGGCCGCCCAGGAACACCGGCTGCACGAAGGCGTCGCCGATGAAGCCGCCCAGAGGCTCGACCTCGTCCTTAACCATGGTGGCGATTTCCGCCTGCTTCACTTTGCGGAAATGGCCCTGGGGAAAGCGCATGACTCGGTCGAACAATTCGTAGCGCAGCCGGCGCAGCATGCGCTCGCCCATGCGGCCTTTCATGGTGTTGATGTTGAGCTTGAACTGGCCGTTGATGATCACCATCGCCAGGAACAGCAGGCTGAGCGCGATCAGATAGGGCACCTGCTCCAGCGGAATGCCGTCGAAGATATGGATCGAGCCGACATCGGAAATGAAACCGGGGATCGGTATATCGATGGCGAAGAAATTGGTGGTTGAGCCGGCCACGGCGCGGCCTTGCGCGTCCTTCTCGAAGGCGCGGCCCTGGATGGCCTCGTTGACGATGGTCTTGGGGATGTTCAGGGAGAGAAAGTAGAAGACCTGGGCCAGCACGATTATGAGCAGAATCGAGAACTGCTCGGGCTTGGTATGGCGCCAGACATAGCGGAACAGGCTTTTTTCCATGGCCCTGCTTTTACGGCTCCCCCAGCCGGCGATCGCTTCGCGACCTTGCCGGCGCCCCTGCGGCAGAATATTACGAGCGCGCCTGCAAAGGCGACTATTACATTATTTGGCGTCTTCCTTCGTCCGGTACCGCAATATCTGCGTTTGCTGGGCAGTGAATCGCTGGCAAAAACCTCAGCCGATGCGCCTGTTCCGGCGCCATCTGCCGCCAGGTTCGGCAGTCCATGAAGCCGCACATTATTGAGGCTTTAGAGGTCGCTAGGGCAGGGGCTTCATGCCATAGTGCGCCGTCGCGCAGCGGCCTTTTTGGGGATTGGGGCTGGTGGGAGACCACAGATGAATGAACGGCGCAACGGCGCGGCAAAATCGGCAAGCCGCGACAAGCGAGTCCTGATCTACAGCCACGACAGTTTCGGCCTCGGCCATCTCAGCCGCTGCCGCACTATCGCCAATTCGCTCGTAGCGCAGGACAAGAACCTTTCCGTCCTGATTCTTTCGGGCTCGCCCCTGATCGGCAGCTTCGATTTCCGCGCGCGCGTGGATTTCGTGCGCATCCCGGGCGTCATCAAGCTGCGCAACGGCGAATACACCTCGCTCAACCTGCTGATCGACATCGAGGAGACGCTGCACATGCGCGCCTCGATCATCCAGCACACCGCCGACATTTTCGATCCCGACCTGTTCCTGATCGACAAGGAGCCGCTGGGCCTGCGCGGCGAGGTCACCGACACGCTGAAGATGCTGAAGAAGCGCGGCACGCCGCTGGTGCTGGGCCTGCGCGACGTGATGGACGAGCCGACCTTGCTCGAGCCGGAATGGCAGCGCAAGAAAGTGGTGCCGGCGCTGCGCGATCTCTATGACGACATCTGGGTCTATGGCCTGCCGCAGATGTGCGACCCGGTGGCCGGCATCAACCTGCCCAAATCGGTGCGCCGCAAGATCACCTATACCGGCTATCTGCGGCGCGAGCTGCCGCGCAACCTGCCGCGCCCCGCCATGCTGTCGTCGGTGGAGCGGCCCTACATTCTGGTGACGGCCGGCGGTGGCGGCGATGGTGAAGGGCTGATCGACTGGGTGTTGCGCGCCTACGAGCAAGACAAGAACATCCCCTACGATGCGGTGATCGTGTTCGGCCCGTTCATGAACCCGCAGCGCCAGAAGGAGTTCCGCCGTCGGGTCGAGGCGCAGCCGAAAGTGCACGCGCTGACTTTCGAGTCGAACCTCGCCGCACTGATGACCGATGCCGCCGGGGTGGTGGCGATGGGCGGCTACAACACGTTCTGCGAAATCCTGTCCTTCGACAAGCGCGCGCTGATCGTGCCGCGCACCCAGCCCCGGCTGGAGCAGTATATCCGCGCCTCGGCCGCCCGCGCCTTGGGCATGGCGAACATGCTGCCCGACGACGGCCAGCGCGATGCGCAGGTCATGGCCACCGCCCTGCGCCAGTTGCCGCAACAGAGCCTGCCGTCCGAAGTCGTCATTCCCGGCCTGCTGGACGGGCTGCCGTCGGTCAACCGGCTGGTCAAGCGCACGCTGGCCAGCCGCCCGCACCGTCCCTCGCCCGTCGAGACAGCCCGCAAGCGCGCGTGACAGCAGACAGCGCCCGGCGGGACGGGCCGAAACTGGCCATCGTCCTCAAAGGCTATCCCCGTCTTTCCGAGACTTTCATCGCCCAGGAAATCGCCGCCCTGGAGGCGCGCGGCCTGACGCCGATCCTGATTTCGCTGCGCCATCCCACCGATCGCTTCCATCACCCGGTGCATGAGCGCATCAAGGCCAAGGCGTATTATCTGCCGGAATATCTCTACCAGGAGCCGCTGCGGGTGCTGCGCGGCTGGTGGGCGGCGCGCAAGCTTGCCGGCTATCGCGCCACCTTGCGGCAATGGCTGGCAGATCTGCGCCGCGATCCGACGCCCAATCGCATCCGCCGCTTCGGCCAGGCCTGCGTGCTGGCGGCGGAACTGCCGCCGGGCGCGCAATGGCTGCATTGCCATTTCCTGCACACGCCCGCTTCCGTGACCCGCTATACGGCAATGATCCGGGGCCTGCAGTGGAGCGGCTCGGCGCATGCCAAGGACATCTGGACCACACCCGACTGGGAGATCGCCGAGAAGCTGGGCGATTGCCGCTTTCTGGTGACCTGCACCGATATCGGCTTCAAGCGGCTGCAGGCGCTGGCGCCCGATCCGCAGCGGGTCGAACTGCTCTACCACGGGCTGGATTTCGCCCATCTGCCGCCAGCCGGGCAGATGCAGCGGCCGCCGCGCGACGGCAGCGATGCCAATGATCCGGTGCAACTGCTCTCCGTCGGCCGCTGCGTCGAAAAGAAAGGCTTCGACGATCTGCTGCGCGCGCTGGCTCTGCTGCCCAAGGACCTGCACTGGCGTCTGCTGCAGATCGGCGGCGGGCCGCTGCGGCCGAAGCTGATGGCGCTGGCCGAAGAGTTGGGCGTCGAAGCGCGTTGCCGCTTTCAGGGCGCGCAGCCGCAGGAAGACGTTTTCGCCGCCTATCGTGCCGCCGATCTGTTTGCACTGACCGCCAAGGTGGCGGGCGATGGCGATCGCGACGGGCTGCCCAACGTGCTGATGGAGGCGCAGAGCAACGGGCTGGCGTGTCTCTCCACCCGGGTCGGCGCCGTCGAGGAACTGATCGAACATGAGGCGACCGGGCTGGTGAGTGAGTGCGGCGATTTAAAAGCCATCGCGGCCGGTTTGGAGCGGCTGATGCGCGATCCGCTGCTGCGGGAAAAGCTGGGTGTGGCCGGCCAGCAACGGGTGCGGGCGAAGTTCTCCTTCGCTGCCGGCATCGACCGGCTCTACGCCCATCTCGGCCATCTGGCGTAGAGTCAAACAATGCGCATCGCCTATTACACGCCGCTGAAGGCGCCGGGCCATCGAACGCCCTCCGGCGATCGCACTATGGCGCGCGCGCTGCGCGATCTGCTGCGCCATGCCGGGCATGAGGTGACGGTGGTGTCCAGGCCGGCGCATGTCGCAAGGCTGCCCAAGCCCGAGCAGCAGGCCGAGCACCGGCGCACTGTCGAGCGTGAATTCCAGGCCATGCTCGATGGCGAAGGCGCATTCGATCTGTGGTTCACCTACCACGTCTATTACAAGGTGCCGGACTGGATCGGCCCGCGTATCGCCAAGGCCCGGCGCATTCCCTATGTCATGGCCGAAGTCTCCTACGCGCCCAAGCGCGCCGACGGGCCGTGGGACATGGGCCATCGCCAGGTGGCGGCGGACATTGCCGCCGCCGATCTGATCCTCACCCTCAATCCCATCGACGCCAATTGCGTGCGGCCTCTGCTGCGCCCCAAAGCCAGGATGCTCGACGTGCCGCCGTTTATTGCCGCCGGTCCTTATCGCGCCGCGCAGCGCCGGCGCGATCTGCATGCTGCTTCACTGCGTACGCAAGTGAAAGCGGCCAGGCGCACGCCGCTGCTGCTGTGCGTGGCGATGATGCGGCCGGGCGACAAGCTTGCCTCCTATCGCGTGCTGGGCGAGGCGATGGCGAAACTGCTGGATCGCGACTGGCGCCTGCTGGTGGCCGGCGACGGCGAAGCGCAGGCCGACGTCAAGGCGGCGCTGAAAAAACTGGGCCGCCGTGTGCATTATCTCGGCGAGCAAAGGCCGGAAGATCTGCCGGCGCTCTATGCCGGCTGCGATCTTTATGTGTGGCCGGCGATCAACGAAGCCTGGGGCATGACGCTGCTCGAAGCGCAGGCCGCTGGTCTGCCGGTGGTGGCGGGCAAGACCGGCGGCGTGCCCAATGTAGTGGACGAGGGCCGCACCGGGCTGCTGCCGGCGGTGGGCGATGCGGCGTCGTTTGCCGCAGCGGTGGCTAGGCTGCTCGACGAGCCGGTACTGCGGCAGGAGATGGGCAAGGCGGCGATGGGCTGGGTGAAGCAGAGGCACGACATGGCGGCGGTGCGCGACCTGGTGAACACGGCGCTGGAACAGACGCGGGTGCCGGCATGACCTTGCTCGCCGTCATCCGCCATGGGCCGACGGAGTGGAACGCGGCCAGGAAGCTGCAGGGCATGTCCGACATTCCGTTGTCGGCCGAGGGGCGCGCGCTGGTAGCGACCTGGAAGCTGCCGGAGGAATTCCGCCCCTGGCGTTTCCTTTCCAGCCCGCTCGAACGCGCGCAGGAGACGGCGAAGCTTCTGGGCGCGCAAACCCTGATGGTCGAGCCGCTGCTGCGCGAGATGAGTTTCGGCGAATGGGAAGGCTTCACCGTCAAGGAGCTGGCGGCGCGCGGCCATCCCGACGAATTCCAGGCGCTGGCCGACAAGGGGTTGGACATGCTGCCGCCGGGCGGCGAATCGCCGCGCATGGTGATCGAGCGGCTGCAGACTTTGCTCAAGCGCCTGGCGCAGGAGGGCCATCCCACCGTCGCGGTTTGCCACAAGGGCGTGATCCGCGCGCTGCTGTCGCTGGCCACCGGCTGGCCGATGCTGGGTCGCCAGCCGGTGAAGCTCGACTGGTCCTCGCTGCACTGCTTCCGCCTGGACAAGGATGGCACGCCGACACTGGACCGCATCAATGTCAGCCTGCGCGAGATCGCGGATATCGCGCCATGAGCGGCAAGATCCTGTTCTACTGCCAGCACCTGCTGGGCATCGGCCATCTGCGCCGTGCGGCTACGCTTGCGCGGGCGCTGGCGCTGGCAGGGCACGACGTTACCCTGGTGTCTGGCGGCGAAAGCGTGCCGCATCTCGATTGCGCGCCGGCGAAACTCGTGCAGCTGGCGCCGGTGCGGGCGGTCGACAAGTTCTTCAAGGTGCTGGTGGATCAGCGGGGCGAAAAGATCGACGATGAGTTCAAGGCGGCGCGGGCTCGGCGGCTGGTGGCGCTGTTCAACGACATCAGGCCCGATGTGGTGCTGACAGAGATGTTTCCCTTCGGCCGCCGGCAGTTGCGCTTCGAACTCATTCCGCTCCTGGAAGCAGCCAAGGCCGCGCCGTGGCGGCCGCGCATCGCCTCTTCGGTGCGCGACATTCTGGTGATGTCGCCCAAGCCCGAACGCATCGACGAGATGCTGGGGCTGGTCGAGACCTATTACGATGCCGTGCTGGTGCATGGCGATCGCGAGCTCATTCCCTTCGACGCCACTTTCGCGCCGGCCGCCCGCATCGCCCAACGGCTGGTCTATACCGGCTACGTGGTCGAGACCCAGACCCCGCAGCGCGGTCCGCACATGCCGGGCCATGACGAGGTGATCGTATCGGCCGGCGGCGGCGCGGTCAGCGAGCCGCTGCTGGAAGCGGCCATGGCGGCGCGCGCCCTGACGGCGCTGAAGGACAAGACCTGGCGGTTGCTGGTCGGCCACAATTTGCCGCCGGAGCGTTTCGAGAAATTGAAATCGGCGGCGCCCGCCGGCGTGGTCGTCGAGCGCGCGCGCGCCGATTTCGTCACCTTGCTGGCCAATGCCGTGCTGTCGATCAGCCAGGGCGGCTACAACACGGTGATGGAGACCTTGAAGTTTGGCCGCCGCGCCGTGGTCGTGCCCTATGCCGGCGGGCTCGAGACCGAGCAGACCTTGCGCGCCGAATTGCTCGGCAAGCGCGGCCTGATTCAGATCGTCGACGAGCAGACCCTGACGCCGCAGTCGGTGGCCGAAGCGGTGGCCGGCGCGCTGGCCGCGCCGGAGCTGGCCGGCCGGCTCAGCGTCGATCTGGACGGCATGCGGCAATCGGTTGCGGCCGTCGGCCGCCTGGTCGAGCAGGCGCAACAGGCGCGCCAGAAATGACCGGCGATTTCGCACCGCTCGTGGATGTGCTGGGCCGGTATCAGGACACCGGGCAAATCGCAACTCTGTGGTGGCGTGATGACGATGCCGCTGCACCGTCGCCGGCCTTGGACTGCCTGCTCGCGCTGTCGGCGCGGCATGACGTGCCGCTGGCTCTCGCCGTGGTGCCGGTTAAGGCCGAGGACGGCTTGGGCAAAGCTCTCGAGTCCGCCCCGGCGGTCGCTGTTTTACAGCACGGCTATGCCCATCAAAATTACGCTGCAACCGGTGAAAAGAAGATCGAACTGGGGCCGCAGCGCCCGGCGCAGGTGATCGTGGGCGAACTTGCTACCGGTTCGCTGCGGCTCGAAGCGCTGTTTGGCCGCCGCGCTTTGCCGGTGCTGGTGCCGCCCTGGAACCGGCTGGCGCCTTTTCTGCTGCCGGTGCTGCCGGAATTGGGCTATCGAGGGCTATCGCAATTCGGACCCCGTGCGCGAGTAACGCCAGTGCAACAACTGCGTCAGGTCAATTGCCATGTCGATCCCATCGACTGGCGCGCCGGCACCGGTTTTATCGGGCCGCAAAAAGCCGTCGCCGCGCTCGTAGCGCACCTGGCGCTGCGGCTGCAGGCAGGCGATGGCGCTGCCGGCAGCGAGCCCACCGGCCTGATGACCCATCACGCCGTGCATGACGAGGCGATGCGGCGCTTTCTTGACGGGTTGCTGAGCCTGACTCGGGGCCACAAGGCCGTGCGCTGGCTGGCTGCGCGGGAGGTTTTCGGGCTGTGAGCGGAGAAGGCTTGCGCTATCGCCGTGGCGCCATACTGGCCGATTACGTGCGCGCCGGCGCAGGGGGATTGCTGACCGGCGTGCCCATGTTGTTTGTCGCCGGGAGTCCTGCCACACTCGCCATACTCGGCGTGTTGACCGCCTTATTTCTGCTGTTCGGATTTCGCACCCTGATCCGGCATCTGACGGTCGTAACGCTGAGTGCGGAGGGGATCAAGGTGCATGGGGGGCTGGGCGGCGGGTTCGCCTGGCGGGAGTTGGATCAGTTGAAGCTGGGCTATTACACGACCCGGCGCGATCGGCAGGGAGGATGGATGCAGCTTGCGTTGCGCGGCGGCGGCAAGCGGCTGAAATTCGATTCATCGCTGGAAGGGTTCGACCGTCTGGTGCGCCAGTCGGTTGCGGCCGCGGTTGCGAACGATCTTCCCGTGTCCGACGCGACGCGCGCCAATCTGGCGTCGATGGATATTCCTGCACCTGGCCCTGCCAGCCAGGCATTGGGTTAGCGGAGGCGACGTGCCTGATTTACTGCAGGTCCGCGATCTGAAGATCGATTTTCGCGTCCACGAAGGCATCATCAGCGCGGTGGACGGCGCCTCCTTCCGCGTGCGTCCCGGCGGCACCGTCGCCATCGTGGGCGAATCCGGCTCCGGCAAATCGGTCTGCAGCCAGGCCATCATGGGCATCCTGCCGCGCGCCGGACAGATCTCGGGCGGCCAGATCCTGTTCAACGATCCGCTGACCGGCATCACCACCGATATCGCCGCGCTCGATCGCAACAGCAACGAGATGCGCGCCATTCGCGGCGGGCGCATCTCCATCATCTTCCAGGAGCCGATGACCTCGCTCTCGGCCCTGCACACCGTCGGCGACCAGATCGGCGAAGCGCTGATGCTGCATCGCGAGGTGTCCAAGCCGGAGGCGATGGAGCTGGTGGCCGACATGCTGCGCATGGTCGGCTTTCCCACTCCCAAGCGGGCGTTGCGCACCTATCCGTTCGAGCTCTCGGGCGGTTTGCGCCAGCGCGCCATGATCGCGATGGCGCTGGTGTGCCGTCCGGCGCTGTTGATCGCCGACGAGCCGACCACCGCCCTCGATGTCACCATTCAAGCGCAGATCCTGAAGCTGATCTCCGACCTGCAGGCCGAGCTCGGCATGGCGGTGCTGATGATCACCCATGATCTGGGCGTCGTCGCCAACATGGCCGAAGAAGTCATCGTCATGTATCGTGGCAAGGTGGTCGAAAGCGGGCCGCTGGAGGAAATCTTCCGCCAGCCCGAGCACCCCTATCTGCGCGCCCTGCTGCGCGCGGTGCCGCGCTTCGACATGAAGCCCGGCGAACGGTTGATGCCGATCCGCGAGATCCGCAGCACCACTGGCCATCTGCTGGCCGACAAGGAGCCGTGGCCGCGCCAGGCCGGCGAAGCGCCGATGCTGAAGGTCGAGGGCGTGGCCAAGACCTACACCATCCGCAAGGCCGAAACGATGAAGCAGCAGCTGTTCGGTGGCGGCGCCAAGCGGCAGGTCAAGGCGGTACAGGACGTCAGCTTCGAAGTGGCGCGCGGCGAATGCCTGGGGCTGGTCGGCGAATCGGGCTGCGGCAAGACAACGCTTTCCAAGATCCTGATGCGCGCCATCACGCCCGAGGCCGGCAGCATCGTGTTCAACGATCGCGGCAAGCCGGTCGACGTGCTGGCGTTGCAGGGCAGGGACCTCACCGAATTCCGCAAACGCCTGCAGTTCATCTTCCAGGATCCGTTCAGCTCGCTCAATCCGCGCATGACGGTGTACGACATCATCGCCGAGCCGCTGATCATCCATAACGTCGGCGACGATGCCCATCGCAAGGAGATGGTGCGCGAGCTGATGCAGCTCGTTGGCCTCGACCCACGGCATCTGAACCGCTATCCTCATTCCTTCTCCGGCGGGCAGCGCCAGCGCATCGGTATCGCCCGCGCGCTGGCCTTGAAACCCGACATGGTGATTTGCGACGAGCCGGTGTCGGCGCTCGACGTGTCGATCCAGGCGCAAATCCTCAATCTGCTGAAGGATCTGCAGGAGCGGCTGGGCCTGACCTATCTCTTCATCTCGCACAATCTGGCGGTGGTCGATTACATCGCCGATCGCATCGCCGTGATGTGCGCCGGCCGGCTGGTCGAGCTGGCGCCGGGCGAGGTGCTGTTCCGCAATCCGGTGCACCCATACACCAAGGCGCTGCTGGCGGCGGTGCCGGAACCCGATCCCAACGCGCGCCTTAATCTCGGCGCCCTGATGGAAGGCAAAGCCTCCGATCCCTCCGCCTGGCCGGCGCCCTTCACGGCCGGCGAGGAGCCGCTGCACTGGATCGATCTGGGCGGCGGGCATTTCGTGCGGGCCGCCGCCGACGCCGAGCCGGTGCGCCTTGCCGCCAGCGGAGGCAAACGATGATGCGGCGCATCGCCCTTCTGTTGCTGGCGCTGCTGGTCGCGCCGTTCGTTGCACAGGCGCAGACGCTGCAGGAAACTCCGTCGCTGGCCGCCGACGTGCAATCGGGCAAGCTGCCGTCAGTTGCCAAACGCGCGCCGCAGCAGCCGCTGGTAGTGGAAAGCCAGCCCGGCGCCCGCTCCGGCGGCGATATCAACATGCTGATGGCGTCGGCCCGCGACGTGCGCATGATGGTGGTGTACGGCAATGCCCGTCTGGTCGCTTATGACGACAAGCTGCAGCTGAAACCCGATCTGCTGGAGAAGATCGACATCGAGGAAGGCCGCATCTTCACCCTGCATCTGCGCCAGGGCCATCGCTGGTCCGACGGCCAGCCCTTCACCACCGAGGATTTCCGCTACTGGTGGGACGACGTCGCCAACAACCGCGAACTCAATCTTTCGGGTCCGCCGCAGGACATGCTGGTCGACGGCGAGCCGCCCAGGATCGACATCATCGATGCGCAGACCATCCGCTACACCTGGAAACAGCCCAACGCCAATTTCCTGCCGTCGATCGCCGGCGCCTCGCCGATGTGGATCTTCCGCCCGGCGCACTATTTGAAGAAATTCCACGTCAAGTACGCCGACGCCAAGGCGCTGGAAGAGGCGATCGAGAAGGAGCGCGCCGGCACCTGGCCGCGCCTGCACAACAAGCTCGACGACATGTACCGCAACGAAAATCGCGACCTGCCCCGGCTCGATCCGTGGATCCCGACCTCGCGCCCGCCGACCCAGCGCTTCGTTTTCGTGCGCAATCCCTATTACCACCGGATCGACAGCAAGGGCATCCAGCTGCCCTATCTCGACCGCGTCATCATGAACATCGCTTCGGGCAGCCTGATCCCGCTCAAGACCGGCTCGGGCGAGGCCGATCTGCAGGCGCGCTACCTGCGTTTCGACAATTTCACCTTCCTCAAGCAGGGGTCCAAGCAATACGGCTTCGACGTGCGCCTGTGGCAGACGGCGCGCGGCTCGCACATGGCGCTGTTCCCCAATTTCAACGTCGCCGATCCCGAATGGCGCAAGGTGATCCGCGACGTGCGCTTCCGTCGCGCGCTCTCGATGGCGATCGACCGCGAGGAGATCAACGAGGTGTTGTTCCTGGGTCTGGCGATTCCGGCCAACAACACCGTGCTGCCGGCAAGCCCGCTGTTCAAGCCGGAGTACCAGAAGGCCTGGGCGCAGTTCGATGTCGCTGCCGCCAACAAGCTCCTGGACGAGCTGGGCCTGGGCAAGCGCGACGAGCGCGGCCTGCGTACGCTGCCCGACGGGCGGCCGCTGGCCATCATCGTCGAGACCGCGGGCGAGAACACCGAAGAAACCGACGTGCTGCAGCTGATCCACGATTCCTGGATCAAGATCGGCGTCAAGCTCTACTCCAAGCCGCAAAGCCGCGACATCCTGCGCAACCGCGTCTTCGCCGGCGAGGCGCTGATGTCGGTATGGAGCGGGCTGGAGAACGGCGTGCCGCAGCCAGGATCGAGCCCGTCGGAATTGGCGCCGACCAGCCAGGTGCAGCTGCAATGGCCGAAATGGGGCCAGTTCTTCGAGACCGGCGGGCGCAACGGCGAAGCCGTCGACACCGACTGGGGTAAGGAATTGATGGCGTTGCTGCAGCGCTGGCAGCGCAGCTTCGTGGCCGAGGAGCAGACCAAAATCTGGCACCAGATGCTGCAGATCAACATCGACCAGGTGACCAGCATCGGCATCATTGCCGGCGTGCCGCAGCCGGTGGTGGTCAACAACAAGCTGAAGAACGTGCCTGAAAAAGGCATCTACAACTGGGACCCGGGCGCCTTCTTCGGCATGTACCGGCCCGACAGTTTCTGGCTGGCGGCGCAATGACGGCCGATGCAATCGAACTGGTGAGCCCGGCATCATGCTGAACTACGTCATCCGCCGCATTTTGATCATGATCCCGACGCTGCTGATGATCAGCGCGCTGGTGTTCTTCATCATCCATCTGCCGCCGGGCGATTTCCTGTCGTCCAAGATCGACGAATTGCTGGCGCAAGGCGGCGGCGACGCCATGAAGAAGGTGGCGGCGCTGCGCGAGCAGTACGGCCTGGATAAGCCCGGCATCGTGCGCTATCTCGACTGGGTGTGGGGCATCCTGCACGGCGATTTCGGCATCTCCTTCGAATACGATCTGCCGGTGACCGACGTGATCGGCGAGCGCATCCTGCTCACCATGATCATGGAAACGACCACCATCGCCTTCATCTGGATCGTGTCCTTCGTCATCGGTGTCTATGCCGCCACGCACCAGTACCGGTTCGGCGATTACGCCGCCTCCTTCGTCGGCTTCATCGGCCTGGCGACGCCCAATTTCCTGCTGGCGCTGGTGCTGCTCTATTTCGCCAAGGTGTGGTTCGGCGTTTCGGTCGGCGGGCTGATGGACCCGCAATATATCGACCAGCCCTGGACCTGGGACAAAGTGCAGTCGGTGTTGTCGCACCTCATCATCCCGGTGGTGGTGATCGGCACCGCCGGCACCGCCGGCATGATCCGCCGCCTGCGCGCCAACCTGCTCGACGAATTGCAGAAGCAATACGTCGTCACCGGCCGCGCCAAGGGCCTGCCGCCGATGCGCCTGCTGATGAAATATCCGCTGCGCCACGCGCTCAACCCGTTCATCGCCGATATCGGCAACGTGCTGCCGGAAGTGATCTCCGGCTCGGTGATCGTTTCGGTGGTGCTGTCGCTGCCCACCACCGGCCCGATGCTGCTGGCGGCGCTGAAGAGCCAGGACACGTATCTGGCCGGCACCTTCCTGCTGTTCGTCGCCACGCTGACCGTGATCGGCACCCTGGTGTCG
>JAQSWP010000223.1 GCA_029266575.1 Alphaproteobacteria bacterium | reverse complement strand
AACAGCAGGAAGGAAATCGAATTCTTGAATGCCGAGGAGACGTAGGCGGCGGCGAAGCTTTCGGCCAGACCGAGAATAAGTCCGCCCAATATCGCGCCGACCAGCGAGTCGAAGCCGCCGATCACCGCCGCGACGAATGCCGCCGACACCATCGCGACCGACAGATCGGTCGAGACGCCCTTGCTGGGCGCCACGAACACGCCGGCGATGCCAGCGAGCGCGCCACCCAGGAACCACGCCATGACATGCACGCGATCGACCGAGAAACCGCAGAGCTGCGCGCCGCGCGCGTTCGACGCCATGGCGCGCATGGAGAGGCCAATGCGGGCCTGGCTGAACAGCAGCACGCCCAGTGCGCCGACGGCCAGGGCGCCACCGATCACCCACATGGTTTCGCGCGTCAAGAACACGTCGCCCAGGATCAGCGGCGGGCCGGAGAGCGTCGAGGGCACTGCCAGCAGTTCGGCCTTGTAGGTCAGCCGAAATCCTTCCGATAGTGCGATGCCGAGGAACACGGTGGCGATGACGACGGTGAACATGTCGGCTTTGCGCAACGGCCGAAGCACGGCGAACTCGAGGCCCGCCGCCAACAGCCCCACCGCCACCGGGGCGGCAAGATAGGCCCAGACGTAGTGTTGCTGGTAATTGACCACGATCATGTAGGAAACGAAGGCGCCCAGCATGACGAAGGCGCCATGGGCGAAGTTAACCGTCTTGGTGGCCTTGTGGATGACGACCACGCCAATGGCGGCCAGCGCATAGATGGCGCCGAACTTCATGCCGCCGATCGCGACCGTGAAAAACTCTGAAATCATCGCGTCCCCTTTCCCGTATCAAACGGAATCAGGGGGTTAGCGGTCAAATATCACTTTGTAGCCGGGGGATGCGCCTGCGACATGACTGGAGCAGGCGCCATGTTCGAATGGCCTAAGACGCCTACATCAGCAAACACATGCCGGTGCACAGGGCTGAGACAACGGCGACGATCGCCGTCAGGTGCCACCAAGGCGTGTAGTCATCCTCAACCTGGGAAGATCTGGGCTGGGAATCGGGACTGGCCATCGCTCGCTTCGCTAATGATTTCCCCAGCGCAGCAACGGTATGCGAGGTACTTGGTTCCGGTCGAGACAACCGTAATACCCGCGCCGATTGACTTAGCTAATGAAGCGGTAAGAGAAGGTAAAGACAATCCACGCCACAAGAGCCAGGCCCACTACTGCCGCCAGGACAAGGAGCGGACGACCGGCTCCCCGCGCGGTATGGGAGGGAAACTCCACGTCATCTCCATCGTCATAGGTTGCTCTTCTGCGATCCATATCGGCCTGAAAAGCCATGGCTTGCCTCGCGGAAACGTTGCGCTTCATGGAGAACCGGCTGCGACTCGCGTAGTTCCGCAATCCGGGTTTTTGCCGGATGGCAGCGGGGATTGCAGGAAGCGTTAGCATCGCAAAGGTTCGCGGCCCCAGGGCCGGCGGCCGGCCTTCGACTTGTCACAAAAGTTGCGCGTAGAACTCGCGATGTCCGCCGCTCCGCTCGGAGTTGGGAGTTGATAAAGGGAGCGGCGGACGGGAAAGCCCATGCCAGGCTGTTCCTGCACCTTCAACCCGGAAGGGTGGAAATCCGTTCCGGGGATTTTGCCAGAACCAGTTAGAACGAAAACTTATTGCGCGGAGGATTCCGGTACCGCAGCCGGGGCCAAAAAAACAGGCGCTCTCTTGGAGAGCGCCTGCGCAGTCGTCGCGGGAGGTGTCTTCTTGCTTATTGAACCAGCTTGATGGTGCGCACTACCGACCAGTCCTGCCCCTTGACGATGGTGCCGCCGAGCAGCTTGTTGCCCTGGTGGTCGGTGGGCGTGTAGCTCTCGGGGAAGATGACGTCGAGGCCGCCCAATTTCTTGGGGCTGGCATCCTTCATGTTCGACCACGCCGCGATCAGCGACGCCTTGGTCGGCGACTTGCCCGCCGCCTGGATCGCCAGCGCCGTCACGTAGGCCGAGCCGTAGCCGATCACGTCATAGGCGTTGGGTCGGCCCTGTGGCAGGTCGCCGCCACCCAGCGACTTCTTCAGCGCCGCCTCGAAATCCTTGATCGGCTGCGCGTCCTGGCCGGGAAAGTACGGGCCATTGAAATAGCCGCGCACGCCGTCGGCATTGCCGATGATCGGCACGATGGCGCGGTTGACCGCCGAGCCGTCGACGACATAGCGGATAGCGGCCATGCCCATGTCTTTGGCCTGCTTGATGGCGAAGCCCGCTTCGGAGAACGAGCCCAGCACGATCACGGCATCGACCTTGTTGCGCTGGAAACTGACCAGCTGCGAGGTGAAGTCGCGCGCCGCCTGGTCGAACTGCTCGACCACGTAATCGAGCTTGCGGCCATCCATGCTCTTCTTCAGCTCGACGAGCGTGGACTGCGGGAAGGCATAGGTGCCGGCCAGCACGCCGATTTTCTTGGCCTTGTAGCCGCCGTCGTTGACCTGCTCGAGCAGTGCTATCGGCTGCAGCGCGGCGGGCACGATGGCGCCATGGAAGACGTTCTTGGCGAACGGCTCGCGGATGATCGGCGTCGAACCGAAGATGTTGTAGGTCGGAACCCCGTTGCCGCGCACGTAGTCGGCCGCCGCTGCCGCGCCGGTCGAACCCGAGGCAAGCACCAGCACGAAGACCTTGTCCTGTTCCACCAGCTTCTTCACCGCCGCCAGGCTCTCGGCCGGCGTCGCGGCATGTTCGAACAGCATCTTGATCTTGCGCCCGTTGATGCCGCCCCTGGCGTTGATCTCGGCAAAGCCCAGCGCCAGCCCGTCGCGGCCCGGCATGCCGACGAAGGACAGCGGGCCGGTCAGCGCGCCGATGGCGCCGACCAGGATCTCGCCTTCCGTCACGCCATCTTCGGCCTGCGCAGCCGGCGCCTGCGCCAATCCCAGGCCGATGCCGAGCGCCAGCGCCCAGCCGATGAATTTCGATTTCCGCATGCGATGCCCCCTGCCGCCTGTTCGAATTTTTCCGGCCTTTATCTCACCAACGCCAGAGGGACTGCGCCAATGCCGGTTTATGGCGGGCTTATGCGAGCGGGATATGGGCATCCTCTCCGTTACGCCGCCATGTCGAAGGATAAGGTGGCGCCATATCGTTATTGCAGCTTTGGAAAGGACCACCTTTCGCGAATTGGCGCTTGATTCTCTGAAAGGGCTCCTTCTAAATCCGGGCCTGAGCGCGTAACGGGCCTCTGTCGACCTATAAGGTGCGGGCCCTTCCTCCGGATGGATTTGACGATGGACGGCCTGCACACGCTTGGCGGCGCGCAACTGCGTCACGCCCTGCTGCATTCGCCTGCGCCTGCCCTGCTGCAAGAAGCCGCTGCCCTGCGCGATGCCGGACATGGCAACCGCATGTCCTACTCGCGCAAGGTCTTCATCCCGCTGACCCATCTGTGCCGCGACGTGTGCCATTACTGCACCTTCGCCGAGACGCCGCAGCCGGGCAAAGCGGCCTATCTCTCGCCCGACGAGGTGCTCGCCATCGCCCGCGCCGGCAAGGCAGCCGGCTGCCAGGAGGCGCTGTTCACCTTGGGCGACAAGCCGGAGCTGCGCTACCAGGCGGCGCGCGATGCGTTGCAGGAGCTGGGCTACGAAACCACGATCGAGTATCTCGCCGCGATGTGCGCGCTGGTGCTGCGCGAGACCGGGCTGCTGCCGCATGCCAATCCCGGCGTGATGAGCGGCGAGGAGATCGAGGCGCTGCGCCAGGTGACGGTGTCGCAAGGCATCATGCTGGAATCGGCCTCGCCGCGTCTGTGCCAGAAGGGCGGGCCGCATTACGGCTCGCCCGACAAGCATCCCGCCCTGCGGCTCGAAACCATCCTGCTGGCGGGTGAGCTGAAAGTGCCATTCACCAGCGGCATCCTGATAGGCATCGGCGAAACGCGCGAGGAGCGGCTCGATGCGCTGTTCGCACTTAAGGCGCTGCACGATTGCTATGGTCATATCCAGGAAATCATCGTGCAGAATTTCCGCGCCAAGGCGGATACCAGGATGCGCGATGCGGTCGAGCCGTCGCTGGACGACCTCGTCTGGACCATCGCTGCGACACGGCTGATCTTCGGGCCAGGGATGAATATCCAGTGCCCGCCCAATCTGTCGCCGGGCGAAGCGCGCGCGCTGATCGAGGCCGGCATCAACGATTGGGGCGGCATCTCGCCGGTGACGCCCGACCATGTGAACCCCGAAGCGCCGTGGCCCGCCATCGAACGGTTGGGCGCGGAGACGGCGGAAGCTGGCAAGATCCTGGTGCGCCGGCTGGCGGCCTATCCGTCCTATTGTTTGCAGCCCGACCAGTGGTTCGCGCCCGAGATCGCAACCGCCGTGCGCCGCGCGACCGATGCCGAAGGCTTCGCCCGCATCGACGACTGGGCGCCAGGGCTGAGCCGCACGCCGCCGGAACGGGTTGCCAGCGAAACCATCGCCGTGCCAGCCATCGTCGATCCCGCCATCGCCTCGATCCTCGACCGCGCCATGGCCGGCGGCGATCTCGGCGAAGCGCAGATCGTGCAATTGTTCTCCGCCCGCGGCCGCGACTTCGACGCCGTGTGTGCCGCTGCAGACGAGCTGCGCCAGGTGACCGTCGGCGACGCCGTCACCTATACGGTCAACCGCAACATCAACTACACCAACATCTGCTATTTCCGCTGCGGCTTCTGCGCCTTCTCCAAGGGCAAGATGAGCGAGCGACTGAGGGGCGCACCCTACGATCTGGCGCTGGAGGAAATCGTACGCCGGGCCGAGGAAGCCTGGGCGCGCGGCGGCGGCGAGGTTTGCCTGCAGGGCGGCATCCATCCCAGCTACACCGGCAATACCTATCTCGGCATCTGCCGCGCCATCAAGGCCGCGCTGCCCGAGATGCACATCCACGCTTTCTCGCCGCTGGAGATCAGCCAGGGCGCCAGCACGCTTGGCATCCCCGTACGCGAATTCCTGACGCAGTTGAAGGAAGCGGGACTCGGCACCCTGCCCGGCACGGCAGCGGAAGTGCTGGACGACGAGGTGCGCAACATCATCTGTCCGGACAAGGTCAACACGCAGCAATGGCTGGACGTGGTGCGCACCGCGCATGAGGTCGGTTTGCGCACCACCTCGACCATCATGTTCGGCCATGTCGACCGGCCGATCCATTGGGCGCGCCATCTCATTCGCCTGCGCGAGCTGCAATGGCAGACCGGCGGCATCACCGAGTTCGTGC
>JAQSWP010000222.1 GCA_029266575.1 Alphaproteobacteria bacterium | reverse complement strand
GGCTTGCCCGGCGCGCTCAATCCGCACGAGCCGATGAACGTCGCTGAAGCCGTCGGCAAGCTCGGCCTGCATCACGTCGTCATCACCTCGGTCGATCGTGACGATCTGGCCGATGGCGGTGCAGCTCATTTCGCCGCCGTCATCGCTGCCATGCGCCAGCACGCGCCTGGCACCACGGTCGAGATCCTGACGCCCGATTTCCTGCGCAAGCCCGGCGCGGTAGAGACGGTGGCCAAGGCCGGACCCGACGTCTTCAATCACAATCTCGAAACCGTGCCGCGGCTCTATCCGACTATCCGCCCAGGCGCGCGCTATTTCACGTCGTTGCGTTTGCTGCAAAACGTAAAGGAGGTGGATGCCGCCCTGTTCACCAAGTCCGGCATCATGGTCGGCCTGGGAGAAACGCGCGAGGAAGTGCATCAGGTGATGGACGATCTGCGCGCGGCAGACGTGGATTTCCTGACCATCGGCCAGTATTTGCAGCCGACGCCCAAACATGCGCCGGTCGACCGCTTCGTCACGCCGGCCGAGTTCGAGGCTTACGCCTCGATGGCCCGCGCCAAGGGCTTCCTGATGGTGTCGTCCTCGCCGATGACGCGCTCGTCCTATCATGCCGGCGAGGATTTCGAACGCCTGCGCGCGGCGCGTCAGGCCAAGCTCGCCACCGCGCGTTAGCCGGAAACAAGCGTCGATGCCAACTCACGCCGAACGGCGGGTGCTGCCCTATTCGCCGCAGCTTCTCTACGATCTGGTCGCCGATGTCGGGCGCTATCCCGAGTTTCTGCCCTGGTGCGTTGGCGCGCGCGTGCGCGAACGACGCGACAATCTCATCGTCGCCGATCTCATGATCGGCTTTCGCATGTTCCGCGAGCGCTTCACCTCGCGCGTTACCTTGAATCCCGACAATCCGGATGGGCCGCGCATCGATGTCGCCTATGCTGACGGCCCGTTCAAGTATCTCGCCAATCATTGGATCTTCCGGCCGCATCCGCAGGGCTGCGAGATCGATTTTTATGTCGATTTCGAATTCCGTTCGAAGCTTCTGCAGAAGGCGATCGAAGTGCTGTTCAACGAGGCGGTGAAACGGATGGTGCACTCTTTCGAACAGCGCGCGCATGCGCTTTACGGCGCCAAGAGCACCTGATTACGACAGCCGTCCGACAATGAGCCGCAGCGCCACTGCAACGGCAGCCAGGCGAATGGCATCGCGATCGCCAGGGAAGACTCGTCTTTCAGCCAAGGTGGCGCCGTCTCTTCGCGCCGTGGCGAAATGTACCAAACCCACGGGTTTGTCCTTGGTGCCGCCGCCGGGACCGGCGATGCCGGTGATCGAGACGGCAAGGTCGGCGCGCGAGTGCGCGATGGCGCCTTCCGCCATGGCGCGGGCTACAGGCTCGCTGACCGCACCGTATTTGGCGATCAGCGCTTCCGAAACACCGAGGATTTCGGTCTTGGCCTCATTGGAATAGGTCACGAAGCCCCGTTCGTACACCGCCGAGGAGCCGGCCACGGCGGTCAATTCGGCAGCGACCATCCCTCCGGTACAGGACTCGGCTGTAACCAGCATCAGTTTGCGCTGCTGGCAGGCGGCCAGCAATTCGCTGACGAGTTCACGTAAAGTCTCGTGCACCGCGGAAGCGGCTTGAACGTGATCCATGTCTAGTCCCCTGCAGGCAGGGTAACAGAAACCATGGCCTGAACCGCAATACCTTCGCCGCGCCCGGTGAAACCCAGTTTTTCGGTTGTGGTGGCCTTGACGCTGATCCGGCCGACTGGCACGGCCAGTATTTGTGCGACCGACGCCGCCATCGCCGCCCGGTGCGGCCCGATTTTGGGTTGTTCGCAGATGATTGTCAGATCGGCGTTGACCAGCCGCCCGCCGTATTGCGCCAGCAATTCGGCGGCATGGCGCAGGAACTGTGCCGATGCCGCGCCACGCCATTGCGGATCGGAGGGCGGGAAGTGCTGGCCAATATCGCCGGCGCCAATGGCGCCCAGGATGGCGTCCGTCAGAGCGTGAAGCGCGACATCGGCATCCGAGTGGCCGACTAGGCCTTTGTCGTGCGGGATGCGAATGCCGCCCAGAACTACATGATCGCCAGGCCCGAAAGCGTGCACGTCAAACCCCGTGCCAATGCGCGTCTCAAGCACACCGGCAAGCAGTCGTTCTAGGCGGTTGATATCTGCTGACGTCGTCACTTTGAAATTCTCGGCTCTGCCAGCGACCAGCGCAACGCGCAAACCCGCCAATTCGGCCACGGCTGCATCGTCGGTCAGCGCGTCTCGCTTCGCTTCGGGCAGGGCAGCAGCGCGCCGGTGCGCCTCCAGGATCGCGCCATAACGGAAAAGCTGCGGCGTCTGCGCCTGCCAAAGCCCGGCGCGGGGTATGGTTTGCGCAATCTCGCCTTCACCGCGCTTTAGCGTATCGACAACCGGGAGCGCCACTATCGCGCCGTCGTACCCGTCTTCGACGCGCGCGATCAGGTTGCGCACTTCCGTGCCATCTACCAAGGGTCTGGCGGCATCCTGGATGGAGACAAAGTCCGGCTCGAACTCGGCAATCGTTTCGAGGCCGTAAAGTACGCTGGCGCGACGCGTTTCGCCGCCCTGGACTGGCTGACGGATCGTCAGTCCGCTCACGGCCTCGCCATAGAGCTGCTCCTGGCCCGGACCGATAACGCAGACAACATGGTCGAAGGCGCCCGTGGCCAGGCTGCGTTCGACGGCCCAGCGCAACATTGGCTTGCCGGCAACCGGCGTGTATTGCTTCGGCGCGCTGCGGCCGACGCGGCTCCCGGAACCGGCGGCAACGATCAGGGCAATGCATCGGGACATGGAACAGCCACCAGAAGAGAGCAGCAGGGCTGTACCATGCCGCTTACCAAAAGCCCGAGGAATCTCGTACTTGACCGAGTTATTTGGACGTTTGGATGCACTGCAACATTTGCTTTACAGGTCCGGCCAAAATCGTCATAAATGAACAAGATTTAAGCATCATGAAAATTGCACAAGAAAACAGCATCGTCATTGGTCCGGTCTCAATCGATGAGCCGGTGATCTTGGCGCCGATGTCCGGGGTGACGGACATGCCGTTCCGCCGTCTGGTAAAGCAGGCGGGGGCAGGGCTGGTCGTATCGGAGATGATCGCCAGCGAAGCGATGATCCGCGCCACCAAGCGGACCATGAAGATGGCGTCGAACTGCGCCGAGGAATTTCCCATGTCGGTGCAGTTGGCAGGCTGCGAACCGGAAGTCATGGCGGAAGCGGCGCGGCTCAATGAGGATCGCGGTGCGGCCATCATCGACATCAATTTCGGCTGCCCGGTGAAGAAGGTCGTCAACGGTCATGCCGGTTCGGCATTGATGCGCGACGAAATCCACGCCGCCCGCATTCTCGAGGCCACGGTGAAGGCCGTGAAGATTCCCGTGACGCTGAAAATGCGCACCGGCTGGGATGACAAGAGCCGCAATGCCCCAAGCCTGGCGCGCGTCGCGGAATCGTCCGGCATCAAGCTGATCACCATCCATGGCCGCACCCGTTGCCAGTTCTACGAAGGCCGCGCCGACTGGGCTTTCGTGCGCGAGGTAAAAGAGGCGGTGAAGCTGCCGGTGATCGTCAATGGCGATATCGTTACGGTGGATGACGCCGCCGAAGCGCTGAAGCAGTCCGGCGCCGCCGGGGTGATGATCGGGCGCGGCGCCTATGGCCGCCCGTGGTTTCTGCATCAGGTGGCGCGCTTCCTGCGCACCGGCGAGCGTCTGCCCGATCCGCCGCTGCAACGCCAGTACGCCGTCGTCACCGCGCATTTCGAGGACATGCTGTCGCATTACGGCACCGAAACCGGCATCCGCATGGCCCGCAAGCATCTGGGTTGGTACTCGAAGGGGCTGGAGAATGCCGCCGAGTTCCGCGCCACGGTCAACCGTCTGTCCGATCCGCAAGCCGTGCGCGATCACCTGGCGCGCTTTTTCCTGCCCGTCATAGAAAAGCAGGCCGCCTGAAATGCCGCGCGCGGCCGCCCTCGCTCCCCAGCCCAAGGCGCCGCAAGCGACGTCTATTTTGGCGGCGCTGGCAGATGCGGTGGTGGTGGTCGACCGCATCGGCGTCATCGACTACGCCAATCCGGCAGCCGAACAGTTTTTCGGCACCGGCCTGACCTTGATGATCGGCCGCGACATGCGGGAATTCGTGCCCGCCGATTCGCCGCTGTTCGCCCTGCTGGAGCAGGTAAACCAGACCGGCGCCACCGTGGCCGAGAACGGTGTCACCCTTTCGTCGCCGCGCATCGGCAGCCGCTTCGCTGCGCTGCATCTGTGCCCGATTCCCGAAAGCGACGGCAATATCGCCATCGTGCTGCGTGAGTCCTCGATCGCGCGCAAGATCGACCAGCAACTGTTCCATCGCGGCGCCGCCCGCTCGGTGACGGCGATGGCGGCCATGCTGGCGCACGAGGTCAAGAACCCGCTGTCCGGCATCCGTGGCGCAGCACAGCTGCTCGAGCAATACGTGCCCGACGCCGATCGCGAATTGACCCAGCTTATTTGCGAAGAGACCGACCGCATATGCGCTCTGCTCGATCGCATGGAAGAGTTCGCCGATGGCCGTCCCATCGAACGCGAGCCAGTGAACATCCATCAGGTGCTGGGTCATGTGCGCAAGGTGGCGCACAACGGCTTCGGCCGGCATGTGCGCTTTGTCGAAACCTATGACCCCTCCTTGCCCGCCGTGTTCGGCAATCGCGACCAGCTGATCCAGGTATTCCTCAACCTGGTGAAGAACGCCGCCGAAGCCAATCCCGATCCCGGCGCCGAGATCGTGCTGTCGACCGCCTACCGCCAGGGCGTGCGTCTGGCGCTGCCCGGCACGCGCCAGCGCGTGCATCTGCCGCTGGCTGTGCAGGTGACGGATAACGGCCCGGGCATTTCCGACGAACTGCGGCCGCATCTGTTCGATGCCTTCATCACCAGCAAACCCAATGGCCGCGGTCTGGGCCTGGCTCTTGTGGCCAAGATCGTCAACGACCATGGCGGCGTCATCGAATTCGACAGCGAGCCCCGCCGCACCGTTTTCAACGTGATGTTGCCGGTCTACGCCGATTCCGGCCGGCGCGTCCGCAATCCTGCCGAAGACACGAGTTCCCATGAGTAACACCGCCAAGATCCTGGTCGCCGACGACGACCGCGCCATCCGCACCGTGCTCAGCCAGGCGCTGGGCCGGCTGGGCCACGACGTGCGCACCACCGGCAATGCCGCCAC
>JAQSWP010000221.1 GCA_029266575.1 Alphaproteobacteria bacterium | reverse complement strand
CCGAGACGCTGTGCGTGCCATTAAGCGAGGCCATGATCGCGCGGATGGAATTGCCCGTACCGCGCACGTTGACGTCGACATCGGCCGGGCCGCCTTTGATGGCGTCGGAATTCTGCAGCATCTTCATCAGATCGCCGATGTTCACCTTCTGCGCCTTGAGTGCGAAGGTCAGGTTCGGCGTTGCGCCCGAGGCATCCAGGGTTAGGTCCATGTTGACCGCGCCGCCGGAAACCACCGCGGTAGGCTTCACGTTCAACCGGCCGTTGACCAAGGTCAGCGCCAAGACGAGGTTCTGCATGCGCACGTCGTCGTTGACGATCTCGCCGGCGCGCAGATTGACCGTGGCATTGGCCAGGCGCAGGTCCTCGACCGGCAGCGGATCGGCCGGGAACACCTTGCCATCGCCCTTGCCGTCCCCGCCGCCGGACTTGGCGGCCTCTGCCGTTTCCTTGTGGAAATCCTTGGCGTTGATGCGCGGCGAGGAAAGGTTGGCGGTCAGGCGCGGCTTGCCGCCTTCGGTGGCGACGGCAATATCGCCTTTGATCTCGCTGCTGCCGACCTTCAAGGTCTGGATATCGAGTTTGTACGCGTCTTTGCCGGTGCCGGTCGCGATGCCTTGCAGGCTGTAAGGGCCGAGCGCTGGCAAGGCAGCGCCGATCAACGGCTTGAGATTGGCGAGGTTGTCGCCCTGGGCGCTGATGCGAACGCCGGCGGGAGTGTTGTTCTTGATCGGTCCGATCAAGGTCGCGGAGCTGCCGCCGGCCTTGATCGCGATATCGACATTGGCGCTGCCGCTGGCCATGAAGCCTGGCAGCGATTCGACGCTGGCCTTGACGGTGAGCGGCGTGCCGTTCAGCACGCCGTCGAGATCGAACTTGGTGGCGCCGGAGGAGCCGACGCCCGTGGCATTGAGCTTGGCCAGTTTCAGCGTCTGCTTTTGCCCGGTTTGCGCATTGAGCAGAGTGACCGTCGAATCGGTGATGCTGAGCCGGTCGATGGTGGGCAGCGTCGTCGCACCGCCGGAGGCTGCCGGCTTGCTCTCAGCGGCAGGGTTCGGCGTGGCTGGCGGCTTGCGGTCGCTGGCCGTGGTAGCGGGAGCGAAATCGTAGTTGTTCTGGCCCTGCTTGTTGGTCTCGATCAGAATATCGGCGCCTTTCAGCACGATGCGGTTGATCGAGACATTGCCCAGGATCAGGGGAATGAGCTGCAGTTCGACGTCGAGCTCCTTGATCTTCGCCATCTCGGGGCGCGACCCCCAGGAGGCGTTCTGGAACGTCACGTCGGAGACCTTTACTGATGGCGACAGGCCCATGCTGATATCGAGCGGACCTTTAATGACGAGGTCGCGACCGGTGGCTTTCTTCACCTCGTCGCGGAAGACGCCCTGATATTTGCTGAAGTCCTGCGTTTGAACAAAGGCCAGCGCGCCGCCAACCAGCACGACCACAACCACCACGACGATGCCAAGGATTTTCAGAGCGCGCATTTAAGCCTCCCACGATGCCGAATGCCGGAAAAAAAGCTTACTCCCCTGCCGGTTGTGTGCCCAATGAAAAGACTTGGAGCAGATCGCGTACCTAATCGCCACCAAGACCAAAAAATTTCATCGTTTCCAGCATGTGCGGTGGAGTCTTCGCGCGCACGGTGATGCTGCCGCCGCCGCGCTTGGGAATGCGCAATTCGCGCGCCACCAGATGCAGCTGCGTGATCGCCTTTTCGGTCGCGACGAAGGCGGCCTTGCCGCCGTATTTGCCGTCACCCAGGATCGGCGTGTCGATGGCCTGGCAATGCACGCGCAGCTGATGCGTGCGGCCGGTGAGCGGCTCGAGTTCCAGCAGGCTGACCTTGTTGCCCGCACTATCCAAAAGGCGATAGAGGGTGCGGGCCGGTTCGCCGTCCTTCTCGTCCACCACCATGCGCTCCTCGCCCTCGCCCGGCCGGCCAAGACGCTTGGCGAGCGCCAGGCGGATATCGCCCTCCTCCGGCTGCGGCCGGCCTACCACCACGGCCCAGTAGATTTTGCGCATGTCGCGGCTGCGGAACAGGGCGGTGAGATGCTTCGCGGCCTGCCGCGTGCGCGCCAGCAGCAGCACGCCGGAGGTGTCGCGATCGAGCCGATGCACCAGCCGCGGCGGCTCGGGCGCATCGAACTGCAAAGCGGCCAGCATGCCGTCGAGATGCTTCAGCGTCTTGCTGCCGCCCTGCACCGCCAGCCCCGCTGGTTTGTCGATCGCCAGCATGTCGGCGTCGCGATAGAGCACCAGCTTCTGCAAGGCCCGTGCTTCCTTCTCGTCGAGGGCGGGCTTGGTCCGTGGCGGCGGTGGCGTGTCGAGTCCCGGCAGCGGCGGTATGCGAATCGTATCACCGGCCGCGATGCGATCACCGGCCTGCGCCCGCTTGCCATTGATCCGCACCTGGCCGGTGCGCAGCAGCTTCTCCAGCCGGCCATGACCCAGCGTCGGGAAATGCCGCTTGAACCAGCGGTCGAGCCGCATCTCCGCATCGTCGGCGGCGACAATGCGCGTCTGGACCTTGTTCTGCTCCGGCATCAGGCGAGCACGAGGCGCATCAGGCGCAAGCCACCGTCAGAAATGCCCGTATCGCAGGCGAGACCGACCAGGTTTGCGCCATGAGCTCGATCAGCACGCCCATGACCAGCCCGCCGATCACGTTCACCGCCAGGGTGCCCCAGGGGAAATCCGCGCCCATCTGCCGGCCGACCCAGCCGGCCAGCAGATACCGGCCGACCGATCCCAAAGCGCCTCCCAGGGCGATGGCGACAATCTGGCTCATGGCGCGCACCCTACTGATAGCGCGGCAGCCGTGGCAAGCTTGATCCGGCATGGCAAGCGACGCACCTATCCTGATCTTCGACGGCGTCTGCAACATCTGCAGCTTCGGCGTGCAGACCGTGTTGCGGGCCGACAGACGCGGCATTTTCCGCTTCGCCTTCGGCCAGGGCGAGAAGGGCAGCGCGTTGAAAGCGTCCTATGGCCTGCCACCCGGCGATCTTGAATCGGTGACGCTGATAGACAATGGACGCTGCTACAGCAAATCCGACGCGGTGCTGGAGGTGATGCGCCGCCTGCCCTTCCCGTGGCCGCTGTTGCTGGTCTTCAAGCTGGTGCCGAAATTCCTGCGCGATCCGCTCTATTCGCTGGTGGCGCGCAACCGCTATCGCTGGTTCGGCAAGCGGCAGAGCTGCTTCATGCCCGCGCCGGAACATCGCGCCCGCTTCATCGACGATCCCTAGTCCTTCTTGTCGCTGGCGCGCTTGTCGCGCAGGCGCTGCCAGTATTCCAGCCGCTTCTGGATATCGCGCTCGAAGCCGCGTTCGACCGGCTTGTAGAACTGCCGGCGCGCCATGCCGTCAGGGAAATAGTTCTGGCCGGAAAAGCCGTCCTCGGCATCGTGGTCGTAGTCGTAGCCCGCACCGTAACCGAGCTGCTTCATCAGCTTGGTCGGCGCATTGAGGATGTGCATCGGCGGCATCAGCGAGCCGGTTTCCTTGGCCGATTGTTTGGCGGCGCCGAAGCCGACATAGAGCGCGTTGGATTTGGGTGCCGTCGCCAGATAGACCACGGCCTGCGCAATGGTAAGTTCGCCTTCGGGCGAGCCCAGCCGCTCGTAGGTGTCCCAGGCAGCAAGCGCCTGCACCAGCGCCTGCGGATCGGCCATGCCGATGTCCTCGCTGGCGAAGCGCACCAGCCGGCGCACGATATAGAGCGGATCCTCGCCGCCAGCCAGCATGCGCGCCAGCCAGTAGAGCGCGGCATCGACGTCGGAGCCGCGCAGCGATTTGTGCAGGGCGCTGATGAGGTTGTAATGGCCCTCCTGCGCCTTGTCGTAGATCGGCGCGCGGCGCTGCACCGTCGTCGCCAGTCCGGCGGGATCGAGCACCTCGCCGCCTTTCAGCGCGAACAACTCTTCGGCCATGTTGAGCAGGAAGCGGCCGTCGCCATCGGCCATGGCGCGCAGCGACAGCCGCGCGTCGTCGGTGAGCGGCAGCTTGCGTCCCTCCAGCTCTTCCGCCCGCGCCAGAAGCTTCTCCAGCGCCGCATCGTCCAGCCGCTTCAGCACCAGCACATGGCAACGCGACAGCAAGGCGGCGTTCAGCTCGAAGGATGGATTCTCGGTGGTGGCGCCAACCAAGGTGATGGTGCCGTCTTCGACATAGGGCAGGAAGCCATCCTGCTGGGCGCGGTTGAAGCGATGGATTTCGTCGACGAACAGCAAGGTGCCTTTGCCGGCCGCACGCCGCTCGCGCGCCGCCTCGAAAGCCTTGCGCAGATCGGCAACGCCTGAGAACACCGCCGACAGCGGCTCGAAATGCAGATCGGTGCGTTCGGCCAGCAGCCGGGCGATGGTGGTTTTGCCGCAGCCGGGCGGTCCCCAGAGGATTATTGAAGCCAGCCGTCCGGCAGCCAGCATGCGCCCGAGCGGCGCATCCGGCGCCAGCACGTGGTCCTGCCCGACCACCTCGTCCAGCGTCCTGGGCCGCATGCGGTCCGCCAAAGGCCGCGGGGCCAACTGGTCGAAGAGCCCGGACTTGGCCTTTGCCATCCCGGTTCAGCCTCGCACGGAAATGGTCATGGCCTGGCCGTCGCGCCGAATGACGATCTTCCATTGAGCGGCGGCTGGCATGTCGCGCAGGCGGCCGACGGATTCGACCGGTTGATCGTTGACCGACATCACCTGATCTCCTGGACGGAAATAACGGCTGGCGACGGTATTGGGTTGCACGGCGAAGGCCAGGGTCAGAGTCACCTCGCGTTGCGCCCGCAGCACCTTGAGCTCGGTCGAGCCTTCCGGCGGCAAGGTGGCGAGGCGGAAGTTCAGTGCCCGCTCGTCATCCACGCTCTGGCCATTGATGGCCGCGATGACGTCCGAGGAGCGCAAGCCCGCCTTCTCCGCCGGGCTGCCGGGCGCCACGTTGCGGACCACGACGCCGATCGGCCGTTCCAGCCCCAGGGAATTGGCGAATTCCGCGGTGACCGTCTGCACCGCGGCGCCGAACCAGGGACGGACGACGCGCTTGGCGCCCTTCTCCGCACTGTCGACGACCCGCGCCACGATGCCCGACGGCGTTGCGAAGCCGATGCCGATCGAGCCGCCGGACCGGGAAAAGATGGCGGTGTTGATGCCGAGCAGTTTTCCGTCCATCGCCACCAGTGCGCCGCCCGAATTGCCCGGATTGATGGCGGCGTCGGTCTGGATGAAAAAGCCCGACTGGTTGATGCGCGCCTGCATGGTGCGGGCGGTGGCCGAGACGATGCCGAAGGTCACGGTCTGGTTGAGGCCGAACGGATTGCCGATCGCCACCGCCAGATCGCCGACTTCGGCGGCATCGGCGTCGCCCATTTCGAGGTAGGGAAAACTCTGCCCGTCGCCCTTGATGCGGAGTATGGCCAGATCGGAGCGCTCGTCGGCCAGCAGCAGTTCGCCGTCGAATTCGCGACGGTCGGCCAGGACGATGCGAATTTCGCTGGCGCCGCGCACCACGTGATTGTTGGTCACCACCAGACCTTTCTCGCGCACGATGACGCCCGAACCGAGCGAGTTCTGCAGCCGCTCCTGCGGCAGGCTGCGCAGGAATTCCTCGCCGAAAAAACGACGGAAATTGGGATCATTGAACGGGCCGAGATTCTGCCGCACCCGCGTCCGCGCATAGACGTTCACCACGGCTGGCGATACCGCCTTAACCAGCGGCGCGAAGCTCAGCTTCACCTGCTCGACCGATTTGGGCAGGCCTTGCGCTGCGGCCGGACCATTGGACAGCGCCGCGATCGCCAGCAATGCCGCGACCAGAATGCTCCGCTTCATCGCGTACTCCTGAATTGGTGCCGAACCATAGCGCGATGGGCCGGGCCCGAAAAGCAAGAGGCAGCCCGCAGGCTGCCTCTTTGGAAATTCCAGAGGAACCGAAGCTTAGGCCGCTTCGCTCTCGTTCTCTTCGCGCGCCTGCACCGGCCCAGAGTCCTTGCCCTTGGCGTCGGAGCTTCTCGGTCTGGGCGCGATCGCCCAGGTAGCTGAGGATCTGCCGGCGCGCATGCAGGCCGCCGCGTTTGCCGAGCGTAACCAGCTTCTCGACGATCGGACGCAGGTCCTTGGCCTTGGGCAAGGTGGTCTCGATCTGCTCGTGCTTGATCAGGGCCACCGCCATGTTGGCGAACATCGCCTTGCGGTGGCTCGAAGTGCGGTTGAGCTTACGCCCGTTCATCCCGTGTCGCATCGTCTCTCTCCATATACCCTTCGGCCGGCGTCGCGGCTCAGTACGGCTCTTCCAGACGCTTGGCCAGTTCCTCGATGTTCTCGGGCGGCCAGGCCGGGATTTCCATGCCCAGATGCAGGCCCATCTGAGCCAGCACTTCCTTGATCTCGTTCAGCGACTTGCGGCCGAAATTCGGCGTGCGCAGCATCTCGGCTTCGGTCTTCTGCACCAGATCGCCGATATAGATGATGTTGTCGTTCTTCAGGCAGTTGGCCGAACGCACCGACAGCTCGAGCTCGTCGACCTTGCGCAGCAGATTGCGGTTGAACGGGAAGTCGTCCTTCTGCTCGGCGGCGACGTGCTGTTGCGGCTCCTCGAAGTTGATGAAGAGCTGCAGCTGGTCCTGCAGGATGCGGGCGGCCAGCGCCACGGAGTCTTCCGGCGAGACGGTGCCATTGGTCTCGACCGTCAGCGACAGCTTGTCGTAGTCGGTCTTCTGGCCGACGCGGGAATTGTCGATCTTGTAGGAGACCTTGCGCACCGGGCTGTAGAGCGCATCGACCGGCACCAGGCCGATCACCGCGTCTTCCGGACGGTTTTCCGACGCCGGCACGTAGCCCTTGCCCGTCGACACGGTCATCTCGATGTTGAGCGAGGCGCCGTCGTCCAGGGTGCACAGCACCAGATCCGGATTCATGATCTGCACGTCGTTCGGCGTCTCGATCATGCCGGCGGTGACTTCGCCCGGGCCCGTGGCGCGCAACACCAGACGCTGCGGGCGGTCGCCCTGATAGCGCACGGCGATCGATTTCACGTTCAACACCAGATCCGTAACGTCCTCGCGGACGCCCGGGATCGAGGAGAACTCATGCAGCACGCCGTCGATCTTGATCGACGTGACGGCCGCACCCTGCAGCGATGACAAAAGGATGCGACGAAGTGCGTTGCCGAGCGTTAGTCCAAAGCCACGCTCCAGCGGCTCAGCCACGATGACAGCGACGCGCGAGGCGTCGGCGCCGGCTTCGGTCTGCAGCTTGCTGGGCTTGATCAGGTCTTGCCAATTCTTCTGAAGCACGGGTGCCAACCTCTTTCAAAACGGTGGTAACCGTCGATTTCGAAATCCGAACCGTCTCTTACAAACGGCCGAGGCGAACAGCCGCGGGAGCAGCGGTTCGCCCGACGATGCGGCCGCGAAAGCGGCCGCCGATAAACTCAGACGCGCCGCCGCTTGGGCGGACGGCAACCATTGTGCGGGATCGACGTCACGTCGCGGATCGCCGTGACGGCCAGGCCGATCGACTGCAGCGCGCGCAGCGCCGACTCACGGCCGGTGCCCGGGCCCTTGACCTCGATCTCGAGCGTGCGCATGCCGTGTTCCATCGCCTTGCGGCCGGCCGCTTCGGCCGCCATCTGGGCGGCGAATGGAGTCGACTTGCGCGAGCCCTTGAAACCCTGCGAGCCCGACGAGGCCCAGGAGATGGTATTGCCCTGCACGTCGGTGATGGTCACCATCGTGTTGTTGAACGACGCCACCACATGGGCGACGCCCGAGGTGATGTTCTTGCGCTCGCGCCGACGGGTGCGGGCTGCTGCGCCTGCGCCGGTTGCCGACGGTGCGGCTGCTGTTGCCGCTGCTGCTTTTGCCATGTGTCGGATCTCCGGTTAGGCGGTTTTCTTCTTGCCGGCGATCGGCTTGGCCGGACCCTTGCGGGTGCGGGCGTTGGTATGGGTGCGCTGACCATGCACCGGCAGGCCGCGGCGATGGCGCAGGCCGCGATAGCAGCCGAGGTCCATCAGACGCTTGATGTTCATCGCCACTTCGCGCCGCAGATCGCCCTCGACGCGATAGTCGCGGTCGATGGTTTCGCGGATGCGCAGCACCTCGTCGTCGGACAGGGTATTGACGCGGCGGGCCAACTCGATGCCGACCTTGCTGCAAATCTCACGGGCCTTGGCCGGGCCAATCCCGTGAATGTATTGGAGGGCGATTTCCACACGCTTGTTGGTGGGGATGTTTACGCCAGCGATACGGGCCAATTCAGTAACTCCTTCAACGACTTAGGGCGGTGGCAAAAACCCCGTTTTCCGCCCTGAGGCGCGTGCGAAAGCGCGCGATTATAGGGTTTCATCCGGTCAAGTCAACTCGTGTTGTCAAGCCTTATTTGCCGGGCAGTGCCTCCAGAATTTGCTTGTAAACGGCATCCATGGACGCCATGCCGTCGACCGACTGCAGCACCCCGCGCGCCTTGTAATAGGGCAGCAAAGGAGCGGTCTGGTCGTGGTAGGCGCGCAGGCGCGCCGTCACGGTCTCGACATTGTCGTCCTTGCGCCGGATGAACTCGGTTGAGCCGCAAACGTCGCAAATGCCGGGCTTTTTCGGCTGCTTGAAGCGATCGTGGTAGCCGGCGCCGCACGAGGCGCAGGAGAACCGGCCGGTGATGCGGTCGGTCAAAGCCTTCTCGTCCACCGTCATTTCGATCACCCGGTCGAGCTTCAGGCCGCGCAGTCCCAGCATGCGGTCCAGTGCCTCGGCCTGGGCCGTGGTACGGGGGAACCCGTCCAGAATGAAGCCATTCTTGCAGTCCGGCTGGGCGATGCGGGCCTCGATCAGGGCAATGATCAGATCGTCCGGCACCAGCTGCCCGGCTTCCATGATGCCGGCGGCGCGCTTGCCCAGCGCCGAGCCCGACTTCACTTCCGCGCGCAGCATGTCGCCGGTCGAGAGCTGCTTCAGCCCCTTCTCGTCCTGCAGACGCTGTGCCTGGGTGCCTTTTCCGGCTCCCGGCGGTCCCAGCAGAATCAGGTTCATTTCCGGCCCTTCAGACGGGCCCGTTTGATCAGGCCTTCGTATTGATGCGCCAGCAGATGCGACTGCACCTGGGTCACCGTATCCAGGGTCACGGTGACGATGATGAGCAGGCTGGTGCCGCCGAAATAGAACGGAATCGCGGCCTGGCTGATCAGCAGTTCCGGCAAGGCGCAGATCGCGGCCAGATAGAGCGAGCCCACCACCGTGATGCGGGTCAGCACGTAGTCGAGATAGTCGGCGGTATTCTTGCCCGGGCGGATGCCGGGAATGAAGCCGCCGTACTTCTTCAGATTTTCCGCCGTCTCGGTCGGGTTGAACATGACCGCGGTATAGAAGAAGCAGAAGAACATGATCAGGCCGATATAGAGCAGCATGTAGGCCGGCCGGCCATGACCCAGGTAGTTGGTGATCCAGATCATCCACTCGCTGCCCTGCGCGGCGCCAAAGCCCGCCACGGTGGCCGGAGCCAGCAGCAGCGAGGAAGCGAAGATCGGCGGAATGACGCCAGCGGTGTTGATCTTCAGCGGCAGATGGGTGCTCTCGCCGCCATAGACCTTGTTGCCCTGCTGGCGCTTGGGGTACTGCACGAGGATGCGCCGCTGCGCCATTTCCATGAACACGGCGAACGCCACCACCGCGATCATGCCGACCAGCAGCAGGATGATGAAGGCAGCCGACATGGCGCCGGTGCGGCCCAGTTCCAGGATCTGCACCAGGGCGCCTGGCATGGTGGCGACGATGCCGGCGAAGATGATGAGCGAAATGCCGTTGCCGACGCCGCGGGCGGTAATCTGCTCGCCCAGCCACATCAGGAACATGGTGCCGCCGACCAGAGTGACGACGGTAACGAAGCGGAAATACAGGCCGGGATCGACCACGACGCTGCCGCCGCCGCCTTGCGCGCCTTCGAGGCCGACGGCAATGCCATAGGCCTGCAGCACCGCCAGCACGACGGTGCCGTAGCGGGTGTACTGGTTCAGCTTCTTGCGGCCGGCTTCGCCTTCCTTTTTCATCGCCTCCCAGCTCGGCAGCACCGTGGTCATGATCTGCACGATGATCGAGGCCGAGATGTACGGCATGATGTTCAGCGCGAAGATGGTCATGCGGCTGAGCGCGCCGCCTGAGAACACGTCGACCATGCCCAGAATGCCGCCGGAGGTGGACTTGAATACCTCCGCCAGCGCCACCGGGTCGATGCCGGGAACGGGAATGTAGCTTCCGATGCGATAAACGATCAAAGCGCCCAGGGTGAACCACAGGCGCTTCTTCAGGTCGGTGGCGCTTCTGAAGCTGGAAAAGCTTAGATTCGCAGCAAGCTGTTCGGCGGCCGAAGCCATGCGCTAATCCCCTACTCTTGCCGGCGGCGCAGGATTGCGCCTGCCAGCGAACGCGGGTTCAGTTACTCGGCGGCTGCCGGCAAAACGACCTTGCCGCCCGCCTTCTCGACGGCGGCGACGGCCGACGCCGATGCGCCCGCGACGGAGATCGTCACGGCCGACTTGATTTCGCCCTTGCCCAGCAGACGCACGCCGTCGCGCCCGCGGCGGATGACGCCGGCCTCGGTCAGCGCCTTGGCGTCGATCGTGCCCTTGGCGTCGAGCTTGCCCGCATCGATCGCCGCCTGCAGCCGGCCGAGGTTGAGCTCGACGTAGTCGGGACGGTTGAGCGAGTTGAAGCCGCGCTTGGGAATGCGGCGATGCAACGGCATCTGGCCGCCTTCGAAGCCCTTGATCGACACGCCGGTGCGCGCCTTCTGGCCCTTGACGCCACGGCCGGAGGTCTTGCCCTTGCCCGAGCCGATGCCGCGGCCGACGCGCATGCGCGCCTTGCGGGCGCCTTCGTTGTCGGAGAGCTGATTCAAACGCATGACGTCCTCGTCCTTCTTAAATCCAAGCGCAACCCGGGAACCGCCTTTAGGCGTTCTCGATGCGCACCAGATGCTTGATCTTGTTGATCATCCCGCGCACCGAAGGCGTATCCTCCAGCTCGCGCGTGCGATGACGCTTGCCCAGGCCGAGACCGACGAGGGTCGCGAGCTGGTCGTCGGTGCGGCCGATCGGGCTGCCGATCTGCGTTACCTTGAGCGTGGTTTTCTTGCTCTGCTTGCCGGCCATGACGATGCTCCCTACTCGCGCGCCTCGGCGCCCTCTTCGCGGCGTCCGAGCAGATCGGCGACTTTCTTGCCGCTGCGAGACGCCACCATGCGGGGCGTATTGAGCTTGCTCAGCGCGTCGAA
>JAQSWP010000220.1 GCA_029266575.1 Alphaproteobacteria bacterium | reverse complement strand
CCCGGCCGGCGCATCGGGCGTGCGCGCCAGAACCAGATGCACGATGTTCTCGGCGAAATCATGTTCGCCATAGGTGATGAAAATCTTCTGGCCGCTGATTTTGTAATGATCGCCTTCCTTTACCGCGCGGCTGCGCAAGGCGGCGAGATCGGAGCCCGCCTGCGGTTCGGTCAGGTTCATCGTGCCGGTCCAGGCGCCGGAGATCATGTTGGGCAGGAAGGTGGCCTTCTGTTCGGCCGTGCCATGGGCATGGATGGCATCGACGGCGCCCTGGTTCAGCAGCAGCACCAGGCCGAAGCCCATATTGGCCGACTGCCACATCTCGGTGACGGCGGTGGCGAGCAGCCACGGCATGCCCTGGCCGCCGAATTCGGGATCGAAGGGCAGGGCGGTCCAGCCGCCTTCGGTGAGTTGCTTGTAGGCGTTGGCGAAACCGTCCGGCGTGCGCACCACGCCGTTCTCCAGTGTTGCACCCTGCTTGTCGCCGACCTTGTTGAGTGGCGACAGCACGCCGCCGGCGAATTTGGCCGCTTCGTCGAGCGCGGCGTCGATCACGTCTTCGCTGGCGTCTTCGTAGCCGGGCAATGCGCCGATCTTTTGCAGCCCTGCGATCTCCCGCATGACGAACCGCATGTCCGCCACGGGCGCCTTGTATTCGCTCATGTTTCCTCTAGCCCTTCCAAGCCCTGCTTTTGCCGATATGATGGCGGCAAGCCCCAGGCCCCGCAACGAAGCAATAGAGCGCATGTCCGACACGATCAAGCTGGCCATAGACGGCCCCCACGCCACCATCACCTTGAACAATCCGGCCAAGCACAACCGCCTCGGTCCGGCCGAACTGACGCGCTTCAAGGCCGGCCTCGACGAGGTCGATGCCAACCAGGACGTGCGGCTGCTGGTGATCACCGGCGCCGGCGACAGAACCTTCTGCGCCGGCTTCGATATCGGCTCGATCGCCGATCGTCCGGACGCTTCCGGCACCGGTTTTGAATCGCTGGTGGATCGCGTCGAGGCCATGCGCATGCCGACATTGGCCGCGCTCAATGGCGGCGTGTTCGGCGGCGCCTCCGATCTGGCGCTGGCCTGCGATTTCCGCCTCGGCGTGCGCGGCATGCGGCTGTTCGTGCCGCCGGCAAGGCTGGGTCTGCACTATTATCCCAACGGCCTGCGCCGCTTCGTCGAGCGGCTGGGGCCAGGCACTGCCAAGCGCATGTTTCTGCTGGCGGAGGAATTCACCGACGAGGAGTTGCTGAGAGTCGGTTATCTCGACTGGCTGGTGGCGCCTGCCGAGCTCGCCGCCCGGCGCGAAGAGATCGCGCAGCAGGCATTGTCATTGGCGCCACTGCCGCTGGCCGGCATGAAGCGCGCCATCAATCAGATCGCCCGCGGCGCGCTGGACGAGAAGCTGACCAAGGATGCCATCGCCGCCTGCTTCCGCTCCGAAGACCTCAAGGAAGGTCTCGCAGCCTACGGCGAGAAGCGTCAGCCGAAGTTTCGGGGCCGCTAGCGCCAGATCATGCGCCGCCGCCATTTCCTCGGCATCGCGCCGGCGACGCTGCTGCTCGCGCCCTCACTGCTGTCGGCGCGCGAGCAGGCGCGGCAGATCAGTTTTCAGCGCTGGCAGGCCGACAGCGACATCGTGTTCGACTATCGGCTGGCCGATTATGCCGGCCGGCAGTTGCGGCTGGGTTTCCGTCTGCCGGGCCGGGTGATCGACGAATCGCGCCGGCTGGTCTCGGCATTCAGCAACGAGGCCCTGGCCGATTACGTCGAGGCGGCGCTGCGCAATTACGTCGGTCGCAATGCGCCTGACGTGACGGTCGAGATCAGGCGCCAGGCGCGACGGCTGGAGTTCGTCGTGCGCGGCCACAACCAGAAGGACGTCGACCGGGTTAGTGCCGCCTTGAGCCGCGAATACGATCGCGCCGAGCGGCAATATCTGCAGGAGAATTTTCTGGTCGCCGACGGGCGCAAGGTGTTCATCGATTACGGCCGCATCGTTTCCTACTACACCCCGGTGCTGCGCCCCGTGGCCCACGCCGTTGCCAGCGCCAGCAACGGCGCGGGGGCCGCTGGCCGGCTGGAACTGGCGCTGGCCATGCTGCAGACCATTCCCTACGACGCGCTGGATTCGCGTGATATCGAATCGGGCTTCGATTTCATCACGCCGCCGACCCTGTTCGACGCCAACAAGGGCGATTGCGACAGCAAGGCGGTGGCGCTGGCGGCGATCCTGCGCGGCCTGATCGACAATGCGCGCCAGATCGTGGTCCTGCTGCCGCAGCATGCCGTGCTCGGTATCGACATGCCGGCCAAAGGCGACGCGCGCACGCTCAGCCATGGCGGCCGGCAGTATCTGCTGATGGAGCCGGCCGGCCCCGCGCCCTTTCGCCCCGGCCAGGTATTCCCCTCCAGCGCCGCCGATCTCAGGGCCGGCCGGATCGAACGCGTGGTGTCGGTCTGACCCGCCACGATTGAAGCAAAGGGGCGGGACGGCTAATAATAGCCGACCTGCGCATTCCTCGGCCTGCCGGATTTCCCTGAACAATGCAGCGCAAGCTCGCCGCCATCCTCCACGCCGACGTCGTCGGCTACAGCCGCCTTATGGAGGGCAACGAAACCGTCACCTTGCGGCGGCTGAAATCGCTGCGCAAACAGCTGTGGGAACCCGCCATCGCCCAGCACAATGGGCGGCTGGTCGGTACGGCGGGCGATGCGCTCTTGATCGAGTTCGCTTCCGTGGTCGGCGCGGTGCGCTGCGCCATCGATCTGCAGAAAGGCATGGCCGAGCGCAACACCGAAGAACCGGACCACCGCAAGATGCTGCTGCGCATCGGCGTCAATCTGGGCGAAGTCATTATCGACGAGGACAACGATCTGTTCGGCGACGGTGTGAACATCGCTGCCCGCCTGCAGGCTCTGGCCGAACCGGGCGGCGTGCTGGTCTCCGGCAAGGTGCATGACGAGGTCATGGGCCGCATCGGCCATGAGTTCATCGATTGCGGCGAGCAGCAGGTCAAGAACATCAATCGCCCGGTACGCGCCTATCGCTTGGTGCTGGGCGAGCTTCCCGTGCCGCCGCCCGTGCCCGAGGCCACCAAGCCGACGCCCGTCAAGCCGCTGCCGCTGCCCGAACCGCCCTCGACGCAGGAGCGCAGCACGGCGCCCGGCGGCGCTGGTCCCGGCGTCATGGCGCCCATCACCCGCACCCGCGCCACCATCAAGCGGCGGGTGGAAAACAGCTGGACCTTCGCCGGCAAGGACCGCGACGGGGTGGCGTTCGAACTCGTGATCAGCGCCAGCGAACTGAAGCACGCCGCCGAGGGCCTGGTGCTGGGCCGCCATTCCGAACAATGCGATCTGGTGGTGGCGCATGGCAGCCTGTCGCGCCGCCATGCCCGCCTGCGCATCGGCGAGGGGCGGCTGACCATCGAGGATCTCGGTTCGACCAACGGCACTATCGTCGATGGCATGCGCCTGCCGGTGGAAACCCCGCGGCCGCTGCGCGACGGCGCTCAGCTGCTGCTGGGCGAGATCCGGTTCGTGGTCACCGAAACCGGTGGCGATCACACTTCATCCTGAGCCTGGCGAAGGATTACCAAGCTTACCCCAACCCCGCCCGCGCCCGGAACGCCGCATCGCGCAGCGACACTTCCGTGCCGATGAGATCGTCGGCGTCCTTGCCGCAGAGATAGAGCGTGGCCTTGGCCGGGTCTTCCGGCTTGGCGAGATTTTCGCGCGGGATCTGACTCACCGGATTGATGCCCGATGCCCTGATCTTGACCTGCATGTCGGTGTCGATGGTGCCGGGCGACAGGCCGAAGACGCGCAAGCCTTGCGCCTTGCATTCCAGCGCCAGCGCCTCGGTCAGCATCTTGAAGCCGGCCTTGCCGGCGCAATAGGCACTCCAGCCCTCCAGCGCCCGGTGGGCCGCACCGGAGGACATGTTCACCAACGTGCCCTTCGCGCTCAGCAGGCCGGGCAAGGTGGCGCGCACCACGTTGTAGCCGCCGATCAGGTTGATGCGGATATTCTCGGCCCAGGCCTTGGGATCGCTGCCGGCGATGGGGCCGATGGGATCGATGATACCGGCATTGTTGACGACGATCGATACCGCGCCCAGCCGGTCCTCGACCTTGGCCAGCATGGCCGCGACCGCGGGGTAGTCGGAAACGTCGCAGGCGAAGCCCGCGGCCTTGCCGCCTTTGACCACTAGGCCGTCGGCGACCTTCTTGGCCTTGGCGCCATCGCGTGCCACTACGGCGACGGCGGCGCCATTGGCGGCCAGCATCGTTACGATGGCGGCGCCGATGCCGCGGCTGCCGCCGGTCACCAGCGCGATGCGGCCTTTAAGTGCGGGCATTTTTCTCTCCCTTGAACTTGCGCCACAGCAGCGCCGGCACGCCGGCCAGTCCGTTGGGCATCAACATGACGATCACAATAAGCAGGACGCCGAACAGCGGCAACGACAGGCGCTTGCCGATTTCGGCGGTGAGGTCGGGGAAGAACTGCAGGAACAGCCCGCCGATCACCGCACCGGCGATGGCGTTGATGCCGCCGATCACCAGGCCGATCAGGAATTGCAGCGACAGCCAGAACGTATAGGTGCCGGGCGCCACGAAATTGAGCTGGATGGCGGCGAGGCAGCCGGCGATACCGACATAGGACGCGCTCCAGGCGAAGGCGAGCGCGCGGGCATGTGCGACGTTGATGCCGTTGGCCGCCGCCGCCAGATCGTGGTCGCGCGCGGCCTGCATGGCGCGGCCGCTGCGGCTGTCGATCAGGTTGGACAGCAGCACCATGCCGCCAAGCAGAATGGCCAGACTCAGCAGGTACCACCATTGATCGGCGGACAGCGGCAGGAAGGCGGGCGCGCCCTGCAGATCGAGATAGTAGCCCTGCACACCGCCGCTGATCGGCGCCAGGTAGCTCGATTTCAGCCATTGCGGAAAGGCGATGGCCAGGCCGAACGTCGCCAGCCCCATGTACCAGAGGCCGAGCCTTGAAGCGATGCGGCCGAAGCCGTAGCCGAACACGAAGCTGATCACGGCGGCGGCGGGCAAGGCCCAATAGATCGGCAAGCCGGCCTTGGTCGAGACGATCGCCGCCATGTAGCCGCCAACGCCATAGAAGGCGGCGTGGCCCAGGGAGATCTGGCCGCTGATGCCGACCAGCAACACCATGCCCAGAATGGCGATGCTCCAGATCACCGCCAGGGTGAAGCGAAATACGAAATAATCGGGAAGCAAAAACGGCAGTGCGACCGCCGCACCTACGGCCACGAGCTGCGCCAGCCGT
>JAQSWP010000219.1 GCA_029266575.1 Alphaproteobacteria bacterium | reverse complement strand
GTGCCGGCGGCTGCTGGCGCGGTGAGACGGCGCGTGGGGCGACATGGCGGCTGAAACCAAACGGGCCTATTCGATCCGGGATATTCCACCGAGTGTATGGGTCCTTGGTTTCGTCTCGATGCTGATGGACGTCTCGTCGGAGATGATCCACGCCCTGCTGCCGATCTACCTGGTCTCGGTGCTTGGCGCATCCATGGTGACGGTCGGCGTGATCGAAGGCATCGCCGAGGCGACCGCCTCCATCACAAAAATATTCTCCGGCGCGCTCTCGGACCGTCTCGGCAAGCGCAAATGGCTCGCGGCCATAGGCTATGGTCTCGCGGCCTTCACCAAGCCGGTGTTTCCGTTGGCGCCAACCGTGGCCTGGCTGGTGGCGGCGCGTTTCGTCGACCGGATCGGCAAGGGCATTCGTGGCGCCCCTCGTGACGCGCTGGTGGCCGACCTGTCGCCGACCGAGCTGCGCGGCGCGAGCTTCGGGCTGCGCCAGTCGCTCGACACGGTCGGCGCCTTCGCCGGCCCCCTGCTCGCCATCGCCCTGATGTGGTGGACATCGGACAATTTCAAAGCGGTGTTCTGGGTTGCCGTGATCCCCGCCTTCCTGGCGCTGGCGCTGATCGTCTTCGCCGTGCGTGAGCCCGACCGGCCGCAGGCGTTGCGCGCCGTGCGCAATCCGATCAGCCCGACCGAGATCAAGAACCTCGGGACGGCCTATTGGTTAGTGGTGGCGGTGGCCAGCGTGTTCACGCTGGCGCGCTTCAGCGAGGCATTCCTTGTTCTGCGCGCCCAGAATGTCGGGCTGCCGATCATGCTCGTGCCGGCCGTGCTGGTGGCGATGAATGTCGTCTATGCCGTCGCGGCATATCCTGCCGGCGTCATCTCGGATCGCATCAGCCGCACGACCGTCCTGGCGGGCGGGATTGTGTTGCTGATTGCGGCGGATATCGCGCTGGCCCTGCTGCCGTCGATCGGCGGCGTTGCGCTTGGCGTCATACTCTGGGGCCTGCATATGGGGCTGACGCAAGGGTTACTGGCCGCCCTCGTCGCGGATACCGCGCCGGCCGAGTTGCGCGGCACGGCCTACGGATTCTTCAACCTGCTCGGCGGCCTGGCGATGCTCGCGGCCAGCATCATCGCAGGCAGCCTCTGGGACTTCATGGGGCCGAAAGGGACGTTCCTGGCCGGCGCCGGCTTCGCGCTGGTCGCGCTGGCGGGGCTGCTTGCCGTGCAGCGCAAGATCGGCGGCAAGGTCGCCGCATAGCCCCGGAACGCCCGAATCTTCAAATTGCTTCCTTGGCGACAAGGAGTCGCGTTCGTTTTTATTGCAAACAACTGAAATTGCGGCCATTTGAGCGCCCGACGAGGTAATTTCCGACATGCTGCTGCTACAGGCCCTTCCCACATCGATCGGCGTTGCCGCCATTGCGCCGGCGTTGCTGGTGCTGTGGCTCGTTATTGCCGCCGACGAGCGTCCCGGGCCGCCCACGCGGGTATGGCTCGCGTTCCTGCTCGGGGCCGCCAGTATTTCACTGCTGGGCATTGCGCGCGCGCCGTTTGCCGCGATCCTCGCGGTGCCGGGAAACCCCTGGATGACGCAGGGCCTGCGTTCAGTCTTCGGCGTCGCCGCGCCCGAAGAGATCGTGAAGGTTCTCGTAATCATCGCCGTTTCGGTGAGGCGGCGCACGTTTGCCGATCCGATGGATACCGTGGTCTACGGCGCAGCCGCCGGCCTCGGCTTCGCGGCTTACGAAAACCTCGCCTATCTCGTGCAGCACGCCGACATGTGGCGTTCGCTGGCCGCCTTGCGCAGCGTGCTGACGGTGCCGTTTCATGGCGCACTCGGCATTATCGCAGGCGCCTATATCGCGATCGCGCGCGCAGGAACGGCACTGGGCGCAAACCGCCATCATCGCGACTGGGCCCGCATCTCGAGCTGGTGCCTGGCGCTGTTCGCGCCGGTCGCGCTGCATGCGGCATTCGATTTTCCGCTGCTGACGTTGCAGAAACATCCCGATCTCGGTCCCAACACGCGAATGCTGCTCGGAGCGGCCAGCCTGGTGATCGGATTCAGTTCGATTGGATTTGCGATACGGCTGGTACGGCGCGTCGGCCGGCATCATGCGCCACGCACCGAGATCGCGCGTGAGCGGTTGAGCCAGTTGCGGCGGATGTGGGCGCTGCTGGTTGCCGGCGGCGGCGCGGGCTTTGCCGGCGTGGCCTTCCTGCTGACCTCGCTCCACCACTGGTTCGTCCATCCCGAGCGCAACGTTTCGCTGCTGCTGATCCCGCTCGGTCTCACCTCGATCCTGATCGGCCTTGCGCTGCTGATGGCCACCGCCGCCATCTATGTTTTCGGCCGGAACCGGATCCGAACCAGCTCGGAAGGCTTTTCATCCGCACCCGGCCCGCACTGAACGTCATCCTTCCGTCGTTGATCTTGCGCAAAAGGCCCGGAGAACAAATTTCACCTGCAGGCTGCGCACGGGCTATATTGGTCGATCAGCGCGGCAGGCATCGGGAGTTTCTAATGACCCTTCCCCAAGATATTCCCCCGGACATCGGCAAACTGCAGTCCGAAATGAACGCCGCGGTGAAGGCGCACTGGAAGGCCTTTCTGGTCGAAGGCATCGTGCTCGCGCTGCTCGGCCTGGCCGCGATGATCGTGCCACCGCTGGCGAGCCTCGCGATCACCATCTTCCTCGGCTGGATGTTCCTGATCAGCGGCATTGCCGGGCTGTTCGTCACCTACTGGGCGCGGCAGATGCCGGGCTTCTGGTGGTCGCTGTTTTCGGCGACACTGGCCATTCTGGCCGGCGGGATTCTGCTGGCGCGGCCGGTGCAAGGCATCCTCACGCTCACCATCGTGGTCGGCGCGTATTTTCTGGCTGAAGGCGTCGCCACCATCATGTATGCGCTCGAGCACCGCCGCGAATTGTCGGGGCGCTGGTCCTGGCTGCTGTTGTCGGGGGTGATGGACCTCTTGATCGCGTTCATCGTCGTCGCAGGCCTGCCGGGTTCGGCGGAATGGGCGATCGGCCTGCTGGTCGGGATCAATCTCGTGCTCGGCGGCGCGTCGCTGGTTGGCATGGCCCTGGCTGCGCGCAATTCCTGACGGCGCAGATTATGGGGTGACAGGACCGGTCCGGTGGGCTATAGAGCCCGCCATGATCATGATCGCCGCCAACAGCTTCTGGTATTTTAGCTACGACAGCTCGCTGGCGGTGGGAGGATCGCGCTCAATCTGACGAATTGAAGCCAACAAGTCCGAACAGCCGCCAGAACCTGGCGGCTTTTTTATTGGCCGGCAGGTTTCCAACAGGAGCCATAGCCGTGTTGAGCACCACCGACGATCTTCGAATTAGCGAACTGAAAGAGCTGAGTACGCCGCAAGAGGTGATGCGCGAGATACCGCGCACGCTGACCGCAACGCGGGTGGTGATGGCAGCGCGCAACGCCATCCATGCCATCCAGAACGGAACCGACGACCGCCTGCTGGTCGTGGTCGGCCCCTGCTCGGTCCACGATCCCGTCGCCGCCGTGGAATACGCCGAGCGCCTCGCCGTCTTGCGCGAAAAGCTGGCCGATCGCCTCGAGATCGTGATGCGCGTGTATTTCGAGAAGCCGCGCACCACGGTCGGATGGAAGGGGCTGATCAACGACCCCAACCTCGATGGTAGTTTCGACATCAACAAGGGGCTCAGGCTGGCGCGCAACGTGCTGTCCGCCGTGAACAATCTCGGCCTGCCGGCCGGCACCGAATTCCTCGACATGACGACGCCGCAATACATCGCCGACCTGATGGCATGGGCGGCGATCGGCGCCCGCACGACGGAGAGCCAGATCCATCGCGAACTGGCGTCCGGGCTGTCGTGCCCGGTCGGATTCAAGAACGGCACCGACGGCAATGTCCGCATCGCAGCCGATGCCGTGAAGTCGGCGTCGCATCCGCACCATTTCATGGCGGTGACCAAGGCCGGACGCTCGGCGATTGCGGCAACGACCGGCAATGAGGACTGTCACATCATCCTGCGCGGCGGCCACCAACCGAACTACGACCGGCAAAGCGTCGATGCCGCCTGCCTCGAACTTGTCCGCGCCGGCGTGGCGCCGCGGCTCATGATCGATACCAGCCACGCCAACAGCTCAAAGAAACCGGAGAACCAGCCGCTGGTCGTCGCCGACATCGCACAGCAGATCTCGAACGGCGAGCAACGCATCACCGGCGTCATGATCGAGAGCAACCTGGTCGCCGGCCGCCAGGACGTGATGCCGGGCAAGCCCTTGACCTACGGCCAGAGCATCACCGACGGCTGCATCGATTGGGAGACAACGGTGTCCGCGCTGAACGTGCTGGCTGAGGCGGTCGAGACCAGACGGGAAGCGCGAGGCGGCAAATTCCATGAGCGCTCGGCCTAGCCGCGCCGAGGCGAACTGAAGCTCTGCCGCAGGGCCTGATCACGGCGATGTGTGGTTAACCAATGCGCGTTTATTATCGAGGCCTCCGAACCGGTTTCCATCTGGCATCGTCGAACGGCTGTGCGAACCATTCCGGTGTCGCAGAGCCGAAGAATGGAGGAGTCAGATGTCGGTGAAATCAGGATTAGCTGCGGCCGCCTCAGTCACGTTCGTCGCCATCGCCATGGCGACCACCAGTGCCAGCGCCTTTACGATGTTCGATCCGCCCTGTATTCGATCGGCGCCGACCTGGGCCTGTGGTGATGTTTCGCTGCCCCCAGTGACCCATCAGACGAAACAGACGTTTCGTACGCACCGCGGCGACACGTCACAGGATTACATGAAGAGCACCGATCCTCGCTTTAATCAGTCCATGCAGGACGCGGGCGGTGGTGGTGGTGGCGGTGGCGGCGGCGGTGGTCGCTAGACTCCACCATTCACAGAAAAGACGTCGGGCGCCGCGGGTGCAACCCGGCGGCGTTCCAGGCTCCATGAACCAGCTTGAAACTGCGGCGCGTGAGCGCCGTTCGCCAACCTAGCAACCGCGGCAGATGCTCTTGATCTTGCGGTCGAGCGCCCGGTTTTCCTTGCTCAGCGGGTCGTTCGGATCGCTCAGGTTCTTCTCGCTGGGCACGTCGCTGGCGCGTGGCTGGCGGTGACCGATCGGGGCCGGCAGAACCCCTCCACCTCCACCGCCCGAATTCTTCGAAACCGACGAGGAGCCTTGCGCGAACGCGTCCGCCCCGCCGATCAGAACCATCAGCGCCATCAAGAGGATCGTTTTTCGCATTCCGGTTCTCCGTCTTTCTGTTTCTTGCTATCGCACTGGCGCGCGATCGTTGCGCAATTACGGCACCACGAAGAA
>JAQSWP010000218.1 GCA_029266575.1 Alphaproteobacteria bacterium | reverse complement strand
GCGATCGACAATCAGCGCAAGCTCAACACGATGAATTCGGCGCTGATGGACGAATTCATCGCCACCATCCGCGCGCTGGCCACCGACGAGGATCTGCGTGCCGTGGTGCTGACCGGCGCCGGCGCCAAATCCTTCATCGGCGGCGCCGACATTTACGAGATGGCCAAGCTCGATTCCGCCGGTGCGCGCGCCTTCATCACCAAGGTCCACGGCTGCTGTCTCGCCATGCGCGATCTGCCGATGCCGACCATCGCCCGCGTCAATGGCTATTGCTTGGGTGCAGGGCTGGAAGTCGCCGCCGCCTGCGATCTGCGCATCGCCTCGGACAACGCCGTGTTCGGCATGCCGGAAGTGAAGGTCGGCGTGCCATCAGTGGTAGAGGCCGCCCTGCTGCCGCGTCTGATCGGCTGGGGCCGCACCGCGCAGATGCTGCTGGTGGCCGACAATATCGATGCCAAAGCCGCCTACGAGTGGCGTTTCGTCGAAAGCGTGGTCCCGGCGGCGGAGCTCGACAAGGCGGTCGATCGCTGGCTGCATTCCATCCTTGAAGCCGGGCCGAAAGCGGTGCGGCTGCAGAAGATGCTGATGAGGCGCTGGGAGCAGTTGCCGCTGGATCAGGCGGTGCGATCGGGCATCGACGCCTTCGCGCAGTCGATGGAAAGCGATGAGCCCAAAAAGCTGATGGGCGCTTTCGTCAATCGCAAGCGCTGATCGAATTCAGGAGAGACATCATGGGCAGGAAAATTCGCATCGGCGGCAGCTCGGGCTTTTGGGGCGATACCGAACTGGCAGCCGTGCAGCTGGTGCGGCACGGCAATATCGACTACCTGATCAACGACTACCTGGCCGAAATCACCATGTCGATCATGGCCGCGATGCGCCTGCGCAAGCCGGAAACCGGCTACGCCACCGATTTCGTCACCCATGTCATGGCGCCACTGGCGCGCGAGATCGCCGAAAAGAAAATCAAGGTCGTGACCAATGCCGGCGGCGTCAATCCGCTGGCCTGCCGCGATGCCGTGATGAAGGCTGCCGAAGCGGCTGGCGTGAAATTGAAGGTCGCGGTGGTGCTGGGCGACGATCTGATGAGCCGCAGCGCAGAGATGCGCGATGCGGGCATCGTCGAGCTCGACAGTTCGGAAGTGCTGCCCAAGAACCTCGTCAGCATGAACTCCTATCTCGGCGCCGTGCCCATTGCCCGTGCGCTGGCCGAAGGCGCCGACGTCGTCATCACCGGCCGCTGCGTCGACTCCGCTTTGGTTCTGGGCCCGCTGATGCACGAATTCGGCTGGAAGGCCGAAGACTTCGACAAACTCGCCATGGGTTCGCTGGCCGGGCACATCCTGGAATGCGGCGCGCAGTGCAATGGCGGCAATTTCACCGACTGGCACCTGGTGCCCGACTACGACAACATGGGCTTTCCCATCGCCGAGGTGGACGAAAACGGCGTCTTCACCGTTTCCAAGCCGGCCAACACCGGCGGCCTGATCACGCCCGCCACGGTGGGCGAGCAAATGCTCTACGAGATCGGCGATCCGCGCGCCTATCTGCTGCCTGACGTTAGCTGCGACTTCACACGCGTGAAGATCGAGCAGGTGGCCAAGGACGTGGTGAAAGTCTCCGGCGCCGTCGGCCGCGCGCCCACCGACACCTACAAGACTTCCGCCACCTATCCCGACGGCTTCAAGCTCACCGCCGCTTTCATGATGGGCGGCATCGATGCGGCGAAGAAAGGCCGCCACATCTCCGACGCCATCGTCAAGCGCGTGCGCCGCATGCTGCGCGAACGCAATCTCGGCGATTTCCGCGAAGTCAGCATCGAGACCCTGGGCGCTGAAACCACTTACGGCCCGCATGCCCGGCATGCCGGCTCGCGCGAAGTGGTGGTCAAGATCGCCGCCCGCCACGACCAGAAGGAAGCGCTGACCATATTGGGCCGCGAGATTTCGCCCATGGGCACCGGCGGTGTGCCGGGCATGACCGGCTTCTTCGGCTCAGGCCGCGCCACGCCCAATCCGGTGATCCGCCTGTTCTCCTGCATGGTGCCCAAGACGATGGTGCCGGTGGAGATCGATATCGACGGCACACGTATCGCCGTCGACGTGCCGAGCAAGGGCGGCTTCGATCCCAAGTCGCTGCCGGCCGATTCCGCCATTGCCGGCAGCGTACCCGGTGGCGACGCCGTCAGCCTGCCGCTGGTCTCGCTGGCCTATGGCCGTTCCGGCGACAAGGGCGACAGCTGCAACATCGGCATCATCGCGCGCAAACCCGACTACCTGCCGCTGATCGCAGCCCAGGTGACCGAGCATTCGGTGGCGCAGTATTTCGCTCATCGCGTCAAAGGCAAGGTCACGCGCTGGGCGCTACCCGGCATCGACGGCTTCAACTTCCTGCTGCGCGGCGCGCTGGGCGGCGGCGGCGTGGCTTCCCTGCAGGCCGACCCGCAAGGCAAGGCCTACGCCCAAATGCTGCTCGACATGCCGGTCAAGGTGCCGGCGGCGCTGGCGAAGGAGATCGACAGGCAGAGAGCGGCGTAATCATTTCTCCCTCTTCCCAACGGGGAGAGGGCCGGGGTGAGGGGGCGTCGAGAGATCGCCTATGAACCTCCCCCCCCTCACCTTAGTCCTCTCCCCGCTGGAGAGAGGAGACATGAAAAGCGCTGCGCTCAACGCACCTTCTTCTTCAGCAGCACCTTCGGCCGCCGCTTGCCCGCTGTCGGAAACAGCGAGAAGGTGCGCTTCACGTAGTTGGTGACGCCGTCGATGCTCTTGGTGAACTCCGCCACCTCCGGCGTCCATTCCGCCTCGATCATGCGCACCGGACGCGTGGCGTCGTCGGCCGGCTCGAAGCGCAGATAGAACCACGGCTCGCCCCGGCGCAGTACCAGCGGCTTGTTGGGCTCCATCCATTCGAACGCCCACATCATGATGCGCGGCCAGACGTCGAGCTGGAAACGCCCGCCGATGAACGTGCCCGGCAGCGGCTCGCGCCGGTAGTGCAGGAAGGGCGGCAGCTGGTTCAGGTAGCACGGCTCGTCGGCGAGGAACCGGTAGGGCGTGCCGATCTGGATGATGGGCCGCTCGGGATGGCGCCACTGGCCGGGTCCGTTGAGATGCACCAGCTTGCCCAGATGCGAGCCGGCCACGGCGCTTTGCGCGCCGTCGAGATTGCGCAAGGCGATCTTGCCGTCCTTGTCGCGCGCCAGGCCGATATTGAGATCGACCGGGCAGGGCACCACGAAATGCCGCGCCTCGTAATCGATCACGGCCGGACAGCTTTGCACCGATTTGGACGAGCCGGGCTGGCCGCCTTCGCGGCGGAATTGCTGCGGATCGAACCAGATCGCCGTGCCGGCGTCCGGCTGCAGCACCCAGCCGACCTCCAGGGTGCGGCCCGATTTGCGCTCGCTTTCGGCCCTGGGTTTAAGGAAATTGAACATGCGCCCCGAATTCCGGCCGAAATTGCGGCCGGGGCGGATTATGATTCGGACCGGCTGCGAAAACCAGCCTGTTCGCTTCAGGCCGGGCCGAAGCGCTTTACGGCGGCTTCGGCGATTTCGCGCCCCCATTCCTGGACGAAATGCCCGCCCTCGGCGACCAGCATCGGTTCGGGACAATTCCTGATCCAAGACCGCAGATGCTGCATCACCGGCGGGCCCAGCACCGGATCCTTGGCGCCAACTGCCATGAAGCTCTCGCCCTGCCACTCGTGGCGCCACCAGTTGCGCGCCCGCCGTGACAGCGCCGCCCCAGGCGCGTCCGGCCCGTCCGGCACCAGATTGGGGAAGCGCCGCACGCCGGCCTTGTAGCTGGCATCGGGGAAGGGCGCGTCGTAGGCGGCGGCTTCGGCCTCGCTTAGATGCGGGCAGCCGCGCCTGAACAGCTTGCCGACCGCCATGTCGGGATTGGCATTGGAGAAGGCGCGCCAATCGAGGAAGCCTTTACCTAACGGCTCGTCGCCCACGCCCAGCATGGTGTTCATCACCAGCAATTGCTCGAAGCGGCCGGGCATCTCCATCGGCAACGTCAGGCCCAGCAGCCCGCCCCAGTCCTGGCACACCAGCATGATGTGGCGCAGATCGAGTTTTTCGATGAAGAGGCGCAGGCTGTCGCGGTGGAACTCGAACGTGTAGACCCGCTCGTCGACGGGCTTGTCGGAGCGGCCAAAGCCGAACAGATCGGGCGCCACCACGCGGTAACCGGCAGCGACGAAGACTGGAATCATGCGGCGATAGAGATAGCTCCAGCTCGGCTGGCCGTGCAGGCAGAGCGCGACCTTCTTGGCATCGCGCGGCCCTTCATCCAGGTAATGCAGGCGCAAGCCCGCAAAAGGCGGCTGGGTGCTGAGCTCGCTGATGTAATGCGGCGCGAACGGAAACCCCGGCAAATCGGCGAAGCGATCGTCGGGCGTGCGCAGGGCTTTGGTCATTGCAAGGTTCCTCCGAACGTCAGTTTGCCTTATAGGAACCGCTTATGGGCAAGAGCAAACCACCCCCGAGCGAAGCCGAATTGCGCCAGCAGCGCCTGGCCGCCGCTTTGCGCGACAATCTGAAGAAGCGCAAGGCGCAGGCCCGCGCCCGCACCGATTCGGCAGCCGAATCGGACGATTCCGCCGGCAAGCCCGGGAATCGTCCGGCAAAACGCTGATACGGGCGATCCGCCCTTGAGGCGGAAGCCCGGCTTGTCTACAAAAAACCCGCTTTCGCCCGCGTCCTGCCGCCGGCCCGCCGTTCTGGGGAGTTGTTTGATGGCCATCATGTCCGATGTCTGGATCCGCCGCATGGCGCAGGAGAAGGGCATGATCGAGCCGTTCGTCGATGCGCAGAAACGCGAAGGCGTGATTTCCTACGGCCTGTCCTCCTATGGCTACGATGCCCGCGTCGGCAACGACTTCAAAATCTTCACCAATGTCGACAGCGCCGTGGTCGATCCCAAAAATTTCGACTCCAATTCCTTCGTCGATCGCACCACCGATGTCTGCATCATCCCGCCCAACAGCTTCGCGCTGGCGCGCACCGTCGAATATTTTCGCGTGCCGCGCGACATCCTGGTCATCTGCGTCGGCAAATCGACCTATGCGCGTTGCGGCATCATCGTCAACGTCACGCCGCTGGAGCCGGAATGGGAAGGGCATGTGACGCTCGAATTCTCCAACACCACGCCGTTGCCAGCCAAGATCTACGCCAACGAAGGCGCCTGCCAGTTCCTGTTCCTGCAGGGCGACCAGCCTTGCGCGGTTTCCTATGCCGACAAGCAGGGCAAGTATCAGGGCCAGCGCGGCGTCACCCTGCCGAAAATCTGAGTACCTGAGCACATGGATCGCATTCGTATTCG
>JAQSWP010000217.1 GCA_029266575.1 Alphaproteobacteria bacterium | reverse complement strand
CGGCGCTGAACGTCACCGATGCCAACGTCATCATGGTCGATGGCCAGAAATTGCCGGCGGCGGAGCGCACGCGGCTGTGGCGCTACCACAAGCCGGCCGGGCTGATCGTCTCCAACCGCGACCCCGAAGGCCGCCAGACCATTTTCGACACGCTACCCTCTGGCCTGCCGCGGGTCATCAGCGTCGGCCGGCTGGACTACAATTCCGAAGGCCTGCTGCTGCTGACCAACGATGGCGCGTTGGCGCGCAAGCTGGAATTGCCATCGACCGGCTGGACGCGGCGCTATCGGGTGCGCGTGCATGGCAGCGTGCCCGAACGGGCGCTGGCCGACATGGCGCGCGGCATGACAGTCGATGGCGTGCAATACGGGCCGATCAAGGCGCGGCTCGACCGCACCCAGCGCAGCAATGCCTGGCTGACGCTGGCGCTGGAGGAAGGCAAGAACCGCGAAATCCGCAAGGTGATGGAGTATATCGGCGTGCCGGTGTCGCGGCTGATTCGCATCGGTTATGGACCCTTTGCGCTGGGCGATCTGCAGCCGCTCGACATTGCCGAGGTGCCGGCGCATTCGCTGGAAGGCGCCGTCGACAGCGAGGCCGGGCGCGAACGGCGCGCCTCCTGGGCCAAGGCCAAGCCGCGCAAGCTGCCGCCGCACAAGAAGACGGCGAAGAACCGGCGCGCGGTGGCGCCGCGAGGCCGGGCGTGAGCCTGCGCATCATCGCCGGCAGCCATCGCGGCCGCAAACTCATCGCACCGGAAGGCAAGGAGATCCGCCCGACCTCCTCGCGCGCCCGCGAATCGCTCTTCAACATCCTGGCGCATGGTTTTGAGACCGAAGACAGCACCTCGCCACTGATCGGCGCCAGGGTACTCGACGCCTTTGCCGGCACCGGCGCGCTGGGCCTCGAGGCGCTGTCGCGTGGCGCCGCGTTCGTCACCTTCATGGATGCTGCGCCACAGGCCATGAAGGCGGTGTCCGAAAACCTGCGCGCCATGAAAGAGCTGCCCAAGGCCGCCATGGTCCGCGCCGATGCCGGCAATCCGCCGCCGGCGCGCCAGAGCTGCACCCTGATCTTTCTCGATCCGCCCTATCGCTCCGGCCTGATTCCCAAGGCGCTGACGGCATTGCGCGAGAAAAACTGGATCGCGCCGGAGGCGCTGATCTGCGCCGAGCTGGCGGCTAAGGAAGACCTCGAATTGCCGCCGGGCTTCGCCGCCATCGACGAGCGCCGCTATGGTGCGGCCAAGGTCGTGCTGATCCGACAGGCGAGCCCGTCGAACTGACGCCGATGGTCTTTCCGATTTACCTGATGCGCCATGGCGAGACCGAATGGAATACGCAGGGGCGCATCCAGGGGGCTCTCGATTCGCCGCTGACCGAACGCGGCCGGCAGCAAGCGCAGACCATGGGGCTGGCGCTGAAGCGAGAACTTGGCCGCGCCGCGCCGCCGCTTTATTGCAGCCCACTGGGGCGGGCGCGCCAGACGCTGGAAATCGTTTGCGCCACGGCGGGGCTGGATGCCGGATCATGCGTCTTCGACGAGCGGTTGCGCGAGGTGAGCTGGGGCGAATGGGACGGCATGACGCGGGCGGAGATCGAAGCCAGCACACCGGGCGCCCTGGCAGAAAGACGGGCATCGCATTGGACCCATATGCCGCCGGGTGGCAGCTCCTATGCGCAACTGGCGGAACGGCTGCAGCCTTTTGTTGGTGCAATTAAAGCGACTGGCGGCATCGTCATCGGCCATGGCGCAACGACCAGAGTGTTGCGCGGATTGCATCTGGGTTTGCCGCCGCACGATATCGTCCGGCTGGAGGAGCCGCAGGATAAGGTGTTCGGCCTCTATTCCGGACGTATAGAGACTTTTTAGCTGCGATTGAACTGCGCCCCTATTTTGCCGTTTTCCCTTATTGCAATCGGAGGATGAAGCGGAGCGAGGGGAATCGAGCATGAAAAGCACGATGATCGCGGGCGCGGTTCTAGCGACGCTGGTATTGGGCGGCTGTCAGAAGGAAGAGCTGGGACTGGAAAATTCCGCCTGGCTGGTGGAAGAGATTGCCGGCAACAAAATGCAGGCGCCGGTGCCGACGCTCGAGTTCCGGCCCGAAGGCCGGCTGGGCGGCAAGGCGTCGTGCAACAACTACGGCGGCGCCTACAAGGCGGAGGACGGCAAGATCGCCGTCAGCAATGTCTTCGCCACCAAGATGGCCTGTCCCGCCACGCAGATGGCGCAGGAGCAGGCCCTGCTCAGCGCGCTGGAAGGCGAGAACGCCTACGCCATGACCGACGGCACGCTGACGATCGATGGCGCCGATGGCCGCAGGATCGTGGCACGCCGGGTAGCGGCCGGAAAAAGCTGATATCCACCAGCCTGGGCGTCCGGCCACGCCCGTTTGCCCCGATACTGTTACCGGCAAATCGCCCACAGCCATCCTTACGCCGGATGGTTGCAGGCCGAAGTAAAGCGCTTTAAATACCGCTGAATACTTCCGGCACGTCTGCTGCCGGATGGCGAACGGCGCTCTGCACCACGAAAGCGAAGTAATTGCCGCGATGAGACGAAGATGCGCGACGATCTGAATTGTTTCTTCATCGTCGGGGCGCCACGCGCCGGCACGACGGCGATGGCGCGCTATCTGAAAAAGCATCCGGGCATCTGCTTCTCCAATCCCAAGGAAACGCATTTTTTCTTCGTCGCTGGCGATAGCAGCGCGCCCCAGACGCTGCGGGCACGCTTCGTCAACGCGTTTTTTCCCGACGTGGCGGCAGAGACCCGCATTCTCGGCGAAGGCTCGGTTTCGACGCTTTATTCGGCCGAGGCGATCGAGCGCATGTTGCTCGCCTTCCCCGCAGCCAAGTTCATCGTCATGCTGCGCGATCCGGTCGAATTACTGCGCTCCTATCACGAGCGGCTGGTGTTCCTGCGCCAGGAGACGGAAGAGGATTTCCCCACCGCCTGGAACCTGCAGGAGGCGCGCGCGCGCGGCGAGAACATCCCGGCCCGCTGCCACGACCCGCGCATCCTGCAATATCGCGAGGTCGGCAGCCTCGCCCAATACACCGCCCAGCTGTTCCGCATCGCCGGCCGCGAACGCTGCCTGCCAGTGGTGTTCGACGATCTGACGACGCAAACGGCCGAAATCTATCGCCAGACGCTGGATTTTCTTGGTCTGCCCGATAGGGGCAAGAAGAAATTCAAGAAGATCAACGAGCGCCTGCGTTATCGCAGCAAGTTCCTGCAGAACCTCTATGCCGGTCCGCTGCTGCGGCCGGTGGCCTTGTTGATGGCGCGCGATCCGGCGCTGGCCGCCAAGGTGCAACGCCTCACCAAGCCGCTGCGCAAGCGGTTCAAGAAAATGAATTCGGCGCCGATCGACGCCAACCGGGTCGATCCGCATTTCGCCAACCGGTTGCGGAAGGAATTCCGCGCCGAGGTCGAGGAGCTGGGCCGCCTGCTGGGCCGCGACCTGTCGCATTGGACCGCCCTGCGGTCTGTAGGCAGTCAAGCCGCAGCTTCGATGGCGGCGGCGGAATAGGATTAGAGCAAATCAGGGTTTGGCGGAATCGCTTGCGATCCCGCCAAACCCTGTGAATTTGCTCTAAATATTAAGGAGTAGCGGTCGGGCGTCAGCGCCGCCCGAACAGCCGCTCGATGTCCGCCAGTTTCAGTTCGACATAGGTCGGCCGGCCATGATTGCACTGGCCGGCATGGGGCGTGACTTCCATCTGGCGCAACAGCGCGTTCATCTCCGCGACGTTCAAGCGACGACCGGCCCGCACCGACCCATGGCAGGCCATGGTCGAGCACACGTCCTCCAGCCGCTCCTTCAGCGACAAATGCTGGTCGTACTCGGCAAGCTCGTCGCCCAGATCGCGCAGCAAGCCGCGCACGTCGACTTCGCCCAGGAGCGCCGGCACCTCGCGCACCACCAGCGCGCCGGGGCCGAAATTCTCCACCAGCAATCCCAATTCGGCCAGTTCCGGAAGACGCGGCGTCAGGCGATGGATAGCGCCCTCGTCGAGCTCCACCACTTCCGGCAGCAGCAGAATCTGCCGCGCCACGGCGCCGCCCGACAGCGCCGCCTTCATGCGCTCATAGACCAGCCGCTCGTGCGCGGCATGCTGATCGACGATGACGATGCCATCGCCGGTCTGGGCCACGATATAGGTCTCGTGCACCTGCGCCCGCGCCGCGCCCAGCGGATGGGCGTCGAACGACACCGGATCGGCCGCCTGCACCTGCGCCGAGGGCGCATCTAGCCCGGCCAGCACCGGGGCATTGGCCTGCTCCATCAACGGCGTGGCATAGAGCGCCGCCGCCTCGCGCAGGCCGGGCGAGGGAAACGGCGTCGAGCGCGTCCAGTTGCCGGAGGAATAGGGCAAACCGCCCGGCCGTACCGAACCGAGCGCCGCCTGCGCCACCGAGGTCGAGGCGCGATGCCCGGCTTCGGCCAGCGCATGGCGCAGCGCGCCCACGATCAATCCGCGCACCAGCCCGGAATCGCGAAAGCGCACTTCGGCCTTGGCAGGGTGCACGTTGACATCGACATGCCCGCGCGGCGCGTCGAGGAACAGCGCCACCAGCGGATGGCGGTCGCGCGCCAGGAAATCCTGGTAGGCCCCACGCACCGCGCCGCCCAGCAGCCGGTCACGCACCGGCCGGCCATCGACGAACAGGAACTGCAATTGCGCATTGCCGCGGTTGAGCGTCGGCAGGCCGATATGGCCGGTCAGCCGGAAGCCCTCGCGCATGGCGTCGATCGCCAGCGCGTTGTCGGCGAAATCGCGGCCCATGATGGCGGCGAGGCGCTGCAATCGCGCCGCCGCCGGCTCGCGCGCCAGCAGATCGGTGCCGATGCCCTGGTAGGAGAAGACCGTGCGCCCCTCGTCGTTCAAGGTGAAAGCGATGGCGGGAAACGCCATGGCCAGCCGGCGCAGCACGTCGACCACGTGCAAGGTTTCGGTGCGCGGCTCCTTGAGGAATTTCAGCCGCGCCGGCGTGGCGAAGAACAGATCGCGCACCTCGACGCGGGTGCCGTGCGGATGCGGCGCCGGCATCGGCTTGCCTTTGCGTCCGCCATCGATGTGCAGGACAAAGGCGCTGTCGGCGCCGTGGGGCCGGGAGGTGAGCTGGAAGCGGCTGACCGAAGCGATGGAAGGCAGCGCCTCGCCGCGGAAACCCAGGGTGGAAATCTCGTCGAGATCGTCCTGCGGCAGCTTCGAGGTGGCGTGGCGTTCGACCGCCAGTTCCAGCTCGTCCGGGCCCATGCCGATTCCATCATCGACCACCGACAGCAGCGAGCGGCCACCGTCGCGCAAAGTAACCTCGATGCGCGTGGCGCCGGCATCGATG
>JAQSWP010000216.1 GCA_029266575.1 Alphaproteobacteria bacterium | reverse complement strand
CCCGAGCGAGTTGACGTCGGCGATGGTGACGACAAACGCCGCCAGCCGCTGCTTGCCGGCGGAGATGCCGAACTCCTGCGCCTGGCGTAGCGAGGACTTGAAGTCCTGGCCCGAATTGTTCAGCACCACAACGTCAGACTTGGAATTTTTGGCCTTCACTACCAGGCCGGAAAAATCGTTGGTGTTGAGTGGATGCAGGCTGGAACCAACGACTGTGCCGCCTTCCTTGGTGATCAGGCCTTCGGCAATCTTCTGCATGTCGTGGCCAAAGGTATAGTCGACAGTGAGGAAGTACCAGCTCTTGCCGCCGCTCCTGACGATGGCTTGCGCCGCACCGGCCGCAAGCGCGTAAAGATTCCATCCGTACTGGAAGCTGTAGGGCGTGCACTGCTCGCGCGAGATCTGCGGCGTGGCCGCCTGGTTGACCATATTGATTTTCTTGAACTCGGCCGCCAGCTTATTGATGGCGATGGCCGCGGTCGAATTGTTAATATCGACGATGATATTGACGCCTTCGTTCTCGTACCAGCGGCGCGCGATGGCGACGGCGATGTCGGGTTTGGACTGCATGTCGGCCTGGATCAATTCGATCGGCTGGCCCAGCACCTTGCCTCCGAATTCCTCGACCGCCATTTCCGCCGCCACTACCGAGCCCTTGCCGCCCAGATCGGCGTTAGGACCGGACATGTCGGACAGCACGCCGATTTTTACGCCCGCCGCTTCGGCCGGCACCGCCAGACCGAAGGCCGCCGCGAGCGCCAATGATATCAAACTGCCTGTTGCGAATTTCATGTCTATCCTCCCATTGGTTTTTTAATCGTTACGCTGTTCGCAAACCCGCCTGCTGCATCAGCGGCAATACCCGCTCCCCGAAATATTTGAGGTCAGGTTCGAAATCGAAGAAATTGATCTGCACGCCATCGCAGCCGATGGCCTTGAGCTTGGTCAGCCAATCGACCACCTGCTCGGGCGAGCCGACGATCTGCACGTTGCCGCCGGCGGCCCAGCCGGCGCGGCCATGCTCGCGCCAGCCCCGGGTGTCGCCGCCCATGATGCTGGCCATGAAATTATCGACCGCCTCGTCGTCCTCGCCGTCCAGCATGTATTGCAGGTACTGCCGCGCGTCGCGCTCCGTGTCGCGGCAGATGATGTGCGGGTTGACGATGCACTTGAGGTCACGACCCTGCCGCGACGCCTGCTGCTTGATGTGGGCGATATGCGGTCCCAGCGTCGCCACCGCCTGCTCGATGTCGGCGCCGCCGGGGCTGGTGACGAACATTAGATCGGAATGGCGTGCGGCGAAGTCGATGCCGGCCGCCGAGGTGCCGGCGCTGACCACCACCGGGCGGCCATGGCGCGGCTTGGGCGTGATATAGGCGTCCTTGCCGCTCCAGAAGCGGCCCTCAAAACTGTAATTCTCGGTCTCGCGCCACAGTCGCTCCATTACGGCGACGAAGTCCTCGGCCATCTCGTAGCGGTGGTCATGCTCGGGCATGGGCATGCCGAACATGCCGTATTCGGACTTCTTGTAGCCAGTGACGATGTTGATGCCCCAGCGTCCGCCGGTCATGTCGTCGAGGGTGGCGCCGAACTTAGCGACATGCAGCGGATGCCAGCCATAGAGAATGTGTACGGTGGAGATGAGCAGCATGCGATTGGTCAGCGATGCCAGCCCGGCGGTGACGGTCAGCGGATCGAGCGACTGCTCGCGATAATGCATGTCGCCGCCATAGCCGCCCTTGCCGACCCATTGCGCCAGAGCAAAGGCCAGATCGAAACCCAGAGCTTCGGCCTGTTGCGTCAGCCGCGCGTTGTAGCCGAAGCTCCATTGCGTTTCGCGCTCGGCCGTGGACGGCGTCCAGCCGCCGTCCTGAATGGGCAGGAACAGGCCCAGGATGAAATCGCGCTGCTGCACACGCTGCAAGGGCGACAGCGCCGCGCCGGGCGCCGCGTCGATCATGCTATGCGTGGTATCGGGCACTTACTTCACCGCACCGATGCGGCTGTCGTCGTCGGTCTGCATCTGGTTGACCAGATCGATTTCCCACGACAGGTATTCGCGCATGTGCCGTTCGCGATCTGCCTTGCGCTCGCGCGGTGGCAGCCAGATATCGTCCGGCTCGTCGATCATGTGCTGCTGGCCGGTTTCCAGAGCGAAGCCCGCGGCCTTCCACGCCGCGTTGCCGCCGCCCAAAGCCGCCGTCTGCCGTCCCAGCGCCGCTACTTCGGCAGCCGCATGCTGCGCTAAGGCCACGTCGGCGGCGGTGAACACCAGCAGCTCGGCCTTCGGCAGCTTGCCGAGATTCTCCTTAAGACGCGATCGCACCGCGTGCCAGGCGCCCGGAATATGGCCCTTGCCATAGGTCTTGCTGATCCCGACATCGACCACCGCGACCTTGCCGGCTTTCAGCGCGCGCTCGAGTTGCTGCGCATCAAGCGTCTGCGGCGCCGGGCCGGAAAGTGGAAACTTAATGGACGGGAGTGGACTGTCGCCCTTTTCCAGCGACTGGCCGGCCATGGCGTCCTTAAGGATGAACACCTGCGCATAGCCCATCTGCCTCAGCCACGACGCCGTCATGCGCGCACGCACGCCATTGTCGTCGACCAGCACGATACGCGCTTCCCAAGACGCCACCCAGTTGTCGGTTTCCTGCACGAGCTGGCCGCCGGCGACGCCGACCGTGTCGGGCAGATGCCCCGCCGCGTATTCCTCAGGCGTGCGCACGTCCAGCACGTAAAGCGTGGTATTGGCGGCCTCGGCGCGGAAACGAGCCAGAGTGGCATGGTCGATTTCCTTGACGCCGAATTTGCGCGCCACCTGGCCCGCACGCTCTTGCGCTTCGGCCAGGCCGGCGGGCGACACTGGCGGGACGTAGTGCGTGGCACCTTGGATCAGCTCGTAGCCGCCCAGGTGCCAGGCCATGGTGCCGTCCTTCATTGAGCAGACCTTGTTGGGCACGCCGGCATTAATCAGCGACTGCGCGCCGATGATGCTGCGCGTGCGGCCGCCGCAATTGACGATTACCAGGGTGTCCTTCGACGGCACCAGTTCGTGGAATCGATAGACCAGCTCGGCGCCCGGCACGCTGCGCGCCGTTGGCAGGCTGTTGTTGTTGTATTCCTCGTAGGAGCGGCTGTCGAAGACGGCGATATCCGCCTTCTTCTGGATCAGCGCATCGACCTCCTCCGCACTGAGATAAGGCGTGTGGCACTCGTGCTCGACCACCTCGGCGAAACCCTTGGACGGCACATGCACGCCGCTATAGAGCCGGTAGCCGGCCAGCGCCCACGCTTCGACGCCGCCCTCCAGAATCGCGACGTCGGTGTAGCCGCCGGCCTTGAGCCTGGCATAGCCGCGCTCCGCCAGGCCCCCGCCGTCGTCGCAAACCACAATGGGCAACGACAGGCGCGGTAGCAGCCGCGGTGCCATGGTTTCCAAACGGCTGAGCGGCAGGCAGGTGACCATCAGCAGGTGACGGGCGGAGAACGTGTCCTCTTCGCGCACATCGACGATTGCCACCTCCTGCCGGTTCTGCAGGCGGCTTTTCAACTCTTTGGCCGTAATTTTCTTTACCGTTTCCATATCCCGTCCCGTTTGGTTGGCTGCAAGCCTAGGACGCTGCCTGCCATCTTTCAACGGCTTATTTTCGCTGGACGGTATATATTATGCCATTTATTGAGATGTTATTATCATAATATGGGATTTGATCTCTTTTCATGGGATAATTTTCCCATAAACCCTTGTAAGTCGAGGCTCGGCAGTGGATGATCGCCGCCTTTCAGTACGGGCGTGAAATCGGGAAGGAAACGACGATGGGTCAGTATCCCAAGCTGCAGATGTACATAGACGGGCAATGGTGCGTGGGCAGCGAGGGCCGGTCCCAGGACGTGATCGACCCGGCGACCGAACAGGTGATCGGCCAGCTGCCGCACGCTTCCAAGGCCGATCTGGACCGAGCGCTGGAAGCGGCCGAGCGGGGTTTCCAGGTCTGGAAGAACAAGACCGCGCTCGAGCGCAGCCCGATCATTCGCCGCATTGCCGATTTGCTGCGCCAGCGCGCCAGCGACATCGCCTTCATCATGTCCACCGAGCAGGGCAAGGTGTTTAGCGAGGCGCTGGAAGAGATCGAAAAGGGCGCCGAGCATTTCGAGTGGATGGCCGAGGAAGGCAAGCGCGCCTATGGCCGCATCATCCCTGCCCGCAGCAACGGCATCCGCCAGGTCGTCATGGTCGAGCCGGTCGGCCCGGTGGCCGCCTTCACGCCGTGGAATTTCCCAGCCGCATCGCCGATCCGCAAACTGTCAACGGCGCTGGGCGCCGGCTGCTCGATTATCATCAAGGCGTCGGAAGAAACGCCCGCGTCCTGCATGGAAGTGGTGCGCGCCTGCGTTGATGCTGGCGTGCCGGCAGGCGTGATCAACCTGGTGTTCGGCGTGCCGTCGGAAATATCGGAATATCTGATCCGCTCGCCTATCATCCGCAAGGTGACCTTCACCGGCTCAGTGCCGGTTGGCAAGAAGCTCGCTGAGCTGGCGGCGCAGGAGATGAAGACCTGCACCATGGAATTGGGCGGCCATTCGCCGGTGCTGGTGTTCGACGACGTCGATTGCACCAAGGTGGTCAACCTCGTCGCCAAGGGCAAGTTCAGGAATGCCGGCCAGGTCTGTGTCTCACCCACCCGGTTTTTCGTGCACGAATCCATTCACCAGCGCTTTGCCAGCGAGTTCGCCGCGGTGGCGAGCGGCATCAAGGTCGGCAGCGGCCTGGACAAGACCAGCCAGATGGGTCCGCTGGCCAATCCGCGCCGCCTCGAAGCGATGGAGAAACTCACCGCCGACGTGCGCATGCGCGGCGGCAAGGTGGCGGCCGGTGGCGAGCGCATCGGCAATAGGGGCCTGTTCTGGCGTCCGACCGTGTTCGTCGATGCGCCGGACGAGGCCGATGTCATGCGCACCGAGCCGTTCGGCCCGATCGCCTCGATCGTGTCCTTCGCCAGCTTCGAGGAGGCGATCGCGCGCGCCAACAGTGTCAAATACGGTCTGGCCAGCTATCTCTTTACCCGATCGGCTAAGACCGCCGCCCGGGTCAGCGAGGCGCTGCAGGTCGGCATGCTGGCGATCAACAATCTCTCCGTCTCGCCGCCCGAAGCGCCGATCGGCGGGGTCAAGGACAGCGGCTATGGCCGCGAAGGCGGCGCCGAAGGGCTGATGCAATTCATGAACGTGAAATACATCAGCGAAGGGCACCTCGATTGAGGCGATGTCCAATGAGTGCGGGGAGTAGAGCATGGGTTCGGAATACGTTCTGGAGACGCAAGGCCTGACGCGCGAGTTCGCGGGGTTCTATGCCGTCAAGGACGTCAATCTCAAGGT
>JAQSWP010000027.1 GCA_029266575.1 Alphaproteobacteria bacterium | reverse complement strand
GGCGGCAGTTCGGCCGGGCTGGGGAAGTCGAAGCCGATCTCCTGCTCGTGCGCCAGCAGCACGACCGGCTCCATGCGCTCCAGCATTTTCAGGCGCGATTGCGCCTGGCGGGCTTTCGATGCCTTGGCTCGGAAGCGGTCGACGAAGGATTGCAGATGCTTGCGCTGCGCCTGCTGGCGCTGCGCCTGGGACATCAGATTGGCCTGGCGTTCGCGGCGGGTGCGTTCGAAGCGGTCGTAATTGCCATTGTAGGAAACCAGCTTGCCGGCATCGATATGCACGATCTGCTCGATGGCGCCGTTCAGCAGGTCGCGATCGTGGCTGACCAGGATCAAGGTGCGCGGGTAGTTGCGCAGATAGGTCTCCAGCCACAGCCGCGCTTCGAGGTCGAGATGGTTGGACGGCTCGTCGAGCAGCAGGATATCGGGCTGCGAGAACAGCACCGACGCCAGCGCCACCCGCATGCGCCAGCCGCCGGAATAGGAGTTGCAGGGCCGTTGCTGCGCCTCGTGATCGAAACCCAGGCCATTGAGGATGCGGGCGGCGCGCGAGGGCGCGGAATGGCTTTCGATATCGACCAGCCGGTGGTGGATCTCGGCGATGCGCTGCGCATCGCGCTCGGTCTCGGCCTGCTGCAGCAGGGAAGCCCGCTCCAGATCGGCCATCAGCACCGTTTCGAGCAGCGATTCCGGCCCGTCCGGCGGATCCTGCGCCATGCGGCCGATGCGCATGCCGGGCTGGATCGAGAGGCCGCCCTGGTCGGGCTGCAATTCGCCGTCGATCAGCTTCAGCAGCGTCGATTTGCCGGTGCCGTTACGGCCGACCAGGCCGACGCGCTTGCCGCCGTTTATGACGACAGAGGCCTGCTCGAAGATGGCGCGGCCGCCGACGCGGTAGGTGAGATCGTTGATGCTGAGCATGGGGCGCGGCGTTTAGCACAGCCGGCGGCAGCGGCCAAGGCGGCCATGTTGCGGGCTCCCCGGAATCCGTCTATAAGCCCGCGACTTTTCGCCCAAAGCAGGAAAAATCATGGCCAAGGAACGCACTCTTTCCATCATCAAGCCCGACGCCACGCGACGCAATCTCACCGGCAAGATCAACGCCCGGTTCGAGGACAAGGGCTTGCGCATCGTGGCGCAAAAACGTCTCTGGCTGTCGCGCCAGCAGGCGGAGCAGTTCTACGGCGTGCACAAGGCGCGGCCGTTCTTCAACGATCTCTGCACCTTCATGACCTCCGGCCCGGTGGTGGTGCAGGTGTTGGAAGGCGATAACGCCGTGGCGAAGAACCGCGAGATCATGGGTGCCACCAACCCGGCCAACGCCGATGCCGGCACCATCCGCAAGGATTTCGCCGAATCGATCGAAGCCAATTCGGTGCATGGCTCGGATTCGGCCGAGAACGCGGCCACCGAGATCGCTTTCTTTTTCGCCGGCACCGAAATCGTCGGTTGAAGAAGAATCCATTCGCAAACGAAAAGCGGCCCAACGGGGCCGCTTTTTTGTTGTCTGCGATTTCGGCGCTCTAGACCAGGAACAGCGCCATGCAAATCAGCAGCAGGGCGACGCCGACCACGACATAATTGGTCAGCTTGATGAAGCTGCCCCAGGTTTCGCGGTGCGCTTGCATATCGAATTCTTCAGCCATACGAGTTCTCCCTTCAACGCCCCGAGCGTTGCTTCGCCGTTCTTATACTCAAAGCATCCGGGCAAGAAAAGGGGGCTAAAAACGCAGCCCGCTCACCGTCGCCAGGTTCCGCTGAGCGGTCGGGCTGAGCACGGCGCGCTCACCTGCCAATGTGATTTCGCCGGCGGCGATCAATTGCACCGCCAGCGGATAGAGCAGATGTTCGGCCGCAAGGATGCGCGCTGACAGGCTTTCCTCGCTGTCCCCTTCCAGCACCGGTACAGCCGACTGGGCGACGATCGGACCGGCATCCACCTGCGGCCGCACGTAGTGCACGGTGCAGCCAGAGATGCGTGCGCCCGCCGCCAGCGCCTGGCGCTGCGGATGACGGCCCTTGAAGGCTGGCAGCAGGGAAGGATGGATGTTGATCAGCCGATCGCGCCAGGCTTCGACGAAACCGTCGGTAAGCAGGCGCATAAAGCCGGCCATGCACACCAACTCGATGCCATGTTCGCGCAGGCTCGCATCGAGTGCGGCATCGAAAGCAGGGCGGTCGGGATAGAGCTTGTGGTCGATGATCTCGATCGGCACGTTGTTGGTGGCGGCAATCTCAAGCCCGCGCGCGGCGGTGACGTTGCTGATCACCAGGCCGATCAATGCCGCGTGATTGGGCCGGGCGCAGGAATCGATCAGCGCCCGCAGATTGCTGCCGCGGCCGGAGATCAGAACGCCGACTTTCAGCCGCGCCATTGCCGTTCCGCATTATCGACGACGCAGGCGGCGTCGCCGTCGCCCGCTTCGATGCGCCCGATCTGGGCCACGGTTTCGCCCTGCCGGCGCAGCAATTCGATCAGGCGCTGCGCGTCACCGGCTGCGCATACCAGCACCATGCCGATGCCGCAATTGAAGGTTCTGCTCATATCATGCACGGGCACGCCGCCGGCTTCGGCCAGCCACTTGAATACGGGCGGCAATCTCCATGTCGCGGCGTCGAGACGGGCGACGCAGTTGTCCGGCAGCACGCGCGGCACGTTGTCGACCAGCCCGCCGCCGGTGATATGCGCCAGGCCCTTGACGCCGCCATCCCGGATCGCCGCCATGCAGGAGCGAACATAGATGCGGGTCGGCGTCAGCAGCGCTTCGCCCAGGCCGCGCGTGGCATCGAACGGCGCCGGCTTGTCGTAGGACAGGCTGTTCGCCGCCACGATCTTGCGCACCAGCGAGAAGCCGTTGGAGTGCACGCCACTGGAAGCCAGACCCAGCATCACGTCGCCGGCGGTTATGTCGGGGCGCGGCAACAGCTGATCGCGCTCCACGGCGCCGACGGCGAAACCGGCCAGATCGTAATCGCCCTCGCCGTACATGCCCGGCATCTCCGCCGTCTCGCCGCCGATCAGCGCGCAATCGGACTGGCGGCAGCCTTCGGCAATGCCGGAAATCACCGCGCGGGCGGCGTCGACCTCGAGCTTGCCGGTGGCGTAGTAGTCGAGAAAGAACAGCGGCTGCGCGCCTTGCACCACGATGTCGTTGACGCACATCGCCACCAGGTCGATGCCGACCGTGTCGTGGCGTTTGGCTTCGATGGCGACCTTCAGCTTGGTGCCGACGCCGTCGGTGCCGGAAACCAGCAGCGGATCCTTGAAGCCCGCCGCCTTGAGGTCGAACAGAGCGCCGAAGCCTCCCAGTCCGCCGATCACGCCGGGGCGCGAGGTGCTTTTGGCCAAGGGCTTGATGGCGTCGACCAGCGCCTCGCCGGCATCGATATCGACCCCGGCGTCCTTGTATGTGAGAGAGTTCCTGACGGTCACCGGCAGCCTCGATTTGCGGATACGCGAATTCGGGGCGAAAATACTTGATCGCAAACGGTTTGCAACGCCATAACCATGCACATCAACGGGGATATACCATGGCTCGCCCGAGCCTGATCCGCTTCCTTCCTGCTCTGATCCTGGCGTTGAGCGCCGTCTTCCTTGCCCCACGCCCGGCCAGCGCCACCACGCTGGCCGATGTCTATACTGTGACCGGCGTGCCGATCGACGCCACCGCGGCCAACGCGCAGCAGGCGCGCGATCAGGCGATCGTGCAAGGGCAGCGCCGCGCCGCAAGGCTGCTGCTGGAGCGGCTGGCGCTGCGCAGCGATCGTCCGCGCCTGCCGCAACTCGACGCCAATGCGCTGACCAATCTGGTGAGCGGCTTCCAGGTCGCCAACGAGCGCACTTCGCCGGTGCGCTATCTCGCCGATCTCAGCGTCAGTTTCAGGCCCGAAGCGGTGCGCACCTTGATGCGCGACGCGGGTATTGCCGTCGCCGATACACCCAGCCCGCCGGTGCTGCTGCTGCCGATCTGGCGCAGCGGCAACGATCTGATGCTGTTCGACGAGCGCAGCCCATGGCGCGAGGCGTGGCTGAAGGTCGCGACCGGCAAGGGGCTGGTGCCGCTTCTGACGCCATTGGGCGACATCGGCGATCTGCAGGCGATTTCGGCGGAGCAGGCCGTGCGCGGCGATCTGGCGGCGCTGACCGCCATCGCGCAGCGCTACGGCACCGCGGCGGTGATGGTGGCGCAAGCCAGTCCTGGCGCCAACGAAACCATCGACCAGCTGATCGTCACTCGCTATCCGGTCGGTGGCGGGACGGCGCAACGCGTTGCGGTGACACCGCGCCGGCCGCCGGAAGCTTTGCTGGCCACCGCCATCGCCATTTCGCAGGAAGTCGAGGAAAGCTGGAAGGCGTCCTCGACCGCGGCTGCGGCCGTCGATGCCGGTCCCGGTGCTGCACTGGAAATCAACGTTCCGGTGCGCCAGCTTGGCGAGTGGATCGCCATCCGCAAGCAGCTGGGCACAGTGCCGGCGGTGAAGACCGTTGCGGTGCGCTCGCTGGGCGTCGGCGCGGCGCTGATCAGCGTGCAGCACGCCGGCACGCCGCAGCAATTGCAGGCTGCGCTGGCGCAGGCCGATCTGATTCTCACGGAAGAGGCCGGCGGCTGGGTCCTGCGCGCCAAGACCGCGGCGCAACCGCGCCCGCAATAGAACGATTACCGCGCCCATGCGTTACGCCCCGTTACGTCGTTCCTGACGGATAGGCATATGCAGGTTCTGAGCGAAAGAAGGCAGCTGCGCGTCTGGTTCATCGTCGCCGTGGTCACGGCGGTGCTGCTGTGGCTGTTGGCCGATGTGCTGGTGCCGTTCGTGGCCGGCATGGTGCTGGCCTATTTCCTCGATCCGCTGGCCGACCGGCTGGAGCGTCACGGCATCAAGCGGACCTTGGCCACCACCATCGTGCTGGTCGGATTTCTGTTGGTGCTGACTGCATTCCTGCTGTTGCTGGCGCCATTGATCTACGACCAGGCGGTAGGCTTCGCCAAGAATCTTCCGCGCTACCTGTCCGAGTTCAACATGCGGATCATGCCCAAGCTCGAGGCGCTGCGCCCGCAGCTCGGCATTTCCGGCACCGTCACCAATGAAGTGGCGGAAGCGGTGCGCGAGCGAGGTGCGGCCATCTTCGACTGGATGGGCAAGGCAATGGGCTCGGTGCTGGTCGGCGGCTTTGCGCTGTTCGACGTGCTTGCCACCATCATCCTGACGCCGGTGGTGGCCTTCTACATGCTGCGCGACTGGGACCTTCTGGTGGCCAAGGTCGATTCCTGGCTGCCGCGCCGCTTCGCCGGCGCCATCCGCCAGATCGGCACCGAGGCGGATCATTCCATCGCCGGCTATCTGCGCGGCCAGGCGCTGGTGTGCCTGATCCTGGGCACGTTTTATGCGATCACGCTGGCGCTGGTGGGACTCGAGTTCGGCCTGGTGATCGGCATCATTGCCGGCGTCATCACCTTTATCCCCTATGTCGGCAGCTTCGTCGGCGGCGTGCTGGCGATCGGCATGGCGCTGGCGCAATTCCCGCCCGACTGGATCAGCGTCGCCGTCGTCGCCGGCATCTTCATTTTCGGCCAGGCGGTCGAGGGCAACTATCTCTCGCCCAAGCTGGTTGGCGATCGGGTCGGCCTGCATCCGGTGTGGGTGATGTTCGCGCTGATGGCGGGCGGCGCGCTGTTCGGCTTCACCGGCGTGCTGATCGCGGTGCCGGTGGCGGCGATCATCGGCGTGCTGTGCCGCTTCTTCATGAAGCAGTATCTCGCCAGCAAGCTCTACGACGACGGCCATGTGCCACCGTTCCAGGTGCCGCCGATGCTGATCGATCCCAATGCGCCGGAGAGCACCGAAGGCATCGTCGACAACGGCGCGCCGCCGCCCGGGACCACATGACCATCGCGCCCGTTTCGCGTCAGTTGCCGCTCGATCTGCCGCATCGGCCGCATTTCAGCCGCGCCGATTTTCTCGCCGCCGAGGCCAATCAGGCGGCGCTGGCGGCGCTCGATCGCTTCGGTGAACGCAGCGGGACGGCGCTGGCGATCAGCGGCCCGCCCGGCAGCGGCAAGACCCACTTGGCGCATATCTGGGCCAGTCGCGCACGTGCGCGCTGGATGCGGCCCGAGATTCTGGCGCAGGCCTTGCCGGAGCTGGCGGCGCTGCCGCCAGCCGCTTTGGTGTTCGATGCCGCCGATCAGGTAGCGGGCAAGGCCGCGGCCGAGACCGGGCTGTTCCATCTGCTTAACCTCGTGCGCCAGCAGGGCAGCTCGCTGCTGCTGACCGCCCGGCAGCCCCCCTCGCGCTGGACTGTGGCGCTGCCCGATCTGCGTTCGCGTCTTGCGGCGCTTGAAACCGTCGCCGTTGGCGCGCCCGACGAGGCGCTGCTGGGCGCGGTGCTGGTCAAGCTGTTCGCCGACCGCCAGGTCAGCCTGGGCGGCGAGGTGATCGCCTATCTGCTGCCGCGTATGGACCGCTCGCTGGATTTCGCCCGCGCGCTGGTGGCGGCGATAGATGCCGAATCGCTGGCCGGCAAGCGGCCGATCACCGTGCCGCTGGCGGCCAAGGTGCTGGCCGCGTTACAACAAGAAAAAGCCGAAGGGGAGTAAGCGATGGATCTGGGCATCAAGGGTCGCAAGGCGATCGTCTGCGCCGCCAGCAAGGGGCTGGGCAAAGGCTGCGCCTTGGCGCTGGCGCGCGAGGGCGTGCATGTCGTCATCACCGCGCGCACCGCCGCCGATCTGGCAAAGACGGCGGAAGAGATTCGCAAGGCGACCGGCGTGACTGTCACGGAAGTGGCGGGCGACATCACCACCGAAGCTGGGCGCGCGGCGGCGCTGAAGGCCTGTCCCGAGCCGGACATTCTCGTCAACAATGCCGGCGGCCCGCCGCCGGGCAATTTCCGCAACTGGACGCGCGAGGATTGGATCAAGGCGGTCGACGCCAACATGCTGACCCCGATCGAATTGATCAAGGCGACGGTGGACGGCATGATGAAGCGCAATTTCGGCCGGGTGGTGAACATCACCTCGAGCGCGGTCAAGGCGCCGATCGATATTCTCGGCCTGTCCAATGGCGCGCGCTCTGGGCTTACCGGCTTCATCGCCGGGCTGGCGCGCACGACCGGCCGGCATGGCGTCACCATCAACAATCTGCTGCCGGGTCCCTTCGATACCGACCGGCTGCGCTCCAACATCGCCACCCGCGCCCGCAACTCCAACCGCTCGGCGGAGGAGGAGGCGGAGATCGCCGCCAAATCCAATCCCTCCGGCCGTTTCGGCACGGCAGAAGAATTCGGCGCCATGTGCGCCTTCCTGTGCAGCGTTCACGCAGGCTACGTTACCGGCCAGAACATCCTGATGGATGGCGGCCAATACCCGGGGACCTTCTGATGCGCCATTTTCTACTCGCCACTTCGATCGCTTTATTCACCGTCTCGGCCCAGGCCCAGACCGGCGCCGATGTCTATGGCAAGTGGCTGACCGAATCGACCAATGCGCAAACCGAGCTCTATCGCTGCGCCGATCCGGCGCGCGGCATCATCTGCGGCAAGGTGGTGTGGTTGCGCAACGCCACCAATCCCGACCAGACGCCGGCGGCCAGCGTCGACGCGGTGAGCGACGTGAAGAATCCCGATCCGGCGTTGCGCAGCCGCAAGATTATCGGTCTGGAGTTCGTGCACGGCTTCAAGCCGTCGGATACCGAGCCTGGCACCTATGAGGGCGGCAAGATCTACAATGCCGAAGACGGCGAGACCTACAGCGCCCGCATCAAACTCGAAAACCCCGACAAGCTGGTGCTGCGCGGCTACGTGCTGATGCCGATGCTGGGCAAGTCGCAGACCTGGACGCGCGTTAAATAGTCAGCTGCGCGCCGCCAGCGACCGGGGCGTGGCGAAGACGCGCAGCGTGGCGTTCTCGGGCGCGATGTCGGCCCAGTTCTCGACGTCGAAATCGAACACTGTCAGGCCGGCGGTGGGATATTTGGTCGCCAGCCGGTCGAGTTCCATGCTGGGAGCATTGACGGCTAGTTGCAGGGCCAGCGCTTGCGTTCCGGGATTGTGGCCGATGATCAGCGCGATGCCATGCCGGTTCTCGATGCGTCTTGCCTGCGCCAGCAAGGTGCGTTCGCCAGCGAGATAGAGCTCCGGCTCGATGACGATGGTGGGGCGGTTTTTCCAGAACAAAGCCGCCAGTTCCAGCGTTTCCTTGGTGCGGGTGGCGGCCGAGCACAGCACCAGGTCGGGCGCCAGCCCGGCGCTCGCCATATAGCGGCCGATGACGCCGGCAGTATCGCGGCCCCGCCCGTTCAGCGGCCGGTCGAAATCGCCGATTCCCGAGGGCCAGGCCGACTTGGCATGGCGCAACAGGCAGAGCGTTCGCATATCGGTCGTTTCCCTGAAAACCCGATTTTTACACGTTATGCCAGATGCTTAGCAGCACGTCATGACAGAGTCATGTAAAATGCCTAAATTAGCTGGTGATAACAGGTGGGTTTCCACCGTTTTTGGATCGCAAGATGACAGCCAAAGCCGAGCTTCTCGAGCCTGCCGCCGATATGGCAGCCCTTCCTGTCGCCAAAGCCCCGCCGCGGCCCCAGGCCATTGCGGCCGAAGAGGGCGTGGCTCTGCTCGACCCGAAATCGCCCAAGCGCTTCATCAATCGGGAGATCTCCTGGCTGTCATTCAACACGCGGGTGCTGGAGGAGGCCACCAATCCGCGCCATCCGCTGCTCGAGCGGGTGCGCTTCCTGTCGATCTCGGCCAACAATCTCGACGAGTTCTACGGCGTGCGCGTCGCCGGTCTGCGCGACATGGTGCGCGCCGGCATCCAGACGACGTCCGATGACGGGCTGACGCCGCCGCAGCAATTGCAGGCGATTCGCGAAACCGTCACCACTTTGGTCGACAAGCAGCAGAACGTCTGGGCGCAACTGCGCACCGAATTGCGGCGCGAGGGCATCGCCGTCATCGAGGCCGATGAATTGTTGGCCGACGAGAAGGCCTGGCTCGACCAGTATTTCATCGAGCAGGTTTTTCCGGTGCTGACGCCGCTGGCGATCGATCCGGCGCATCCGTTCCCCTTCCTGCCCAATCTCAGCACCTCGTGCCTGCTGGAACTGCGCCGCGCGTCGGACGGGCGCACCATGATGGGCCTGCTGCCGCTGCCGCAGCAGCTCGAGCGTTTCGTGCGCCTGCCGGGCAAGGAATTGCGCTTCCTGTCGATCAAGCGCCTGGTCGAGCTGCATTTCGACCGGCTATTCCCCGGCTACAAGGTGGTGAACAAGGGCTACTGCCGGCTGATTCGCGATTCGGAAGTGGAAATCAACGAAGAGGCCGAAGACCTGGTCTCGACCTTCGAGACGGCGCTGAAGCGGCGCCGCCGCGGCGATCTGATCTCGCTGACCTTGAACTCCGACATGCCGCTGTATCTGCGGGAGTTCCTGTTAGAGCAGCTCGAGATCACTGATGAGGAAGTCGACGTCTTCGCCCTCGATCTGTCGCTCAACATCGAATCGGTCAACGCGGTGATCGTCGACGAGCGGCCCGACCTGAAATTCCCGCCTTATACGGCGCGCTTTCCTGAACGCATCCGCGATTTCGGCGGCGACTGCTTCGCCGCCATCCGCGCCAAGGACATCCTGGTCCATCACCCGTACGAGAGCTTCGACGTGGTGGTCCAGTTCATCCGCCAGGCAGTGCGCGATCCGGCGGTGATCGCCATCAAGCAGACGCTCTATCGCACCAGCAAGGATTCGCCCATCGTCAAGGCGCTGATCGAGGCGGCGGAAGCGGGCAAGACCGTGACGGCGCTGGTCGAGCTCAAAGCGCGCTTCGACGAGGAAGCCAATATCCGCTGGTCGCGCGATCTGGAGCGCGCCGGGGTGCAGGTGGTCTATGGCTTCATCGACCTGAAAACCCACGCCAAAGTGTCGATGGTGGTGCGCAAGGAAGGCAGCAGCGCCCGCACCTACGTGCATTTCGGCACCGGCAACTACCATCCGATCACCGCCAAGATCTATACCGATCTCTCCTTCTTCACCTGCGATCCGACGCTGGTGCGCGACGCGGCGCGAGTGTTCAACTACATGACGGGCTATGCGCGGCCGACCGAGCTGGAGAAGATCGCCATCTCGCCAGTCAATCTGCGCCAGACCCTGATGCGCAATGTCGAGGCGGAGGCGGCACTGGCCAGGCAGGGCAAACCGGCGGCGATCTGGGCCAAGATGAATTCGCTGGTCGATGCCGGCATCATCGATGCGCTCTACGAGGCGTCCAAGGCCGGAGTGCAGATCGACCTGGTGGTGCGCGGCATTTGCTGCCTGCGGCCGGGTGTGCCGGGCCTGTCTGAGAACATCCGGGTCAAGAGCATCGTCGGCCGCTATCTCGAGCATGCGCGCATCGTCTGCTTCGGCAACGGCGAGAAGCTGCCGTCGCGCAAGGCCAAAGTGTTCATTTCGTCGGCCGACTGGATGCCGCGCAATCTCGACCGGCGCGTCGAGACCCTTGTGCCGATCGAAAACCCGACCGTGCATCAGCAGATCGTCGATCAGATCATGGTCAACAATTTGAAGGACGTGGCCCAGAGCTGGCGGCTGAATGCGAATGGCGATTACGTGCGCATGCCGGCCGACGACAAAGCCCACAGCGCGCATGTGTATTTCATGACCAATCCCAGCCTGTCGGGCCGCGGCAGCGCGCTGAAACACCCCGACCTGCACTCGCGAAACGCTCGCGGCAAAAGCTGATTCGCCGGCCCAACTGCCGCATTGCGCGCTGGCGCGCCAGCGGCTAAATCCTCGCCATGAGCGAGTCCCGCGCCGCCTCCCATCGCCCCGGTCTGGAGGGGCGCATCGGCATCATCGATATCGGCTCGAACTCGATCCGTCTCGTGGTCTACGAGCAGGCCAGGCGGGCGCCCGTCCCGGTGTTCAACGAAAAAGTCCCGTGCGGGCTGGGCCGCGATCTCGAACGTACCGGTGCGCTGCCGCCCGATGGCGTGGCCAGCGCGCTCGATAATCTGCAGCGTTTCGTGACCTTGGCGCGCAACATGAAGGTGGTGCGGCTCGATCTGCTGGCCACCGCCGCGGTGCGCGACGCCAGCGATGGCGAGGCTTTCGTGGCCGAAGTCGAGCGCCGCACCGGCGAGAAGGTGCAGATCATCAGCGGCAATCGCGAGGCGCAGCTTTCGGGCCTCGGCGTGGTTTGTGGCATGCCCGGCGCTGACGGTGTGATGGGTGATCTCGGCGGCGGCAGCCTGGAATTGATGGCGCTCGATCACGGCAAGCTCGGCCAATCGGTCACCTTGCCGCTGGGTCCGCTGCGCCTGCAGGCGCTGAACGGCAAACGCACTGCCAAGGAAGTCATCGACGGCGCGCTCTCCGGCGTGAAGTGGCTGCAAGCCTATCGTGGCCGTACCTTCTTCCCGGTCGGTGGCGCCTGGCGCGCTTTTGCCCGGCTGCACATGGAGCAGGTCGGCTACCCGCTGCATGTCATCCACGAATATCGCATCTCGGGCCGCGAAGGCCGCGAGCTGGCGGCGATGCTGTCGCAGCAGAGCCTGAAATCGCTGGAGAAGATCGTGGGCGTTTCACGCCGCCGATTAGAGACCCTGCCGATCTCGCTGCAGGTGCTGGAACGGGTGCTGGCCATCCTGCAGCCCAAGGCCTTGTGCTTTTCCGCCTTTGGCCTGCGCGAGGGGTTTTTCTACAACAATCTTTCCGCCGCCGAGCAGAAGCGCGATCCGCTGATCGCCTATGCCGAGGATGAGGGCCAGCGCTGGCGCCGCTTCGAGCTGATGCCGGAGGAGATCCACGACTGGACCTCGCCGTTGTTCAAGGACGAAACGGCGCAGGAAGCACGCCTGCGCCGCGCCGCGTCGCTGTTGAGCGATATCGGCTGGGCCGACCATCCGGATTATCGCGGCGAGCAGGCGCTGCTGCGCGTCCTGCGCATGCCGGCGCCGGGCATCGATCACCGCGAGCGCGCCATGCTGGCGCTGGCGCTGATGTGGCGCTACAAGAGCGGCGTGCGCGGCGAGGACGCCGCCATGACGCTCAATCTGATCGAGGACGAGTGGGCAGCGGTGGCGCAGCGCATCGGCACTTCGTTGCGCCTGGCCTACAATCTCTCGGGCGGCGCGCCCGGGCTGCTGCCGCGCACCGCACTTCATCGCGGCAAGGGCATCGTTCGCCTGGTGGTGCCGCCGGCCTTGCGCAATCAGTTGGGCGACGTCACCGAACGGCGGCTGGAAGCGGTAGCGGAAGCCTTTGACAGCAAGGCCGAGATCGTCATCGACGAGCTGCCGGAAAAAAAATAGATCAACTCGCCTGCTGGTCCATGTCGATCAGCGCCAGTTTCTGATCCCTGATCACCAGCGCAAGCTTGCCATGCTTCAATTTCAGCGCGTCGGCGCCGTAGATTTCGCGCCGCCAGCCGTGCAGGGCCGGTACGTCGGCATTGTCGTCGGCTGCGATCAGCTCGACCTCGCGCGATGAAGCGATCAGCTTGGGCGCCACGCCTTCCAGATCGCATTTCAGCTTCAGCAGCACCTTCAGCATGTCCGTCACCGCCGGCGGCGCCACGATGCGCTGACTATTGTTTTGCCGGTCGCTTTCCACGTCGTCCTTGCTCTCTAGTCCGCGCTGCACCGCCGCCAATATGGCCGCGCCCTGCTTACCTTCGACCATGCCGCGCGAGAGGCCGCGGGTGCGCGCGAGCTGCTCGGCATCGGTCGGGGCGTGGGCGGCGATCTCCAGAATCGATTCGTCGCGCAGCACACGGCTGCGCGGAATATCCAGCCTCTGCGCCTCGCTCTCGCGCCAGGCGGCAAGCTCGCGCAACACGCGCAACAGCTTCTGGCTGGGGTTGCGTGGCTTCAGCCGGCGCCACGATTCCAGCGGCTCGGTGTCGTAGGTGGCGGGATCGGTGAGCAGCTGCATTTCCTCGGTCAGCCATTCGGCGCGGCTGTTTTTCTGCAGCTTGGCCTGAAGCTTCTCGTACACCACGCGCAAATGCGTGACGTCGGCAATGGCGTATTGCAATTGCCGCTCGCTCAGCGGCCGGCGGCTCCAGTCGGTGAAGCGGCTGGATTTGTCGATATGCGCCTTGGCCAGCTTGGCCGCCAGCGTGTCGTAGGCCGCCTGGTCGCCGAAGCCGCACACCATCGCCGCCACCTGGGTGTCGAACACCGGTTTCGGCATCGCGCCCATGTTCTTGTGGAAGATTTCCAGATCCTGGCGCGCGGCGTGGAACACCTTCAGCACCGCCTCATTGCGCATCAGCTCGTAGACCGGCGACAGGTCCAGCCCCTCGGCCAGCGCGTCGACCGCCGCGGCGTCGTCGGGACCGCCGAGCTGGATCAGGCACAGAATGGGCCAATACGTCCGCTCGCGCATGAACTCGGTATCGACGGTGACGAACTTCGCCTCAGCCAGTGCGGAGCAGAACTCGCGCAGCTCGGCGGTTTCGGTGATCAGACGCATGCGCGGGCGGGGAACCTCTGCCGGAGTGGGAACAGTACGCGGAAGTGTTCTTACACTCTGGGCGAGGCAGCGGAAAGCAGCTTAAAACGCGGCTTTCCCCCGCGCGCCAGCAGCTTGACAAAGGGGAGCAAAGCGTGAATTTTGCGCCGGTTTTCCAGAGGGTTGCGCGATTTTCGCCGCCCCGTGAGGTTATCGTCAAAAATGCACGCCTATCGCACCCATACAAGCGGCCAGTTGCGGGCCGAGCATGTCGGCCAGGCCGTCCGCCTGTCGGGCTGGATCCAGCGCAAGCGCGACCACGGCAATCTGCTGTTCATCGACCTGCGCGACCATTACGGCGTCACCCAGTGCGTGACCGATTCCTCCAAAGCCCATTTCAAGGCCATCGAGGCAGCGCGCCCGGAAAGCGTCATCACCATCACCGGCGAAGTCGTGCGCCGCTCGGCCGAGACGGTCAACGCCAAGCTCGGCACCGGCGAGATCGAAATCCAAGTCAAGGAGTTCACGCTGCAATCCTCGGCCGACATATTGCCGATCCAGGTCTATGGCGATGTCGAGAACCCGGAGGATGCGCGCCTGCGCTATCGCTTCCTCGATCTGCGCCGCGACGAGATCCATCGCAACATCGTGTTGCGCAGCAACGTCATCGCCTCTTTGCGCCGGCGCATGATCGACCAGGGTTTCACCGAATTCCAGACGCCGATCCTGACCGCCTCCTCGCCCGAAGGCGCGCGCGACTTCCTGGTGCCGAGCCGCCTGCATCCGGGCAAGTTCTACGCGCTGCCGCAGGCGCCGCAGCAGTTCAAGCAGCTGCTGATGGTGGCGGGCTTCGATCGCTACTTCCAGATCGCACCCTGCTTCCGCGACGAGGACAGCCGCGCCGATCGCTCGCCGGGCGAGTTCTACCAGCTCGATTTCGAGATGAGCTTCGTGACGCAGGAAGACGTGTTCGCCGCCATCGAACCGGTGCTGCATGGCGTGTTCGTCGAGTTCGCAAGCTTCAATCGCGAAACGCCGCGCAAGGTCACGCAGTATCCGTTCCCGCGCATTCCGTTCGATCAATCGATGCTGAAATACGGCTCCGACAAGCCCGATTTGCGCAACCCGATCGAAATCGCCGACGTCACCGAGGCTTTCCGCGATTCAGGCTTCGGCATTTTTGCCCGCGCCGTGGCGCAAGGCGCCGTTGTGCGCGCCATTCCGGCGCCGGGTGCGGCCGGCCGGCCGCGCAGCTTCTTCGATAAGCTCAACGAATGGGCGCGCGAGCAGGGTATGGCCGGGCTGGGCTACATCCAGTTCGAGGGCGGCGAGGGCAAGGGCCCGATCGCCAAGAACCTCGAAGTCGCGCGTCATGATCTCATTCGCCAGGCAACCAGGGCCAAGGACGGCGATGCGGTGTTCTTCGTCGCCGACAAGCCGATGGCTGCCGCCAAGTTCGCCGGCACGGTGCGCACGCGGCTGGGCGATGAATTGGAATTGATTGCCAAGGACGAGTTCCGCTTCTGCTGGATCACCGACTTCCCGATGTACGAGCTGGACGAGAAGACCGGCAAGATCGAGTTCAGCCATAACCCGTTCTCGATGCCGCAGGGCGAGCTCGAGGCGCTGAACAACCAGGATCCGCTGACCATCAAGGCGTTCCAGTACGACATCGTGTGCAACGGCGTTGAACTGTCTTCCGGCGCCATCCGGAACCACAAGCCGGAGATCATGTACCGGGCGTTCGAGATCGCGGGCTACAGCCGCGAGGACGTCGAGAGCCGCTTCGGCGGCATGCTGAACGCCTTCAAGTTCGGCGCGCCGCCGCATGGCGGCTCGGCCCCGGGTGTGGATCGCATCGTCATGCTGCTGGCCGACGAGCCGAACATCCGCGAGGTCATCGCCTTCCCGATGAATCAGCAGGCCATGGATCTGCTGATGCAGGCGCCGGCCGAGGTGCCGATGGAGCGGCTGCGCGAGCTTTACATCCGCCTGGCCTTGCCGCCGAAAAAGGCCGATTCCTGATTCGCATCAAGGGGTTGGACAAAATCGGGTTAAGGAATAGCTTCAGCTGTGACAATTTAAATAAGCAATTTCAATTGGTTAAAATTCGTTTATAATGTAGCGCATCAGGCTGATTCTGGAGTAGCCGATGTTGCGTCGCTGGATCCCGCTTGCCCTTTTCGTCCCTCTCACGGGCTGCGTTCTGCCGCCGGCCCTGGTGATCGCCTCCTACGCCGCCGATGGCGTGCTGTTGGCGAGTTCGGGCAAGACTTCGACTGATCATTTGCTTTCGATGGCGGAGAAGCGCGATTGCGCGATGTGGCGGGTGGTGAAAAACCGGCCCGTTTGCCATGACTTCGCCGACGGCCGCGATCCCTATGAGGCATGGCGCGATCCGGGCGAAGTGCAGGTGGCCGTGCAGTCGACCGATGCTGGTTTCCCCGCCGACCTCGGCGAGGACATGCGCCGGCGCGATCAGGCGATGCGCGATGCGCAGACGGCGCGGGAACAAAAGGCGCAGCACATCCAATTGGCCCAGGCAGGTGGTGGCCAGCCGGTGACCAGCGCCCGCGATATCGTTGGCCCCTCCAATCGCATCATGAGCGACGTTTCCAGCGCGCCGCTGCCGGTGGTGTCGGTGCCATCCGCACCAGCAGCGCAGCCCGTGCCGGCGACACAAGCGGCGTCGCAGCCCGTTGCTCCGGCGCCGGTTGTCGCGACACCAGCGCCCGCACCCGTCGGCAAGGAAGTCGCTCCCGCCGTCGCCGCCAAGCCAAGCAAATCCGGCAAGACCTATGTCGTGCTGGGCAGCTACAAGGTCGAGGACAACGCCAAGCGCATCGCGCGCCAGCATCAGGCGCTGAAGCCGACCATGCAAACCGTGACGGTACGCGGTGAACGTTATGTGCGCGTCGTGACCGGGCCCTACAGCGCGGCTGAGGCGGCGGCGGTCAAGGAGCGCCTGAAGAGCCAGGGCGCGCCAGATGCGTTCACGGCCGCCGCCTGCAATGGCAAGGCCTCCGGCCGCTGCATCGATCCCAGCGAAGGCTGAGCTTAAGCCTTTACCCTGTGAGGCGGCGCCTTGCCGTCGATCAGCACCGCTTGCAGGTTCTCGATGGCGCGGAAGCCCATGGCGTTGCGCGTCTCGATGGTCGCCGAACCCATATGCGGCAGGATGAACGCGTTCTCGATGGCGAAATAGCGCTTGTCGACTTTGGGCTCGCCGTCGAACACATCCAGCCCCGCTGCCGCCAGCCGTCGCGATTTCAGGGCGGCGATCAGCGCCTCGTCGTCGACGATGCCGCCGCGGGCGGTGTTGATCAGCACCGCGCCTTCGGGCAGCAGCGCCAGCCGTCGCGCATCCATCAGCTTCACGGTCTGCGGCGTCAGCGGGCAGTGCAGGGAAAGGAACTGCGCCTGCGGCAGCAGCGCCTCGACGGTCGCGTAGTGGATGGCGCCTTTTTCCTGTTCGGGCGAGAGCCGCGTGCGATTGTAGTAGTGGATCTCCATGCCGTTGGCGCGCGCGCGCTCGGCCAGCGCCTGGCCGATGCGGCCCATGCCGACGATGCCCAGTCGCTTGCCGGTCAGCCCGATACCCATGAGCTGAGTAGGGGTCCAGCCAGTCCATTGATCCTGGCGCAGCATCGCCGCGCCTTCATGCGCCCGCCGCGCTGCCGCCAGCAGCAGCAGCAAGGCGATCTCGGCCGTGGCATCGGTCAGGACATCAGGCGTATTCGTTACAAGAATGCCGCGCTGTTCGGCAGCGGCGATGTCGATATGTTCGTAACCGACTGAAAAGGTGGCGATTATTCTTATGCTCGCGGGCAAGCGGTGGATCAGATCGGCATCGACCTTGCCGGTGGCAGCGACCATCAGCCCGTCGGCGCCCTGGGCACGCGCAACCAGCTCGTCGTGCGATAAAGCGCGGTCCTCGGGATTGAGCCTGGCGTCGAACATCGATTGCAGGCGCTGCTCCACCGCTTCAGGAAAGTGGCGCGTTGCGACAACGACGGGGCGTTTTGTCATATTAGTCCTCTTGCGCTGGACGCTAGGCAGGGCCTTCTCTACGTTAGCCCGAAAGGCGATGCAAACCGCGTCGCCACAAGTGCGGGTACCCTCGTTTCCTATGGTTTTGCGCAAGGGTTGGACGTTTTCGGCGGGTTTTGCGGCGATTGCAGTGCTTTGTTCGGCCGCCGGGGCCGCCGATCTGCTGCCGCATCGAGCGATCTACGACATGCGGCTGGGTGTCGCCAAACGCGGCAGCACCATCCTCGATGTGCGCGGCGCCATGGTGATCGAGACCGGCGAATCCTGCGACGGCTGGGAAGTCAACCAGCGCATGCGGCTGACCTATTCGCGGTCCGATTCCGAGCAGGTCGAAGCCGATTCAAGTTACGCCAGTTTCGAATCCAAGGACGGCCAGAACTACCGCTTCACCGTGCGCAACATCGAGGATGGTTCGCCCGACGAGCAGCTGCGCGGCACCGCGACCTTCGAGAACGGCCGCGGCGAGGGCCGCGCCGTGTTCAACGAGCCGGAGCGCAAGGAATTCGTGCTGCCCAAGGGCACGCTGTTCCCCACCGCCCATACCGCCGCCCTGATCGACCGCGCCAAGGCAGGCGATTTCAGTCTGTTTCGTCCGGTGTTCGACGGCGGCCGGCTGGAAGGCGCCTTCGACGTTAACGCCATCATCACCGGCTCCGAGCCGCGCGCGACGACCGAGGTGAAGCACGGCCTGTTGCAGAACCAGAAGCTGTGGGTCGTGCATCTGGCCTTCTTTCCCACCGTCAAGGGCGAGGATCAGCCCGAATACGAAATGACAGTTGAGTTGCTGGCTAATGGCGTGGCGCGCGCCATCACGCTCGACTATGGCGACTTCACCGTGCAAGGTCGGCTGGCGTCGATCGACGATCTGCCGCGGCCGAAATGCAAATAAGGCTTTAGTCGTTCCACAGCCAGGCGGCGCCACGCACGCCGCTGGAGTCGCCGTGTTTGGGCGGCAGCAGGCGCGTGCCGACATGGTCGGAGAAGATGTAGCGGCTCCAGATCGCCGGCACCCGCTCGTAGAGCTGACGGCAATTGGACATGCCGCCGCCCAGTACGATGCAATTGGGATCGAGAATATTGATCACCGATCCCAGCGCCCGCGCCAGCCGGTCGATATAGCGTTCGAGCGAAGTCTGGCAGGCGCCATCGCCACCAGCCGCGCCGCCGACGATCTGTTCCGCCGTCAGCATGCCGCCGTTCACCATCGCATGATCGCGCGCCAGTCCAGGGCCTGACAGAAAGGTTTCGATGCAGCCCTTGCGGCCGCAATAGCAGCGCGGGCCCGGCTGCTCCTCGGGCCGCGGCTGGGGCAGGGGATTGTGGCCCCATTCCCCGGCAATGGCGTTGGCGCCGGTGACAGCCTTGCCGTCGATGGCGATGCCGCCGCCGCAGCCGGTGCCGAGGATCACGCCGAACACGATCGCGGCGCCGGCAGCAGCACCATCGACCGCCTCGGAAACGGCAAAGCAATTGGCATCGTTGGCGATACGCACGGGCCGGCCCAGCGCCCGCTCCAGATCGCGATCGAGCGGATGGCCGATCAGGCGGGTAGAGTTGGCGTTCTTGATCAGCGCGGTGGCGGGTGAAAGCGCGCCTGGCGTGCCGATGCCAACGCTGCCGCGCGCGCCGGTATCGCGCTCGATTTGCGTCACAAGGGTCACGATGGCGGCGATGGTTTCCTCATAGGGACCTTGCGGCGTCGCCACCCGATGGCGCGTCAGCTCGCGACCATCATCGTCGAGCGCCAGGCCTTCGATTTTGGTGCCGCCGAGATCGATACCGATGCGCATGGTCAGAGAAAAGTTGCGCGGATGTCGATAGTGGATTTCCTGCCCAGCCTGTCACGGTTGGCCTCGAGCCAACGATGCGCGGAGGATCGTCCAACGGCTTTCAGGTGTTCGAGGAAATCGCGATGCAGGTTGAACTTGCTGGCGACGCCCAGATCGCGCATTTCGTCGGGGTCGCCGATCAGATGGATCAGCATCTTCTTCAGTCGCCCGCCGGCGCCTTCCGTCAGCTCGCCGTTTTCGATCAGCCGCTGCACCGTGGCGATGGCGCGCATCTCGCCGATCAGCGCCGAATTGAAGGTGATCTCGTTTAGCCGGTTCATGATCTCGGCCGAGCTGCGCGGCGTCTCGTCGCGCAGCAGCGGATTGATCTGGACGATGGCGACGTCGCGGCTGTCGCAGCCATAGATCAGCGGCCAGATGGCGGGATTGCCGGTATAGCCGCCGTCCCAGTAGGGCTCGCCATCGATGGTTACGGCCTGGAACACCGTTGGCAGGCAGGCCGAAGCCAGGATGGCGTCGAGCGTGATCTCAGGCCCCTGGAAGACACGGCCCTTGCCGGTGCGCACGGAAGTGGCGGAGATGAAAAGCTTCAGCGGATGGCAGCTGCGCACCTTGGCAAGATCGATGCGGTCGGACAGCAGATGGCGCAGCGCGTTGAGGTTGGCCGGATTGCCTTCATAGGGCGACACCAGGCGGGTGAACATGTCGAACACCATGGACGCCGGCGAGCGGTCGAGATTCCAGTTGCCGGTCAGCCAGTCGACGAAAGTACGCTGGGCCGGCGAGAACGGCGCGAAATTCGCCAGATCGCCCCAGAAATCGTCCAGCGCCGCGCGTGCTCCCGTCGCGCCGCCATCGGCGAAGCCCTGCGCCAGCACCACCGCATTGACCGCGCCGGCCGAAGTGCCGGAAATGCCTTCGATGGCGATGCCATCGTCCTCCAGCAGCCGGTCGAGCACGCCCCAGGTGAAGGCGCCATGCGCGCCGCCGCCCTGGAGAGCGAGATTGATGGTGTGAACTGTCATGGCCTCACTCTAGCGGTCGGCTTGACAAAAGAAGAGGGCGGCCGAAGCCGCCCTCATGCTTTGGCTGACGATCACTATTAGCTCAGCTGCACCCAAGTGGTCTTCACCTGCGTGAACTTCTCCAGCGCGTGCAACGACTTGTCGCGGCCGATGCCGGACTGCTTGTAGCCGCCGAACGGCGTGGTGATGTCGCCGCCGTCATAGGTGTTGACCCAGACGGAGCCGGCGCGCAGGCCCTTGGCGAACTTGAACGCCTTGTTGATGTCCGACGTCCAGATGCCCGAGGCCAGGCCGTAGATCGTGTCGTTGGCCGTCTTCAGCGCCTCCTCGCCATCCTTGAAGGTGATGACCGACAGCACCGGCCCGAAGATCTCTTCCTGGGCGATCTTCATCCTGTTGCTGACATTGTCGAACACGGTCGGCGGAATGAAGGCGCCGGCGTTGTCGATATAGGTGCGCTCGCCGCCCATCTTCAGGTTGGCGCCTTCTTTCTTGCCGGCATCGATATAACCCATGACACGCTTGGTCTGGGTCTCGTCGACCATGGCGCCCATCTGGGTCTTGGGATCGAGCGGATCGCCCGGCTGCATCTTGGCGCCGACGGCCATGATCTTCTCGAGGAACTCGTCCTTGATCTTCTCCTCGACGATCAGGCGCGAGCC
>JAQSWP010000215.1 GCA_029266575.1 Alphaproteobacteria bacterium | reverse complement strand
GGTGAGCGCGACGACGTGCTGGCCGTGGGTTTGCAGATGCAGGACGAGGCCGCGCTCGAAGCGCTGGCCGGCCGCCTGGCCGCAGCCGACATCGCCGCGCAAACTGGCGATCCATATTTGTGCAAGGCGCGCGGCACTGGCCGCATGCTGGTATTCGACGATCCCTCCGGAATAAGGCTGGAGGCCTTCGTCGATAGTGCACCCGCCGAGAAGCCATTCGAATCGCAATTCTTCGCCGGCGGCTTCCATTCCGACGACAGCGGCTTCGGCCATGTCGTGCTGAACACGCGCGATCTGGAAAAAGCCGAGCGCTTCTATTGCGGCCTGCTGGGTTTTGCGGTGACCGAACGGCTGCAGGTGAGACTCGGGCCGATTGACGTGCGCGGCGTCTTCCTGCACTGCAATCGCCGCCACCACAGCCTGGCGATTTTCGCCGCCCCGGCGCGCAAGCAGCTCAATCACGTCATGCTGCAGGCGGAAACCGTGCGCGACGTCGGCATGGCCTATGAGCGCTTCAAGCGCCATCGCGTGCCGTTCAGCCTCGGCCTGGGCCAGCACCCCGATCCCGACGGCACCGTGTCGTTCTATGCCGCGACGCCTTCGGGATTCGATCTCGAGATCGGCGCGGCCGGCGGCGAAATCGATCCGGGAGGGTGGCAGGAACGTCCCTTGAACCGGATCAGCTCCTGGGGCCACAAGCCGAGTTTGCGCCTGAAGCTCAATTCGTTGACAGCGCTGGTTGCCAACCGGCTGGGACTGCACTGACTGCGGCCATTTATTTACCTGAGAGGTCGTAACCTGCTTTCCGATTGGTGCCTTCTTGCAACCATCGGACGGCAGGGACAGATTGGGACATTCGCCGCGCCGGGAGCCGCGGCGATGTCTGCAATCGGCGTGCGTGTCGCGCGCCTCCCCAATCTTCAGGAAGGAAACTGCCATGAAACTCTATTTCTCACCCGGCGCCTGTTCGCTCTCGCCCCATATCGTGTTGCGCGAAGCCGGTTTGAAATTCGATCTCGAACAGGTCGACCTTAAAGCCAAGAAGACCAAATCCGGCGAGGATTTCTGGAAGGTCAACCCCAAGGGCTATGTGCCCAGCCTGAAGCTCGATGACGGTTCGGTGCTGACCGAAGGCCCCGCCATCGTGCAGTACATCGCCGACCAGAAGCCGGAAACCAAGCTGGCGCCGGCGCCGGGCAGCAAGGAGCGCTACAAGCTTCAGGAATGGCTGAACTTCATCTCGACCGAGCTGCACAAGGGCTTCTCGCCATTGTTCTCGCCCGATACGCCTGATGCCTACAAGCCGATCGTCATCGACAAGCTGGTCAAGCGCTTCACCTATATCGACAGCGCGCTGGCCGGCAAGCAGTTCGTCATGGGCGATAACTTCACACCGGCCGACGCGTACCTGTTCACCATCTGCCAGTGGGCTTCGCACATGAAGATCCCGCTCGACACTCTGGGCAATTTGAAAGCCTGGCGCGAGCGGGTCGCCGCCCGTCCCGCCGTCAAGGCGGCGCTGCAGGCCGAGGCCGAAGCGCGCAAAGCGGCTTAAGCTTTTCCACCAGCCGAAGAAAAAGGGAGGACATGTCCTCCCTTTTTTATTAGGCCGCCTGCGACAGCGACGTGCTGGCCAGCACCGCTTCACCTTCCAAAGTGACGGCCACCGCATGCACGACCGAGGCGATGCGGATGGCGGCCTGGATCTGCTCGGCCGACAGGCCGGCCTTGCGCAGCTCGTGCTCGTGGGCGTCGATGCACATGCCGCAGCCATTCACCGCCGACACCGCCAGCGACCACAGCTCAAAATCGGCTTTCTCGACGCCGGGCTTGGCGATGACGTTCATGCGCAGCTTGGCCGGCAGGGTCTTGTAGTCGGCGGCCGAGGCCAGATGCACGAAGCGGTAGTAGATGTTGTTCATCGCCATGATCGCGGCAGCGGCCTTGACCGCGCCCAGCGCCTCGGCCGACAGCTTGGGCGCGAATTCGGCAGTGACCGCTTCGATCACTGCGGCATTGCGAGAGGCGATGGCGCTGGCAATGAAGGTGCCGGCGCGCTGCTGCTCGCTCAGGCCCGCCTCGCCTGCCAGCGACGAGATGTTGAGCTTCAGATCCTTGGCGTATTCGGGCAAAACCGATTTCAGAGATTCAAGAGACATGGCTCGCTCCATACGGATTGAGGGGAAAGAGGTGGCGACGGCCTTGGGGGGAGACAGGGGAAAGTAAGGCCGCCGCCTATGTCGCACTGGAGACCAGACCGTTTAAGCGGCCTTCAGCACGTCATCGCCCTTCTGCCAGTTGCAGGGGCAGAGTTCGTCGGTCTGCAGCGCGTCGAGCACCCGCAGCACCTCAGCCGGGTTGCGCCCGACCGACAGATCGTTGACCGATGCGAAGCGGATCATGCCTTCGGGATCGACGATGAAGGTGGCGCGCAAGGCGACGCCTTCGGTCTTGTCGAGTACGCCCAGCGCTTGCGACAGCTCGCGCTTGATGTCGGCCAGCATCGGGAACGGCAGGTCCTTCAGGTCCGCGTGATTCTGCCGCCAGGCCAGATGCACGAACTCGCTGTCGGTCGAAACGCCGTAGAGCGCCGCATCGCGATCCTTGAAGTCGCCGTTCAGCTTGCCGAACGCGGCGATCTCCGTCGGGCATACGAAGGTGAAATCCTTCGGCCAGAAGAAGACAATCTTCCACTTGCCCTTGTCGGACTGGCTGTTGATCTGCGTGAACGCGGTCTTGGGATCGGTCGTCACCACGGCCTTGAGATCGAATTCGGGGAATTTGTCGCCTACGGTCAGCATATCGATACGCTCCTGGTTGAATTCGGTTGAAACACGCTGCGTGTTTGGCTGGCGTGTTGCTGGCTTGACGAAGATATAGGGCTGCCTACATTATCGATCCAATGAATGTTTTTTGTTTTTTTGATCGAGAAAACCGATGATAAATCCACCCAGCCTGCAGCAGCTCAAGTATTTGATTTCCTTGGCAGAAACCCGCCATTTCGGACAGGCCGCCGACGCCTGCGCGGTAACGCAATCAACGCTGTCGGCCGGGCTGCAGGAGTTGGAAAGCCGGCTGGGCGCGAAGCTAGTCGAGCGGCGCAAGCGCGGGGCCATGCTGACCGCGCTGGGCCAGCAGGTGGTGGAGCGGGCGCGCCATATCATCAGCGAGGCCGAGGCGCTGGTCGATCTGGCGCAGGCCGCGCGCGAGCCGCTTTCAGGACCGCTGAAGCTTGGCGTCATTCCCACCATCAGCCCCTATCTGCTGCCGCGCATCATGCCGGCGCTGCGGCGGCGTCACGGCAAGCTGCGGCTTTATCTGACGGAAGATCTCTCGCCGCGCATCGCCGAGAAGCTCGATGCCGGCGAGCTCGATCTGCTGCTGCTGGCGCTGCCCTACGATCTGCCGGGCGCGGAGACCATGGCGCTGTTCGATGATGCCTTCCTCTTCGCCTGCCGCAAGGACCACGAGCTGGCGCGGGCCAACGCTCTGCCGCCGGAGCGGCTGAATAGCGAGCCACTGTTGCTGCTGCAGGACGGACACTGCCTGCGCGATCATGCGCTGGCCGCGTGCAATTTGATGAACCGGCGCGGCGCGCAACCGTTCCAGGCCACTTCACTGCCGACCTTGATCCAGATGGTCGATAACGGCATCGGCACGACGTTGCTGCCGGCGATGGCGGTGGCAGCCGGCGCGCTGAAAGGCACGGGGATCGTCACACGTCCGGTGACCGGCGCGCCAACGCCCTCGCGCACCATCGGTCTGGCCTGGCGCAAGGCGTCGCCCCGGCACGACGAGTTTCGCCTGCTGGGCCGGGACATCGTCGAGCTGTCGACGAAGGCGGGGTTGACGCCCTAGATCGCAGGTCTTTACCCGAGCGCATCCTTCGACGGGCTCAGGATGAGGATTTTAGAGTTGAAGTGGACGAAGATTATGTGGCCCAAGGACAGGCAACATCTCTCCTCCTCATTCTGAGCCCGTCGAAGGATGAGGAGCACAGGCAACGTGGCTGCAATGCGTCCTTCGACAGGCCAACACTCCGGCCATAGAGTAAAAGCAGCTCGAATGATTGGCGGGGGACTGCGTTGGGCGGGTTGAGTCGGGAGCATCAAGGCCTGCTGTTCGGGTTGCTGGGCGTCACCATGCTGTCGGTGACCTTGCCGGCGACGCGGCTGGCGGTGGCGGAGTTCGATCCGCTGCTGGTCGGGCTGGCGCGCGCCACCATTCCGGCCCTTCCCGCGGCGATCCTGCTGCTGCTGACGCGCCAGGCACGGCCGACCAGACAGGAAGTCGTCAGCCTCCTGGTCGCCTCGATCGGCATCGTGTTCGGCTTTCCCATCCTGATGACCATCGCCATGAAGACATTGCCATCGGCGCATGGTGCGGTGGTCACCGGCATCATGCCGCTGGCGACGGCGGCGGTCGGCGCCGTCGTCTCTGGCGATCGCCCGTCGCTCGGGTTCTGGCTGTGCGGCGTGGCCGGCAGTGCATCAGTCATTGCCTATGCGCTGATCGATGGCGCCGGCACCCTGGCCTGGGCCGACCTGCTGCTGGTGGTCGCCATCCTGACGGCCGCACTTGGCTATGCCGTCGGCGGCCAGGCGGCGAAACGGCTGGGTGGCTGGCAGACGATCTGCTGGATCATGGTGCTGGCGCTGCCGCTCTCGCTGGCGCTGGTGCCGCTCCTGGCGCCCGCTTTGCCGCAAACCGCGCCATCGAACGCCGCCTGGTTCGGCTTCCTTTACGTGCTGTTCGGCAGCCAGTTCCTGAGCTTCTTCGCCTGGTATCGCGGGCTGGCGCTGGGCGGCGTGACGCGGGTAAGCCAGCTCTTGCTGCTGCAGCCCTGCATCACTTTGGTGTTTGCGGCCTGGCTGGCCGGCGAAACCCTTGGCTGGCTGGAGATTGGCTTCACCATCCTGATCGTGGCCATCGTCGCCATCGGCCGGCGCATGCCGATCCGGCCGGGAACCACAACCTAGCCCAGGTGCCCGATCGCGCGGCAGAAACGCTGCACCTCGGCTTCGGTGTTGTAGGCATGCACCGATGCGCGCACCACGGATGCCAGGCCGCGCTTGATCAGGTCCATCTGCGAATAGTCGCCTGAGGAGACGGACACGTTGATCGCCTGCGCGCGCAATGCGTCGCGGATATTCTTGGGATCGAGCCCAGCGACGGAGAAGGTCACGATGCCGCTTTGCTCCGGGCCGCGATCATGCACGGTGACGCCGTCAATGGCTCGCAGTCCGCGGCGCAGCTCCGCCCCCAGGTCAATGATGCGCGCCGAGATCGCTGCCTCGCCCAGCGCCAGATACTGGTCGATAGCGACACCAAGGCCGAGCTTGCCGGCGTAAAAGCATTCCCAGTTCTCGAAGCGGCGCGCATCCTTGCGCACCTCGTAGTCGCGCA
>JAQSWP010000214.1 GCA_029266575.1 Alphaproteobacteria bacterium | reverse complement strand
CCCGCGTGATCCTCGAACGGATCGGCGGGTTCATATTGGATATAGCCGGGAAAAGACGCGTCGGGCACGGCGCGGGCATCCGTTGAAAGTCGCGGGCGGCAGGTCTTAGCGCAAATTGCGCCGCCGCGAAAGTCGGCGTACCAGTTCCGTCAGGCGGCCATAGGGCCGCGTGTCATGCCGCCGTATTGACCCGGCGTGACGCCAAAGACGCGCTTGAAGACGCGCGTCATGTGCGATTGATCAGCGAAGCCGCAGATCGTTGCGGCATCCGCCAGACTTGACTGGCCGCGCAGCAATCGGGCCACTTCCGAAGCACGAGCCTGCATGCGCCAGGCGTGAGGCGAGATGCCATAGAGCCGCTTGAAGCGGCGGATCAGGGCGAAGGGCGACAGACCGACATCGGCTGCGATGCTTTCGATGCTGACATTCTCGCAAATGTCGGCAGCGATCAGGCTGTGGGCGGTGCGCAGGCGCGGATCGGCGGACGCTTCCGATAGAAGCGCTGCGCTTGGCTGCAGATTGTCGGCGAACCAGCCGAGGAAATCACGGAACCGGTCGCGCCGCGGCCGCTCCGGTCCACCGACTTCCGAACAGTAATGCAGGTCGAAGAACAGTGAGCCGGCTGCGCTATAGCCTTCCTGCACCGGGGTGGCGAAGCGTGTCCCACTCGGCGCCAGTTCCGCGAACAGGCCCGACGGCAGATGGAGGCTGCGCATCTTCCAGCCGGTCTTGTCGAGCGGCCGGGCGGCATGCACCTGGTGCGCGCCGATCACTACCAGCTGGCCCTTGCCGACGCGATGCGTTCCGCCATCTATGTCGATTTCGACAGCACCGCCGGTGACCAGAATTACCGTCGCCGCGTCGTGCGAATGCGGGATGAATTCGTGGTTGTAGCGCCCATGGAACATGATGGCGCCAGCCAGTTCCGGCGCGTGCCAGCAGGCGCGCGAATTGTAGGGCGTTGCATGGCTTGCATTCCGCATGACGTTCTCTTGGCAGGTGGTCACGCCAAAGCGCGAGCTTAGCATCTGTCTCGCTGCACTCCTTGAACGAAATTGCAGGCGGCGCCCTTGCAGGATCATTCAAGACCCTTGTCGCATCAGCCTGTTAGCACCGTTCGCAGGAGGCGATATGGACCAGGCGGTGCGGGCGGCGGATTGGATTGCCTATCATGCAAGGGTTGCGCCGGGGCATTTGGCCTGTGTCGATCTGGCTTCGAGCCGCGAGTTCACCTATGCCGCCTTCGATGCGCGAATCTCCCGGCTGGCGAATTTCCTACGCGGCGGGTTTTCGATTGCGCCGGGCGATCGCGTGCTGGTCCTGGCCAAAAACGACAGCGACGTTTTCGAGCTGCAATTTGCCTGCCAGCGGCTGGGCGCCATCTTCGTGCCGTTGAACTGGCGGCTGGCTGCGGAGGAATTGCAGTTCATCGCTGCCGATGCCAGTGCGGTCGTGCTGTTCTACGCCGCCGAATTCACCGCACAGGCGCACGCAATCCAGATCGCTACGGGCCTTCGCCATCTGGTCGACCTGCGCAGCGGCCGGCCCAGCGCCTATGAGCGCGGTATCGCCGCTGCTTCGGAATCCTTTTCGACAGTGGCCAATCGCGATCTCGATATCTGGGCGATGATCTACACGTCCGGCACCACCGGACGCCCCAAGGGTGCGCAGGTCACCTATCGCATGGCGTTCTTCAGTGCCGTGACCCTGTGCGCGGCTTTCGACGTCAACGCGCAAAGCCGCAACCTGGTCGTGCTGCCCACCTTCCATACCGGCGGGCTGAACGTGTTCGCCAATCCGGTGTTCTTTGCCGGCGGCGTCAACATGGTATTGCGCGACTTCGATCCGGCCATGGTGATCATGATGCTGGGCAACGGCAGTATTACGCATATGCTGGGCGTGCCCACCATCCATGCAGCTCTGACGGCCGAACCGGGGTTCGATCGCATCGCTGCCGATAAACTGCGCGGCATTGCGGTGGCGGGCGCGCCGTGTCCGGTATCCCTGATCGAGCGGTATGCGACGCTCGGCGTGGCGCTGCGCCAATGCTGGGGCATGACCGAAGCCGGGCCCCTGGCGCTGATCACTCCGCGCGAGGCGCCGGCGGCCAAGATGGCAGCGTCGGGCCTGCAATCCATGTTCGCGCAGACGGCCATCGCCGATGCCAAGGGACAGTTGCTAGGCGACGACAAGGTCGGCGAGTTGCTGGTGCGCGGCCCTGTCGTGACGCCGGGTTACTGGAACCGCGAAGACGCGACGCGAGAGGCCTTCACCAACGGCGGCTGGTTCCGCACCGGCGATGCGGCGTGGCGCGATGCGGACGGGTTCCACTACATCGTCGATCGCTGGAAAGACATGTTCATTTCCGGTGGCGAGAACGTCTACCCGGCCGAGATCGAACGCGTGCTGGCGCAAGCCGAAGGCGTCGCGGAATGCGCCGTGATCGGCATGCCGGACGAGAAGTGGGGCGAGTGCGGGCGCGCCTTCGTCGTGCCGCGTCGGGGTCGCCGCCCTCTGCCGGCGGCGCTGGCCTGCCACTGCGCCCGCCATCTGGCCAAATACAAAGTGCCGCGCGACTTCGTGCTGATTGATGCCCTGCCGCGCAATGCGGCAGGCAAGGTGTTGAAGACCAGGCTGCGCGAGATCGCCGCCATGACAACCGCTTCGGAGAAAACACAATGAGTGAAATCAGCTATTGCTGCGCCGAGGGCGTCGGCACCATCGAGCTCAACCGGCCGCCGGCCAATTCCTATCATATCGACGTCATCCGCGCGCTCGATGCGACGATCACCAGCGCGGAGGCCGACCCGGCATGCCGGGTCGTGGTGCTGCGCTCGGCACTGCCGGGGTTTTTCTGCGGCGGCGCCGACATCAAGCGCTTCCTGGCCGACACGCCGCGGCAAAACATGGACTTCATCGCGCTGGCGCATGAAACCCTGAGCCGCATGGGCCGGAGCGAGAAGATCTATATCGCCGAGATCGCAGGCCACGCTCTGGGCGGCGGTCTCGAACTCGCCCTGACCTGCGACCTGCGTTTCGCCGCCAAGGGGCAGTACCGGCTGGGCTTGCCGGAAGTGACGCTGGGCATCTTGCCCGGCAATGGCGGCACCCAACGCCTGCCGGCGCTGGTTGGCATCAGTCGCGCGCTGGAAATGATGATCACGGGAATGCCGGTGTCGCCGGAGGAAGCGCATCGCATCGGTCTGGTCAATCGTCTTTACGACGTCAGCGAACTCGCCGAACGCACAACGGAATTCGCCCGCGGCCTGGCTGCTTCGGCGACCTTCGCCGTCGGCAAGATCAAGCGGTCGGTGTGGGACGGCAATGGCCAGCCACTTGAAGCGGGTTTGGCCAGCGAGCGTCACAATATCGGCATCCTTTTCAACTCCGCCGATGCCGTCGAAGGTTTTGCCGCCTTCACCGAGAAGCGCAAAGCCAGATTTTCCGGACGCTGAGGGAGCCCGCCATGACGCTTGAGCTTTACACCTGGGCCACGCCCAACGGCCACAAGCCGCAGATCCTGCTCGAGGAGCTCGGCGTTCCCTACAGGCTGATGGCGGTCGATATCTTCAAAGGCGCACAGATGTCGCCGGAATTCTTCGCCATCAATCCCAATCGTCGTATCCCGGCGCTGGTCGATCGCGGCGAGGACGGCGCCGCGCCGGTGCGCATGTTCGAATCCGGCGCCATCCTTTTGTATCTGGCGGAGAAATTTGGACGCTTTCTGCCGAAAACACCGGCAGGGCGCATGGAGGCGATCAGCTGGCTGATGTGGCAGATGGCCGGGCTGGGGCCGATGCTGGGGCAGGGCCAGCATTTCTGGACCTATGCCAGCGAGAAGCATCCCTATTCGATCGAGCGCTACACCAACGAAGGCAAGCGGCTGCTGGCGGTGATGGATGCGCGTCTGGCGACGCATGAATTCCTCGCCGACGAGTACTCTATCGCCGATATCGCCTGCTTTCCCTGGGTGCGCATCCACAAGCTGGCCAATCTCAGCCTCGAGGAATTCCCGCAGGTTAGGCGCTGGTATGGCGTCATCCGCAACCGGCCCGCGGTGCAGCGCGGGCTCGATCTGCTGCGGGCCAACCTGACAGGCGTGCCCGACGAGGAAGAGGCGCGCGAGATCATGTTCGGCGCCTCGCAGTTCCTGCGCCGCGACTAGGAGAGAACGATGCTTGAAATCAACGGCATGGCACATGTCATCCTGACCGTGTCCAGCTTCGAGGCGGCGAAGAAATTCTACGGCGACGTTCTGCCGTTTCTCGGCATGTCCAAAGTGTTCGATGACGCGGGCTTCGTCTATTGGGTCGGCGGGCGCACGGCGCTCGGCATCCAGCCGGCGGAGGAAGCCCATCGCGGCCAGCGCTTCGTGCAGTACCGCGTCGGCCTGCATCATCTGTGCTTTCGCGCCAAGACGCGGGAGGACATTGATCGCACCGCCGAATTTCTGCGCGCGCAAGGCGCCGCCATCGTGCGCGGTCCGCAGGAAGGCGGCTGGGCCCCGGGCTATTATTACGTGTTGTTCGAAGATCCCGACGGCATCAGGCTGGAACTCTGCCATGTGCCGGGCCAGGGATTGTTGGGCGACGCCAGCTTCGGCTCCGGTGAGGATTTCAGGAAGCCCGCCTAGAAGACAATCGGCACCAGGGATGCCAGCAGCAGGACGGCAAAGATCACGTTGATGAGGCGGTTAAGGCGCGGATTGCGCAAAGCGCCGGTCAGTGCCGCGCCCAGCAATAGCCAGGCGACGTTCACCGCGGCTATGACGGCAATCAGCACCGTAATCTTCAGCCCAGCATCGAAGGCAGCGTCATTCTCAACAAGCACGAAGCCCGAGAACAGCGCCGCCATGGCGGCGTAGCCCTTGGGGTTCACCAGTGACAACAGGAACCCGGCCACCGGCGATGGCGGCGGCGCAAGCCCGTCGGTCTGCGTCAAAGGCGGCGCGGTGGCGATACGCCAGGCGAGATAGAGGAAATACAGGGCCGCCAGGCCCGTCAGCACCGGCGCTGCTCCAGGGTTCGCCAGCAGCAGGCCAGTGATGCCGCTGGCGGTGATCGCCATCACCGCCACCATGCCAATGTCGATCCCGACCATATAACCGATGCCGCGTCGCGCGCCGAAAGCGGCGCCGGTCGCGGCCAGGCTCAGCGTGGCCGGCCCCGGACTGCCCGCCAGCGCAATGCCGGCGGCGATGAAGCCGATCAGGGTTTCCATTCCACGACTTAAGACCGAGCGTTTCATAAGGGTCTTGAACGATGCTGCGCGCGTCCAACCGTCCGCCGTGCGGAATCTCTGCTCTGAATGAGCGTTTACGAAGCCGCTGCAACATACTCTAATGCAGCGCACTGTAATGAAACGGAACGGAACCATGTCAGGCGTCAGCACCAAGCAGATCAGCGTCAG
>JAQSWP010000213.1 GCA_029266575.1 Alphaproteobacteria bacterium | reverse complement strand
TGGTGTCGCTGTTGCGCAAGCCGGCCGCCAAGGCCGGGATCGGCGCTTTCATGGACAAGAGCTTGCCGCCCTGGGCGGCAGAAACCACGAAGAAATAACCGGGAAAAGAGCATGGCGAAAATCGCAATCATCGGCACCGGCGCGATGGGATCTGTCTATGCCGGCCTGCTGGCCGATGCCGGACATGAGATCTGGGCGATCGATTCCTGGGCGGACCATGTCGAGGCCATGCGCAAAAACGGGCTGCGGGTGGAAGGCGCGAGCGGTGATCGCGTGGCGAAGCTCAATGCCAGCACCAAAGCTGGCGATGCCGGCGTGTGCGACCTGGTGATCATCGCCACCAAGGCGATGGACGTAGTGGCGGCGGCGGAGAGCGCGAGGCCGCTGATCGGCCCCAACACGCTGGTGCAGACGATCCAGAACGGCCTTGGCAGCGCCGACAAGGTCGTCAAGGTGCTGGGCCCCGACAAGGTGACGGTCGGCATTGTCGGTGGCTTCGGCGCTTCCATGCGTGGGCCGGGTCACGTGCATCACAATGGCTGGGAGATGGTGCATATCGGCGAGTTGAACGGGCCGGTGACGCCGCGGCTACAGGAATCGGCCGCGGTGTGGAAAAGCGGCGGCTTCAACGTGAAAGCCTATGACGACGTGCAGCGCATGATCTGGGAGAAGTTCATCTGCAATGTGACTTTCTCGGCCAGCACCACACTCACCGGATTGACCATCGGCGGGGTGATCGCCGATCCGCATGCCTGGCAGATCGCTGCTGCCTGCGCCACGGAAGCCTGGCAAGTCGCCAAAGCCAAGAAGATCGCGGTGGCGATCGACGAGCCTGTTTCTTTCGTGCGCGATTTCGGCGGCAAGATCCCCCATGCCCGTCCCTCGATGCTGCTCGATCACATGGCAAAGCGGCGCTGCGAAATCGACGTCATCAACGGCGCCGTCCCGTTGCAGGCGGTCAGCGTCGGTTTGCAGGCGCCGGTCAATGCCGCAGCGAGCGCGCTGATCCGCCAGCGCGAAGCAAGTTTCTCCTAGAGCGGATCATGGTTTGATGGAAGCGCTTTCGCTTCCATCAAACCATGTGAATCAGCTCTATTCTTTAATGTTTAGAGCAAATTCACAGGGATTGACCGAATCGCAAGCGATTCCGTCAATCCCTGATTTGCTCTAGTACGTACTGTTGCGCTGGGGCGGCGCCTGCTTGATCGGGCGGGCCGCATGCACCGGCGGCGCGCGGAAGCGAATGGTGAAGATCAGGCCGGGATTGGTGTTGGTCGCGGAAAACCTGCCGCCCAACTGATCGACGAAAGCGTCGATCAGCAGCCGGCCCAGGTTGGCGCCGTCGCCGTTGAACGCCTCCTCGACGCTGCGGCCGTTGTGCGAGATGGTGATCTCGACCTGATCGGTTTCGATGCCGACATTGACCAGCACCGAGCCGCTGGCCTGCGGCGCGAAGCCGTTCAGGCTGATATTGACCAGAATCTCGCCCATTGCCATGCCCAAGGGCACGGCGAGCGTCGCCGACACCGGTCGGGCGCCATCGGCCGAGAACGTCAGGTTGATCCGCCCGTCGGCCATGTAGGCAACGGAAAAATCCTGGCACAGGCGGCGCAGGAAGGGCACCAGATCGACCACGTCGGGCTGGGTGGTGTCGTCAAGATGGGCATAGACGGTCGCCAGCGAAATCAGGCGGCGGCGCGCCGATTCGAACCTGGCCCGTTCGTCGGCCGAAGTGATCCGACGCGATTGCAGGTTCATGATCGAGTTCATGAGCTGCAAGCTGTTCTTGATGCGATGATTGATCTCGCGCAGCACCGTTTCGCGATGCTCCTGCAGGCGGCGCCGTTCGGTGATGTCGCGCAAGGTGCCGATCAGCCGTCCCGGTCCCTTGCCGTTGCCATTGCCATTGCGGGTGAAGAGCTTGGCGCGGGCAGCGACCCAGATGACGCCGAATTCAGGGTGGCGCAGGCGAAATTCGGTATCGAAGCGCGTGTCGTCGCGCGCGGCTTTCATGGTGCGCAACCGCTTGACCAGCCCACGCCGGTCGGAAGGATGCACCGAGCGGAGGAAGGCGCGCGGCGTCAGGCCGGGCGGCGTGCGCAAGCCGAAATAGCCCGGCTCGACGCCGGCCCATGCCACATCGGGACGGCCGATACGATAGTCGAAAATGCCGATGCCGGTAGTGTCGATCGCCAAGGACAGGCGTTCGGCCGCCTGCGCGGCTTCCGCCGTGCGCAAACCGATCATGCGATGCAGATCGCCCTGCCGGCGGCCATAGATCAGCAGCAGAATGGCCGCGCCGATAATGAGAACGACGGCGGCACCAATAATGGCCGAGCCGATCCAAAGCTGAAACGACCAGGCCTGCAGGGCGGTGACGTAGGGCACGGCGTAAAGCGCGACCAGGTTCAATCCCTTGACCGGCCGATATCCGACCAGAATGTCTTCAGTATCGTTGTCGGCGTTCTTGACGCTGACCGTGTAGGTGTCGAAATCGCCGCGTGTGGCGGCCCGGCGCGCCAGTTCGCTGCGCAAATCGCCGCCAATCGAATCGATCAGCGGCCAGGTCGAGGCTACGACGTTTCCTTGCCGGGTCAGAAACGCAACGCCGGCCTGGTTTGGCAGATCAAGCTCGTCGGCAATGCTCTGGAACCAGCCCGGACTGGCAGTGGCAAACAGCACGCCGGCAAACATGCCGGACCGATCCAGGCGGCGGCTGAGCGGGACAAGATAGAGAGATTTGCCGTTTTTCAGCGAGGCGCCGACAAGTGAGCCGTGCTGATTGGCGGCATGAGCAAGAAAAAAATCGCTGACCGGCAGGTTGGCTTCGCTGAACGCAGTACTGTCGCCCAGCACGATTCTGCCCTGATTATCAGCGACCCAGATGCCCCGCATATTGGGAATGCGCCGGGCCAGTTCGGCAAACAGGCTGCTCGTCGTCTTGTCTTGTGCCAGCGACGCAAGATCGCGCTCCCCGAGCCCCTGGTTTGCCTGGTCCAGAACAAGTTCGATGGATTGGATGGCTTCGGTGAAATCGCCGGCGGCGCGGGCGACTGTGCCTCTTGCCCGTTCCTTGGCTTCCTGAAGCGCCTGGTCCCCGCCTGCGGCAACCAGCCAGAGCCAGCAGCCGACAAGGACCGCCAGAATCGCGGGAATCAGGGCAATAGCCGAATAACGCACAAGCGTGTTCAACGAAAGTCCCCAAAACCGCTGGTCAGTTGCCGAGAAACAGCAGCTATTTCCGCAACCCAACCCCTTATCAGCGGCAAAGTTCCAAATTTCCCAGGTTTTGTGCGTGGTTATCGAAATCCACAAATTCGCTGGAACTTAAATCGGTCTTCGGGGTTCGTTCGAGATGAGGTTCCTTCGGAGCCTCAGTCTCCGCCGAGAAGCACCATGATCGGGCCCCCAACCGATCATGGTGCATTTTTTTGTCCTGCTCCTGGCTAACGCGTCAGGAAATAGGCCAGTACGAAAGCGACGATCACCAGAGCCAGCGAAATTCCCAGCACATAGCGCATGGAGTGCAGCGTGACGCCCTGGCGTGCTTCGGTCTTGTTTTTTTCGATGTGATCGGTCCGATGTTCGGGCATGCGATCACTCCTTTTCTGCAGTTTTCGGTATCGGGGTGACAACGCAGCCCTTGGTGCGCTGTTCCGATTCGGAACCCAGTTCTTGCGTTGACCGTTGTTTTTTCAGGACATCCAAAACGTCCGGAAAGGCAGGAGAAATTGAACTGGGACAAGATTGCCGGCAATTGGAAGCAGGCTAAAGGCGACCTCAAGCAAAGCTGGGGCAAGCTGACCGATGACGATCTGACGTATATCGAAGGCTCGCGCGACAAGATGATCGGCAAGGTGCAGGAGCGTTACGGCATTGCCCGCGACGAGGCCGACCGCAAGGTCGCTGAATGGGAGCGTACCTACAATTAAAGCCGCGATGGCTTAGAGAAAACGGCGGGCCCAATGCCCGCCGTTTTCTATTTCTTCCGCCCGCCGCCCAGCGTGAAAAGCGCACCGGCCGCGGCAGCCAGCAGCAGCAGTTCGGGCCGCAGCAGCGCTGGCGCCACCAAGGCAGCGGTTTGCGCCATCGCCACTTGGCGTGCGATCCGCCGTCGCCGCGTTACGGCATTGGCTAAGATCACGACCAGGCCGAAAACCAGGAAGACGCCCCCGATAAGAAGGGCGGTCCAGATCGTGCCAAGCGCGGGCTCCAGCGCGGCAAAGGCTGCAATGAGGCCGAATACGGCAGCGACGAAGAAACACAGACCGGTCAGCGCCAACAGCGCCAACCTCGTGGTCCAGCCGCGCACCTGCAGTGCCGTCCCCGCGACGGCCAGGCGCAGGATATCCCCAATCATGAAAGTCTCAGTGCCGGCTTTGCAGCAGGCGAGCCATGACCGCACCAAACAAAGCCGCGCCAGCCAGCGACGCCAGCGGATGGCGCTGCACGATGTCGTTCACCGCATCATAGCCTTGGCGGCCATAAAGCGAGGCAGCATCGCGCGCGGTCTCCGCCATGGCGGCCGCCCCTTCGCGCGCCGCCCTGGCGCCGTCATGGCCAGTTTTGGCGGCTGTTTTCAGCAAGTCGGTCAACTGCTCCTGCAGCGCCGCGACGTCGCCGCGCAGCCGTTCCACGGAATCCACACCATTTTTCTCCGCCATCGTCAGCTCCTGTCCCTGAAAACGAGCCCCGGCGCGGTGCCGGGATTTGGCGTGCTTGCAACGCTGTAGGGCAAATTTGGTTCCAGCGCTTTGGAACCCCTCTAAGCATCGTGTCGTTGCGTTAGGAAGGCCGGATGCAAGCTCCGGCAACGTCCCTTTTTTCAGGCAAGTGGAGTAACGCAAATGGCACTCTCGGCGACCAAACCTCAGCAATCGGCCACCATGGATATCGGCATCGACCGCAGCGATCGCGCCAAGCTGGCCGAGCTGCTGGGTACGGCACTGGCCAATACCTATGTGCTTTACGCCAAGGTGCAGGGCTTCCACTGGAACGTCACTGGCCCAATGTTTTTCAGCGTCCATAAATCGACCGAAGAGCAGTATGAGGATCTGGCGCAGAGCATCGACGAAATCGCCGAGCGCATTCGCGCCGTCGGGTTCAAATCGCCCACCACTTTGGCCCGTTTCATCCAGTCGGCTGACGTCAAGGAAGAAGCCAGCAATCCCGATGCGGCCGAGATGATTCGCATGCTGGTGCAAGATCATGAGGCGGTGGCCAAGAGCCTGCGCGCGGCGGTGGAGGAAGCCGACCGGCTCGAGGACGTCTTCACCGCCGACCTGCTGACGGCCCGCATCGGCAAGCACGAGCAATATGCCTGGATGCTGCGGGCCATGGTCGAGAAGAGCGCTTAGTTATCGCAAAGAAAAAGGCCGGCATTTCGCCGGCCTTTTTTATTGCATCGCTAGAGCATTAAAGAATAGAGCGGATTCATATGGTTTGATGGAAGCGAAAGCGCTTCCATCAAACCA
>JAQSWP010000026.1 GCA_029266575.1 Alphaproteobacteria bacterium | reverse complement strand
GGCGGCGATCATAGCGCGGCTTCCGCCCGCAACAGCATCGCCTTGCGCGCAGCTCCCCAGCGATAGCCACCGGCCGACCCGTCGCTGCGCACCACGCGATGGCAAGGTATGGCAACAGCGATGGGATTGGCGCCGCAGGCCTGCGCCACCGCCCGCATGGCGGAAGGCGCGCCGATGCGGCTTGCGACTTCGCCGTAGCTGAGCGTGCGGCCGGCGGGGATCTGCCGCAACACCTCCCACACCTGGCGCTGGAAGGCCGTGCCATGCGGATCGAGCGGCAGATCGACCGGCTTGCCGGGATTGGCGATCAGCGCGGTTATCCGCGCGATCGTCGCAGCCAGACCGGCCTGGTCCTCGCGCGGTGCGGCTGCAAAGCGCCGCCGCAGTTCGGCCACCAGTTCCTCGCGCGTCTCGCCGAAGATGACGGCGGCGATGCCGGCGTCGGATGCGGCAACGGCAAACAAGCCAAGCGGGCTGTCGCCAATGGCAAAGCGCAGGGAAGGATTATCTGTGTGCATGACGAACTCCTTTGGTTGGAGAGCGTCATATTGGCGGATGCGCCAAGGTTCTCTATCCGCCTGTTGCCGGCAATCTGCTCATTCGGCAGGGGCGGCGGGCGCGGCGCGGGCCAGCGCGATGCGGCGGCCGCGATTGATCAGGTAAATCGCGCCCAGGATCAGGGCGAAAGCCATGAAATGACGCAGCTCCAGGGTCTCGCCGAAAAAGATCGCGCCCCAACAGAGGGCCAGCGCGGGATGGATGTACATCACCAGCGAGACCAAGGTCGGCCCGTGCTGGGCGATGATGCGGAACATCAGCAAGGTGCCGAAGGCGGTGGCGACCAGGCCGAGCGAGAACAAGGTGGCGACCGCCTGCCACGGCACGTCCTGCGGCAACGGCATTTCGAAAGCGCCGGCCAGCGGCAGCAGGAAGAGCGAGGCCAGCAGCGCGGTCATGGTCGCCGACTGATCGGGGGGAATCGATTTCACGAAGCTTGTGTAGATGGTGCCGATGGCCCAGCACAGGGAAGCGGCCAGGAGCGCCAGCTCGGCCAGCAAGGCTGCGTCGGCGCCGTGCAACGCCGTCGGCCCGACCAGCGCCACGATGCCGAGCAGCCCTACCAGGGCCCCGACAAGTTTCACGGCGTTGAGCCGCTCGCCGGCGCGATCGCCGTTGGAGAAGAAATGCGACAGCAGCACCGTCCAAACTGGCATGGTGCTGACCAGCACGGCCGACAGCCCGGAGGGCACCTGCAGCTGCCCATAGGCCACCAGCGAATAGGGCAAGGCATTGCCGAAGATGGCGATCGGCAGCAGCGGCAGCCAAGTGGCAGGCGGCCAGGGCAGGCTCTTGCCTTGCACGCGCAGGAAGATCGCCAGCGCTACGCCGGCGATGCCCATGCGGATGGCGACGATGGTCAGCGGGCCGAAGAAAAATGTGGCATATTTGATCAGCGGCCAGGACAGCGACCAGACCACCGACAGCAGCAGGACCATGGCCACGGCGCGATTCATCATCGGCAGCCCTTATGCCGGATGGAGCAAGCGATCAGGCCGGGTCGGGCAGCAGATGATGCCGGTTGCGCTGGCGATGCAAGGCGCGCCGCAAGGCCTGCGCCATTGCGAGCCTTTCTTCCGGCGTCAGGAACGCTCCCACCGCCAATCGCCGCTCGCGCGCGGCCAACACCAATACGCTGTCGTGACGCGGCGGATCGTCCATCTCCACCCGCAGCCAGTAAGGCTCGAGCGTCCACCTGGTTTCCTCCCCATTGGCACTGATGCGGCGAACCGTTAAGGCATCGTCCGTCAGGTGCAGCACTTCTTTTTCTTGGGCGTCACGGTAGTTCAACCGGAAGAGGAAATAAAGCAAAGCCACGTCCAGCCCCATAAAGCCGAACACAGGCCATGCTCCCACCCAGTAGAAGCCGATACCCACTGCCAGATTGGCCGCCGCCACGACGCCAATCAGGACGCGAAAGCCGCGCGCGCTGAGACTGCGATGGGGCGTCAATTCCGCATCGAAATAGCAGGCTTGCGTGGAATTCTGGCTCATGGCCAAAGCTTAGCGCCCAGAGTAAATGCAGTCCTGTGACTTCGCTTGCAATGAATCTACGCCTTCCGCATAGGCAAGGATTGCGGCAACCTGCCGCGCCACTACTGGAGGGAGAAAATGGCAGCGCTGACGCGGATCCAGACCGGCGAATTCTTCCGTCGCCTGCGCCAGGCCAATCCCGAACCCCGGGGCGAGTTGCACTACCGCAACGCCTATACGCTGCTGGTGGCAGTGGTGCTGTCGGCGCAGGCGACCGATGCCGGCGTCAACAAGGCGACGCCAGCTCTGTTCGATGCCGCCGACACGCCCAGCGCGATGGTGAAACTGGGCGAAGCCAAAGTGCGCGACCTGATCAGGACCATCGGGCTCTACCGCACCAAGGCGAAGAACGTGGTGGCGCTGTCGCAACGCCTGCTCGACGAGTTCGGCGGCGAGGTGCCGCGCAGCCGCGAGGCGCTGGTCACGTTACCGGGAGTCGGACGCAAGACGGCCAACGTGGTGCTGAACATCGCCTTCGGCGAACCCACGATCGCCGTCGACACGCATATCTTCCGCGTGGCCAACCGCACCGGCCTGGCGCAGGGCAAGACCGTGGAGGCGGTCGAGCAACGGCTGGAGAAAATCGTGCCCGACGAGTTCCGCCTGCACGCGCATCACTGGCTGATCCTGCACGGCCGCTACACCTGCAAGGCGCGCAAGCCCGACTGTCCACGCTGCGTGGTGCGCGACATCTGCAAGTTCAAGGACAAGACGAAGGAGCTTTAGGGTTGAGGCGGACTACGCAGCTCCCTCGTCCTGAGAGTCCGGCTCGAAATGTTGTTGGGCGGCGTTAAGGTTGGGTTTGACGGCTTTTGGCAGGATGCCTATGGCAGGCCACACCCCGTCCTCATGCTGAGCCCGTCGAAGCATGCGCTTCACGGCACGGCGGAATGTCCCATCTTGCGGCATCGCCTGTGGCTCTCGTCCTTCGACGGGCTCAGGACGAGGATGAAATGAGGCCATGCCTGGTCACAACGAACTGGAAACACTCGCCTTCTTTTCGAGCCGGACTCTCAGGATGAGGGGAGTGTGTGGCGTCGTTGGAAGGCGAGCGGAAGATCAGCCTCGCATCGCCGGTTTGCCCTTGGCGGCGACGATGCTTTCGATGCAGGCGTTCTGCGCCACGGCCTTGAATTTCTCGTCGCGCGCCTCGACGTGGCGGACCTGCAGGTCGCGGTCGAGGCGATAGAGCATCAGTTCCAGCACGCAGGCTTCGCTGCGATAGCGCCAGATCTGGGCCGGGTTCTCCTCACGCTTGAAGCCGGGCTCGCCGAGCATGGCGACGATCTGCGTGCTGTTGAGATTATGCAGCCTGGTTGGCCCGCCGGTCGCCGGCGCCACGGCGGCGGCGCTGCGGATATTCTGGCCGGAAGTGGCGGCCTGCTGGTCGGCGGTGCAACTGCCCAGCGCCAGCAGCAGCGCGAAGCCGCCGCTCAAGACGAAGCGCGGCGGTTTCAGCCCGATCGGGCGCTGTCGAAGCTGCTGCGTCATCGTCCCCCAACGATCGCCTTCTATTGTCGCGCCGGTATCTGCCAGTTTTCCTGGCCATCGCCCTCATCGCCCGACAGCAGATCGCGATCATCATCGTGATCGGCGCCATTGGCCAGGCCGTTGCCGGCATGGCTCGCCGGCTGCGCCTGCGACGGAATGAGCTGGATGTCGCCGCTCAACTGGCCGCCGCATTCGATCTCCAGCATGCCGTAGCGGATTTCGCCGGTGACCTTGCCGGTCGAGCGGATCATCAGCCGGTTGCGCACCGTCAGGCTGCCTTCATAGCAGCCGCGGATGTCAGCCTCGTCGATCTCGGCGTCGCCCTTGATGTAACCGGTCTCGCGGATCTCGATCACGCGCGTGTCGGTCAAAGCAGCTTCGACGCGGCCTTCGACCACCAGCTGATCGCACGTCGTGATCTCGCCGCTCAGCACGATGTCGCGGCCAACCAAGAGGCGCTTGCCTTCGCTGGCGGGCGGCGGGCTTACATCGGTGCGCGGCGGAGGCGCCACGGCAGCAGCAGCGGGACGGGGCGCCGTATCGGTGGCGCGCTTGGGAATTTCATAGCGCGGCTGCACGGGAGCCACGAGGCTGGTAGGAGCAGCAGGGGCGCTGGGCGCCGCAGGTGCCGCCGTGCCGCGCAGCTTAAGCGGCGGCGCGTTCAGATCGGATGTGGGTTCGCCTCGCGGCGACTCGGGCTTCTTGCGTCCGAACATCGACTTCCTTTACTCAGATACGAGGGTACATGATCCGGCGGCACTAAGACTCTGTCCCGGCCCCATATTTTTACCACGCATGGCCAGGTCCGGCTACCCGCAATTGGCCGGGGAAATAAGGCATTTTTGCCGGTAACGACCTACCGGGAAACGATTTGCCGGCGGCGGCCGAAATCCTGGAACAGATGCACCATGACGGCGGTGGCGATCACCGGCGCGATCAAGTTGACAATGGGAATGACCGCCAGGAAGGCGATGGCGGCCCCGGCCAGGGTCAACTGCAGGCTGAACGGCTGGCGCAGATCGCGCGCCTCTGCGTCCTTCACCCGGCGAAAGGCGACGGTCTCGAAATATTCGCGCCCCGCCAGCCAGCCATTGACCAGATAGAAGACCACGGGAATAAGCGGCGAGAGAATCACCGTCGCCAGCATCACCAGATAGACGATCAGCAGCAGGATGTTTACGCCGATCAGCAGGGCGGCAAATTTCACGCCGGTCCAGATGCCAGCGATGGTGCCCTGCCCCGGCGCCTTGGGCAGATCGGGATAGTGGCGCGCCTCGACCGCCTCGGCGACCTGGTCGAGGAAGATCGACATGACGATGACGACCACTGCCGGGAACAGCAGGAAGGCCAGCACCACCGAAGCGGCGCCACCCAGCCAGGCCAGCGCCGTGTCGATCCAGTCGATGCCGACCAGCTTCAGGAACGACAGGCCGTAGCCGATGCCGATCACGAGCAGGACCATCACAACCAGCGAGGCCAGCAGCGAGAGGAAGATGAAGCGGCGCAGCCGCGGATCGCCCAGCTGCTCGAAAGCTTTGACGAAGGCCGAAATCATTGGCTCTCCCCACAGGCGCAAAACCGCGCAATGTCCGACAGATAGGCACTGGCGCGCGGCTTGTCGAGGGCATCCGCTGTGGCCATACTCCGCCAGCCCGCTCCGGAGTTCGCCTTTGCCATGACAGCCGCCCCGCAATTCGACGCACCGAAATTCGAAGTGGTCGGCATCGGCAACGCCATCGTCGATATCATCGCCAATTCGACCGACGAATTCCTGGCGCGCAACAAGCTGGCCAAGGGCAGCATGCGGCTGATCGATGCGGCCGAAGCCGAACGGCTCTACGCCGCCATGGGCCCGGCGATCGAGACCTCGGGCGGCTCGTGCGCCAACACCATGGCGGGCATCGCCGCACTGGGCGGCAAGGCCGGCTATATCGGCCGCGTGCGCGACGATCAATTGGGTGCCGTCTTCACCCATGACATGCGCTCGGGCGGCGTGAAATTCGATACGCCTGCCGCCACGGCCGGACCGCCGACCGCGCGCAGCATGATCCTGGTGACGCCCGATGCGCAGCGCACCATGAACACCTATCTCGGCGCCTGCGTCGAGCTGCAGCCGGCCGATGTCAGCGAGGATCTCGCCGCTGCGGCCAAGGTGCTTTATATCGAGGGCTATCTGTGGGACCAGCCGGCGGCCAAGGATGCCTGCCGCAAGGCGATCAAGGCTGCCCATCAAGCCGGCCGCGAAGTGGCGCTGACCTTGTCCGATTCGTTCTGCGTCGAGCGCTGGCGCGAGGAATTCCGCGCCCTGGTACGCGATCACGTCGATATCCTGTTCGCCAACGAAAGCGAAATCATGGCGCTCTACCAGGCGCGCGATTTCGAGACCGCCGCCGCCCATGCCGAACAGGATTGCGCCATCGCCGCCCTGACCCGCTCGGAGAAAGGCTCGCTGGTCTTGCGCGGCCGCAACAACAAGGCCGACGGCAAGAGCGAGATGCATCACATCGCCGCCATCGCGATCGGCAAACTGGTCGACACCACCGGTGCGGGCGATCTCTATGCCGCGGGTTTCCTCGCCGAGTATTGCCGCAGTGGCGATCTCAAACGCGCCGGTCAACTCGGCAGCCTGTGCGCCGGCGAAGTCATCTCCCATTTCGGCCCCCGCCCGCAACAGGATCTGAAGGCGCTGGCCAAAGCGAGATTGGGGACGGCGTGAGCGAGCAGGTCGCGCGCCTCAGCCTGCACGATCGCATCATCGCGTGGCGCAAGGCGCTTGCCGTCTATGGCGACCGGCGCATGCTGGTCATTCTGCTGATGGGCTTCGCCAGCGGCCTGCCGCTGCTGCTGACCCTGTCCACCCTCTCCTACTGGCTGGCCAAGCTCGGCGTCAACAAGACCTCGATCGGCCTGTTCTCGCTGGTCGGCATTCCCTATGCCTTCAAGTTCGTCTGGGCGCCGCTGCTCGATCACATGATGCCGCCCTTGCTCGGCCGCATTCTGGGCCGCCGCCGCGGCTGGATCGTGCTGACCCAGATCGGCGTCGCCATTGCCATTCTGGTGATGGGCTTCAGCGATCCGGCCACCGCGCCGCTAATGACGGCTGCCGCCGCCGTTGCCGTCGCCTTCGCCTCGGCCAGTCAGGACATCGTGATCGATGCCTATCGCATCGAGATTCTGAGCGAAGAGGAACAAGGCGCGGGCGCCGCGGCGACACAGCTCGGCTATCGCTTCGGCCTGATCGCCGCCGGCGCCGGCGCCATCGCGCTGTCCGATGTCGCGGCCTGGCCGCTGGTGTTCGCCATGCTGGCGGCGCTGATGGGCATTGGCGTCCTGGCGGCCCTGATCGGTCCCGAACCCGCGGCAACACCGGCGCCAAAATCCTCCAGCGCCTTGCCGCCGCTTTTGGAGCGCATGAACACGCTGGTGTGGCAGCCATTCGCCGATTTCCTCAAGCGGCCGGCCTGGATCGCCATCCTGCTGTTCGTGCTGTTCTACAAGTTCGGCGACGCCATTGGCGGCGTCATGGCCAATCCCTTCTATGTCGAGCTGGGATTCTCCGGCGCCGAGATCGCGGCGATTTCCAAAGTGCTGGGTGTCGTTGCCACCCTGATCGGCATTGGCGTCGGCGGCGTGCTGGTGGCGCGCTATGGCGTGTTCAAGGCGCTGCTGGTCGGCGGCATCCTGCAGGCGCTGACCAATTTCCTGTTCGCCCTGCAGGCCATGGTCGGCCACGACAATCTGATGCTGGCGCTCTCGATCAGCGGCGACAACTTCACCGGCGGCATCGGTTCGGCGGCGTTCGTGGCCTATCTGTCGCTACTGTGCAATCGCGCCTTTACCGCCACGCAATATGCGCTGCTGACCTCGTTCATGGCCGTGGGCCGCACCTTGCTGGCATCGGGCGGCGGCTGGCTGGCGGACCATACCGATTGGGTGAGCTTCTTTTCGCTGACGGCCTTTCTGGCGATTCCAGGATTGGCGCTGCTGTTCTATCTGTGGCGTAAGAGTCCGATCGCACCACCCCCAACCTTGTCCCCGAGCGGTAAGCCCGTACACTGAAGACCGAGCCTCCTGCAAAAGGACCGGTCCGCTGTCCCTCGCCAATTTCCAATCCCTGTTCGCGCCGCAATCGGTGGCGCTGATCGGCGCGTCGCGGCAGGCGAATTCGGTCGGCGCGGTGCTGGCGAAAAATCTCAACAACGCGGGATTCAAGGGGCCGGTGTGGCTGGTCAATGCGCGCGCGCCCGAGATCGGGCCGACCAGATACTACGGGACCATCCAAAGCCTGCCCGCGACGCCCGATCTGGCGGTGATCGCAACCCCGCCGCAAACCGTTCCGGACATGATCAGGGCGCTGGCGGCGCGCGGCACCAAGGCGGCGGTGGTCATTACCGCGGGCTTCTCCGAGAGCCGCGATGCGGCGGGCCGCAAGCGCATGCAGGCGATGCTGGACGCCGCAAAGCCGACCCGCATGCGCATCGTCGGCCCCAACTGCCTTGGCATTCAAGTGCCGGCGGCGGGATTGAACGCCTCGTTCGCCCATGTGCAGGCGCTTCCGGGCAGCCTGGCGTTCGTCGCGCAATCGGGCGCCATCATCACCGCCGTGCTCGACTGGGCGGCGGAGCGGCGCATCGGCTTCTCCCATGTCGCGTCGCTGGGCGACATGAGCGACGTCGATTTCGGCGATATGCTGGACTGGCTGGCGCTGGACGGCGGAACCACGGCAATCCTGCTCTACGTCGAGTCGGTCAGCAACGCGCGCAAATTCATGTCGGCCGCGCGCGCCGCCGCCCGCACCAAGCCGGTGATCGTGGTCAAGGCCGGGCGCAGCGCTGCGGCAAGCCGTGCGGCGCTGTCGCATACCGGCGCCATGGCGGGATCGGATGCGGTGTACGACGCCGCCTTCCGCCGCGCCGGCATGTTGCGTGTCGACGATATCGACGAATTGTTCGAGGCTGTCGCCACCCTGGGCACCGGGCATCGCATCCTTGGCGAGCGCCTGGTGATCCTCAGCAACGGCGGCGGGTTCGGCGTGCTGGCGACCGATGCGCTGCTCGGCCTGGGGGGCACGCTGGCGGCGCTGGAGGCGGGGACGCTTGAGCGGCTGGACGGGGCGCTGCCGAGCTCGTGGCCGCGCACCAATCCAATCGACATCATCGGCGATGCGCCGCCGGAGCGCTATGGGGCGGCGCTCGATGCGCTGCTGGGGGATCGCAGCATCGATGCGGTGCTGGCGATCAATGCGCCGACCGCGGTCGCCTCTTCCGAGGAAGCCGCGCGCGTGGTGGCCGAGCGGGCGGCAAAGGCGCCGTGGCCGGTGCTGACCAGCTGGGTTGGCGCGCAGGCCGCCGCACCGGCGCGCCAGGTCTTCATCGCGGCAGGTCTGCCGACCTTCGAAACGCCGCGCCAGGCGGTGCATGGCTTCCTGCACCTCGTGAACTACCAGCGCAACCGCGAGGCGCTGATGGAAACGCCGGTTTCGGCGCCGGAGGAAATCAGGATCGACGTCGAGCGGGCGCGGCGAGCGATGGCGCCGGCGCTGGAAAAGGGCGGCGGCATGCTGAGCGAACCGCAGGCCAAGACGGTGCTGGAAGCCTGTGGCATTCCGGTCAACCGAACCCTGATTGCGCGCGATGCGACCGAAGCCAGCGCCGCGGCCCGCACCATCGGCAGCAGCATTGCGCTCAAGATCATGTCGCCGGACATCACGCACAAGAGCGACGTTGGCGGCGTCATTCTCAACCTGGCCCCGGAGGAAGTCGGCGCCGCGGCAGCCGCGATGCAGGAGCGCGTCAAGGCGCGCCAGCCGCAGGCGCGCATCGCCGGCTTCTCGGTGCAGGCCATGGTGCGGCGCGAGGGCGCGCACGAGCTGATCCTGGGCATGAGCGTCGATGCGACGTTTGGGCCGGTGCTGCTGTTCGGCCATGGCGGCATCGCCGTCGAGCGCATCAACGATGCGGCCATGGGTTTGCCGCCGCTCAACATGGCGCTGGCGCACGACATGATGCGGCGCACCCGTATCTACCGCCTGCTCGAGGGCTATCGCGACCGCAAGCGTGCCGCCATGGATACGATCGCGCTGACCCTGATGAAGCTGTCGCAGGCGACCATCGAGCTGCCCGAGATCGTCGAGATCGACATCAACCCGCTGCTGGCGGATGAGAACGGCGTGGTGGCGCTGGATGCGCGGCTGCGTGTGGCGCCGACCAGGGAGGCGGGCGAGGCGCGGCTGGCGATAAGGCCCTATCCGCGGCATCTGGAACACAAGGCGCGTTTGCGCGACGGGCGCGAGTTGCTGCTGCGGCCGGTGCGGCCGGAGGACGAGCCGCTGATCCATGGCTATTTCGCGCGCATGGACAAGGAAGACGTGCGCATGCGTTTCTTCGCGCCGATGAGCCGGTTGCCGCACAATCTCGCCGCCCGGCTGACCCAGATCGACTACGACCGGCAGATGGCTTTCCTGGCTTTCACGACCGATGCCGAGGGCAAACAGGATGGGTTGGGCGTGGTGCGCATCGCCGCCGATCCCGACAACAGGCGCGCCGAGTACGCCATCACCGTGCGCTCCGACGTCAAGGGCGCCGGCGTCGGTCGCGTGCTGATGCGATCCATCGTCGACTACGCGCGCCAGCGCGGCATCGGCGAAATTTTCGGCACCGTGCTGCGCGAGAACGAACGCATGCTGAGAGTGTGCCGCGCCATGGGCTTCACCTTGCAGGTCGTGCCGGAAGATCCGACCATTGTCGAAGTGGTGATGGCGCTGCGCTAGATCGCGCCGCCATCTTCGCGCGTGATGGCGACCACCGAGGGCCGCGGCGGCAGGGACGGATCGAAATCGGGCCAGCGCGTGGGCGGTGTTTCGAACGTCGACTCCCCTCTCACAGCCACCGCCGGATGCTGCACGGCGACGAACAGTGTGCGCCCGTCGGGCGTGAATTCCGGCCCGCACATCTCGGCTCCGATCGGGCATTGGAACAGGCAGCGCGGCTGATAGGCGGCGGGGCCTTCGACATCGCAGGCCCAGATGCCGTCGGCGGTGCCCAGGGTTTCGGCCAGCGCACCCTGATCGGTGGCAATATACATGCGCCCGCGCGGATCGAAGGCGACATTGTCGGGCCCGGCGAACCACGGTCCGTCGCCGGCGCCACTGCCGTAGCGGGCGCCGGATTTCTGATCGTGCGGATTGCCAGCCAATATCGGAATCGACCAGGTGAATTGCGCAGCGGCATGATCGGCATCGGACCCGCTGCCTGGCGGCAGCAGCGCGATGACGTGGCCATAGGCATTGCTGGGCCGGGGATTGGCGGCATCGATCTGCTTGACCGTGCGGCGCACATTGTTCGCCAGCATCACGTACACAATGCCGGTGACCGGATTGGTCTCGATATCCTCGGGGCGGTCCATTTTGGTGGCGCCAACCAGATCCGCAGCACGGCGGGTCTCGATCGCGACATCGGCCTGGCTGTGGAAGCCATTGTCGGGCGTTAGCGGCCCTTCGCCTTGCATCAGCGGCAGCCAGCGCATGCTGCCGTCGGCCTCGAAGCGCGCCACGAACAGCGTGCCGCTGTCGAGCAGGTTCATATTGGCTCGGCGTTCACGTGGATCGAAGCGGCCGGCACTGACGAAGCGATAGACGTATTCGTTCATCTCGTCGTCGCCGCAATAGACCACCACCCGGCCGTCGCGGTTGAGCACGCAATTGGCGGCCTCGTGCTTGAAGCGGCCGAGCGCGGTGCGCTTCACCGGCGTCGCGGCCGGGTCGTAGGGATCGATCTCGACCACCCAGCCGAAGCGGTTGGCCTCGCGCGCCTCCCGCGCCAGGTCGAAGCGGGCATGCTGCTCGGCCCACCATGGATAGATGGTGCGCTGGCCCACGCCGTAGCGGGCGTAGTTGGCGGCTTCGGCCGTGGCCGTGGCGTCGCCGGAGAAATAGAAATGGAAATTCTCCTCGCCCGACAGCACCGTGCCCCAGGGCGTCTTGCCGCCGCTGCAATTGTTAAGCATGCCGAGAACCCGGCGTCCGCTGCGATCGGCGCCGGTGGTCATGCGTTCGTGCCCGGCGGCGGGACCGGCGATGCGCATCGGCGTGGTCATGGTGACGCGCCGATTGTAGCGGCCGGCCCGCACCGCCTGCCATTTGCCGCCCTGCTTCCGGATCTCGACCACCGAGCCGCCATGCGCGGCAAGTTCGATATCGACCCGCTCCCGCGTCATGCGCGCTCCGGGCTCGCTCAGGCCGGCGAACATCAGGCGCGGATTGGTCGATTCGTGATTGGCCCATAGCAGGCCGTGCGTGGAATTCGCCGAACCGAATGGCAGCGGCAGGAAAGCCAGATAGTCGTTGTTGTAGCCGAATTGCCGCCGCTGGGATCGCGCGGTTTGCGCCAGCGGATCGAAGGCTGGCGATGCGGCAAACAGCGGATCGCCCCAGCGCAGCACGATGTCGGCCTTGTAGCCGGAGGCGACATGATGCGTGCCGTCGAGACGCGGCGACAAGCTGGCGAAAGTCAGGGAAGATTGCGCCGCCCCCGCTTCTGCCTTGGGCAGCAGTGCCGTGCCCGCCAACGCCAGCAGCCCGCCCAACGCGGCGCGGCGGCTGATGCGGGCCTCGGCGATGGCAGCGAAAGGCGGATTGGCCGACGGGTTGCTGCCGAGATCGTCCTGCGGATTGTCGGAAAAGAACTTGCTCACGGCGCGCCTTCTAGCATGCCGCGCCATTTGACTGCACGAAGGGAAAAATCAGGGGCGCAACGGCCGGCACTCTGGCCAGTGCGCCCCCAGTCTTGGGGACGTCGCGGCAAGATTGCCCGCGCTCGATAAAGCCTTGATGACGGGTCGATGAAGCCTGCATGACAGGCTGTGAGAACTTCAGAGCTCCGCCGTGTCGAGCGCGTAACCGGCGGCGCGCACGGTGCGGATGACGTCTTGCTCGTTCTCGCCGTTCAACGCCTTGCGCAGGCGGCGGATATGGACGTCAACGGTGCGGGCTTCGACATAGACGTCCTTGCCCCACACCGCATCGAGCAGTTGCTCGCGCGCGAAGACGCGGCCGGGATGCTCCATCAGGTAGCGCAGCAGGCGGAACTCGGTGGGACCGAGATGGATGTTCTTGCCGTTGCGGGTGACGCGATGGGCCGTCAGGTCCATGCGCAGATCGGCGTAGCTCAGCACCTGATCGGTCAGCGCCGGGCGGATGCGGCGCAGCACTGCGCGGATGCGCGAGATCAACTCGGTGGGCGAGAACGGCTTGGCGACGTAATCGTCGGCGCCGGCATCCAGCCCGCGCACGCGATCGCCCTCCTCGCCGCGCGCCGTCAGCATGATGATCGGCAGGTTGGCGGTATCGGCCTGGCGGCGGATCTGGCGGCAAACCTCGATGCCCGACATCAGCGGCAGCATCCAGTCGAGCAGCACCAGGTCGGGCCGGTGCTCGGCGATGGCCGTCATCGCCTCCTCGCCGTCATTGGCGACGGCGACCTCGAAGCCGGCGCGCTCCAGATTGTAGCGCAGCAGCTCGACCAGGCCCGGCTCGTCCTCGACGATCAGGACCGATGGCTTGACGGCGTTCACCGCTGAAACTCCATCCATCACACCGCCTCGGCCTTGACGTAGTTGGCCTTGTCGCCCTTGGGCCGCGCCTCGGTCATTTCCTTGCCCGTGACCTTGAACTGGATCAGCTCGGCGACATTGGTGGCATGGTCGCCGATGCGCTCGATGTTCTTGGCCATGAACAGAAGATGCGTGCAGGCCGTGATGTTGCGCGGATCCTCCATCATATAGGTGAGAAGCTCGCGGAACAGCGACGTGTACATGTCGTCCACTTCCTGATCGCGCAGCCACACGCTGTGCGACTTCTGCACGTCGTTGGTGGCGAAGGCGTCGAATACGTCCTTCAGCACCGCCAGCACCAGCCGGCCCAGCCGGTCCAGCCCGCCCATGCTGCGCATCGGCTGCATCTGCGACAGCACCAGCGAACGCTTGGCGAGATTGGCGGCGTAGTCGGCGATGCGCTCGATGTCGGAGGATATTTTCAGCGCCGAGATGATGCCGCGCAGATCGATCGCCATCGGCTGGCGCAGCGCCAGCAGGCGCACGACCTGCTGCGCCACGTCCTTTTCGAGCTGGTCGACGCGGGCGTCGCCGGCGATGACTTTCTGCGCCAGATCGGTATCGCGCCTGGATAGCGCGTCCAGCGCCATCTGCAGCTGCGATTCGGCCAGCCCGCCCATCTCGCTGATCGAGGCGTTCAGACGTTCGAGCTGTTCGTCGAATGATTTTACGAGGTGTTCGGATGCCATGTCGTTCCTCTCCTGTCGCCTCGGCGGTCGTTCAGCCGAAACGGCCGGTGATATAGGCCTGGGTGCGCTCTTCGCGCGGGTTGGTGAAGATCGTCTCGGTGTCGCCGACCTCGATGATCTTGCCGAGATGGAAAAACGCCGTGCGCTGCGACACGCGGGCCGCCTGCTGCATCGAGTGAGTGACGATGACGATGGTGAAGTTCTGCCGCAGCTCGTCGATCAATTCTTCGATCGTGGCAGTCGCTATGGGATCGAGCGCCGAGCAGGGCTCGTCCATCAGGATCACTTCCGGCGACACGGCGATGGCGCGCGCGATGCACAGGCGCTGCTGCTGGCCGCCCGACAGGCCGGTGCCGGGCTGGTCCATGCGATCGTGCACTTCCTTGATCAGACCGGCGCGCGTCAGGCTGGATTGCACGATTTCGTCCAGCTCGTCCTTGTTGCGCGCCAGGCCGTGGATGCGTGGGCCATAGGCGACATTGTCGTAAATCGATTTTGGAAACGGGTTGGGCTTCTGGAACACCATGCCGACGCGGGCGCGCAGCTGCACGACATCGACCGAGCCGTCATAGATGTTCTCGCCGTCGAGTTCGATGGTGCCGTTGACATGGCAACCTTCGATGGTCTCATTCATGCGATTGAGGCATCGCAGATAGGTCGACTTGCCGCAACCCGAGGGTCCGATCAGGGCCGTTACCTGGTTGGCGCCGATATCGAGATCGACCTCCTTCAGCGCCTGTTTGTCGCCATAGTAGACGCTGACCCCGCGCGACCTGATCTTCGGGCTCACGACGGAACCAGGTTGCGCGTCGATTCCTGCCATACTCGCCAGGGCATTCATTTCTACCACCTACGTTCGAAGCGACGGCGCAGCCATACGGCAGCGAGGTTCATGAGAATAAGAAAGGCCAGGAGCACCATGATGGCGGCGGAAGTCTTCTCGACGAACGCCCGCTCGGGGCTGTCAGCCCAGATGAAAATCTGCACCGGCAACACGGTGGCTGAAGATAGCGGTCCGCCGGGAATATCGACGATAAAGGCCACCATGCCGATCATCAGCAGCGGCGCCGTTTCACCCAGCGCGTGCGCCATGCCCAGAATCGAGCCGGTCAGCACGCCGGGCATCGCAAGCGGCAGGACATGATGGAACACGACCTGCATCGGCGAAGCGCCCAGCCCGCGCGCCGCTTCGCGGATGGAGGGCGGCACGGCCTTCAAGGCGGCGCGGCTGGCGATGATGATGATCGGCAATGTCATCAGCGCCAAGGTCAGGCCGCCGACCACCGGCGTCGAGCGCGGCAGGCCAAACGTGCCCAGGAACATGGCAAGGCCGAGCAAGCCGAACACGATCGACGGCACTGCCGCCAAATTGTTGATATTGACTTCGATGAGATCGGTCCAGCGATTCTTGGGCGCGAATTCCTCAAGGTAGATCGCCGCGGCGACGCCGATGGGAAACGCCAGCAGCATGGTGATAATCAGCGTCAGGAACGAGCCAACGATGGCGCCCCATACGCCGGCCAGTTCGGGCTCGCGCGAATCACCGCCAGTGAGAAAGCGGGTATTGAACTGGCTTTCGACGCGGCCCTCCTTGGTCAGCGCATCGAACCAGCCGAGTTCATTGTCCTTGACCCGGCGTTCGTCCTGGCCGGAACTGGCCGAGATCGAGCCCTTGTGCAACATGTCGATGTCGTCGGACGCCGGCAGCCACACCTCGCGTTTGGCGCCGATCAGCGAGGGATCGTCCAGCACCATTTCGCGCAACCGGTCAGCGCCGCCTTGCGACAGCAGGCCGGTCAGCGCCCGTAACTCCTGGCGGCCGCTAACGTCGGGGAATTTTGCCTGCAGCGCGGCGCGAACCAGCCCCTGATAGTCGCCCTCCGCCAAGGCGTCGCGGTCGCGCTTGCCGTCGGGCGCGATCAGCTCGGCGCTGAATTCGATCGGCAGCTTGATGTGGGTCTGCCAGAAGGCGGAATAGCCCTGCAGCACGATCGAGCCCAGCAGCAACAGCAGCATGGCCAGCGCCAGACCGATCGCGCCCAAGCCGTAGAACTTGAAGCGTCGGTCGGCGCGATAGCGCGACTTCAGGCGCGCGGCCTGCTCTTCGGCGCTCAGTTTGCGGACTGCCGATATGTCCGCGCGCGGCAATACGTCAGTCATACTTTTCCCTGTATTTGCGCACGGTCCGCAGCGCAAGGATATTCAGGCACAGCGTGATGACGAACAGCATCAGGCCCAGCGCAAAGGCGGCCAGCGTCTTGGGGCTGTCGAATTCCTGGTCGCCCACCAGCAGGGTGGCGATCTGCACCGTGACGGTGGTCACCGCTTCCAGCGGATTGGCGGTGAGGTTGGCGGCGAACCCTGCGGCCATGACCACGATCATGGTCTCGCCGATGGCGCGTGAGATCGCCAGCAGCACGGCGCCGACGATGCCGGGCAGCGCCGCCGGCAGCACCACCTGGCGGATGGTTTCCGAGCGCGTCGCGCCCAGCGCGTAGGAGCCGTCGCGCAGCGACTGCGGCACCGAATTGATGACGTCGTCGGACAGCGAGGAGACGAAGGGGATGATCATCACGCCCATGACGATGCCGGCGGCCAGTGCGCTTTCCGACGCGACGCTGAGGCCGACCAGGGAGCCCGCTTCGCGGAAGAAGGGCGCCACGGTCAGGGCGGCGAAAAAGCCATAAACCACGGTCGGTATGCCGGCCAGGATCTCAAGCAGCGGCTTGATGACGGTGCGGGCACCGGGCGTTGCGTATTCCGACAGGAAGATCGCGGCGAACAGTCCAACCGGCACCGCAATCGCCATGGCGATCAGCATGATCAGGATGGTGCCGGCGAATACCGGCACCGCGCCGAAAGCGCCGGAAGAGCCGACCTGGCCTTCGCGGATAGCCACCTGCGGCGACCAGTCGAGCCCGAACAGGAACTCGAAGATCGAAACCTTGGTGAAGAAGCGGTAGCTCTCGAACACCAGCGACAGCACGATGCCGGCGGTGGTGAGAATGGCGATCATCGAGCAGACGATCATGCCGATGCGGACCAGGCGCTCGACCTTGTTGCGGGCTCGGAAATCGGCGGCGATCGGGCGCCGGCCCCACCACAATCCGAACATCGCCAGCGCCATCACCGCCAGCGCCATGGCGATGTTGCCGGCGGCGGTCGTGGCGTTGCGGAATTCGGCCAGCGCCAGCGCTTCGGCGCTTGGCGTCTGCGAAACGATGTTACCGCTGGCAAGATTGCGCACATCGGTCATGAAGAGCGCAATGCGATCGGCCGACAGCGTCTTCACCACCTCCGGCAGGCGCGCCTGCACCAGGGCGTCGACCACCAACGGCTGGACGATCAGCCAGACAAGCAGCAGGCCCAGCGCCGGCAGGAGGCACCAGGCGAAATTGTACCAGCCGTAATATCCGGGCAGCGAGTGCAACTGCCGGATCGATCCACCAACCACCGCCAGCGAATGCCGCCGGCCGGTGACGAACGCCACGGCAGCGATAACGAAGATGGCGGCGAACAGGATCGAAATGGGCATTTGGTCTACACGGCTGGAGAGAAATCGAAGCGAGTGGCCGAAGCGAAACTCCGGCCACCCGTCATTTGATTACGAGCCGAGATTGAGGCCGGTTAGTGCACGGGCCTCGTCGCCGACCTTCTTGCGCTCGGCGTCGGGCAGCGGGATCAGGCCCTTGTCGAGCAGATAGCCGTTCTTGCCCCAAGCCTTTTCGTCGGTGAAAGCGGTGATGAATTCCTTCAAGCCCGGAACCACCGCGACATGCGCCTTCTTCACGTAGAAGAACATCGAGCGCGACACGGAGTATTTGCCCGAAGCGATGTTCTCGAAGGTCGGCGCAATGCCGCCGACATTGATGCCGCGGATCCTGTCGGCGTTCTGGTCGAGGAAGGAGAAGCCGAAAATCGCCACCGCGTCCTTGTTGGCGTTGAGCTTCTGCACCATCAGGTTGTCGTTCTCGCCGGCTTCGATGAAAGCGCCGTCTTCGCGCATCTGCGTGCAGGCGATCTTGTGCGCCTTGGCGTCGGTGATCGCCTTCACTTCGGCAAAGCCCTTGCAGCCCTCTTCCATGACCAGCTCGACATAGGCATCACGCGTACCGGAAGTCGGCGGCGGGCCCAGCACTTCGATTTTGGTCTTGGGCAGGCTGGGATCGACCTCGTTCCAAGTCTTGTAGGGGTTCTCAGCCATCTTGCCGTTGACAGGCACCTGCTTGGCCAGGGCCTTCCACAGGATCTCCTTGGACAGCTCCATGGCCGGGCCGGACTTGCTCTGGGCGACAACAATGCCGTCAAAGCCGATCTTGACCTCGACGATATCAGTCACGCCGTTTTTGTTGCAGTCGGCCACTTCTTCTTTCTTGATGCGGCGCGATGCATTGGCGATGTCGGTGAACTGGATGCCGACGCCCTTGCAGAATTCCTTGATGCCGCCACCGGTGCCGATGCTTTCGACCTTGGGCGTCTTGAACTTGCCGGTCTTGCCGAACTGCTCGGCAACGGCGGTCGAGAATGGAAAAACGGTAGACGAGCCGGCGATGCTGATCTGGTCGCGCGACTGGGCCTGCGCCGCACCGGCAAAGCTCAGCGCGGCCAAAGTCGCCAGAGCTGCAGTAGAAATCTGCATTGATGAACCTCCTGGAGTTCGCTTCACGGCCCTGAACCAAAGCGACGGGCCGCTGATCGCGAGGCAACTCTTAGAGACCGGGCATCAATAATTTACTGCAGATTTGTTACGGATTTATGAAATATGCCGCCGCGGAAATCCGCGGGCGCCGTCGCAACACATTGGAAGTGTTGGGAGATTTTCCTGTGGACGATCAGGCGGTGCGGCGGGAGCCCGGTGCGGCATCCTGTAACGCGGAAAGCGGCGGCGCCAGGGGCAAGGTCACTGCAACCGTGGTGCCCTGCCCCACCACGCTGTCGATCTGCAACTGGCCGCGATGGCGGTTGACGATGTGCTTCACGATGGCCAGCCCCAACCCGGTGCCGCCCAGCTTGCGCGAGCGGGCATCGTCGACGCGGTAAAAGCGCTCGGTCAGTCGTGGCAGATGCGATTCGGCAATACCCTCGCCCTGGTCGATGACGGCGATGCGCAGGCTCTCATTCAGGCGCTCGACATGGCAGCGCACGGTGGCGCCGTTGCGGCTGTACTTGATGGCGTTGTCGACCAGGTTCTGGAACACCTGGCCCAGCTCGTCGCGATCGCCCAGCACCATCGTGCTGTCGCTGTCGATCTCCAGCTTCAGGCCGATGCTGCGCTGGCGGGCGCGCAATTCGAACAGGTCCAGCACCGAACGCAGCACGGCGCCGGCATCGACCGGGGTGTTGGGCCGGGTGTGTTCGCGCAATTCGATGTCGGACAGCGACAGCAGATCGTTGACCAGGCGGGCCATGCGCTGCGCCTGCTCGTCCATGATGGCGAGGAAACGCGTGCGCGCCTCCTCGTCGTCCTTGGCCGCACCGCGCAGGGTTTCGATAAAGCCCAGCAGGGTCGAGATCGGCGTCTTCAATTCGTGGCTGGCATTGGCGACAAAATCGGCCCGCATGCGCTCGGTGCGCCGCAAGGCCGTGACGTCGTGGAACGCCAGCAGCACCGCCGTGCCGTCGCCGGCCGGCTCCTTGAGCCGGACGATATGGACCATTTGCACCGTCTCGACGCGCGCGGAACTGATGAACTCGACGATCGAGGCATCGCCGCCGGCCAGCGACGCATCGACGGCCGCCAGCGCCTGCGGCTGGCGCAGCACGGAGGCGAGATCCCGTCCGATCGCCTGCGTGCCGAACATGGCTTCGGCATTGGCGTTGATATGCGTAATGCGCCGGACACGATCGACGGCGATCAACGGATCTGGCAGGCCGTCGAGGATGCGCTTGCTGGCCGAGGATGCCGCCAGAAGGGCGATGTTCTGCAGCCGCCAATTGGCATGCAAGGCTGTAGCCGCGCGCGACAGTTCCTCGGCGGCGACCGAGAGCTTGAACGAAGGCGGCTCGGCAACGCCGTCGCCGCCGGACAGCCGGGCGATGAAGCGGGCGAAGACGGTGATGTCGCCGAGATAGAGCCGCACCAGCGGCCAGCTCACCACGAACAGCGCTGCCGCCCCGAGCAACGCGGCCGGCCAGGCCAGATAGTTGCTGACCGCCAGCACACCCAGCACGACGAAGCCCGGCAGGCAGGCGAGCAGCGTCGCCAGGAACTGGCGATCGAGCGGCAAGTTGGGGCGCAGCATCGGTTGCGGCCGTTCTAAAGACGAAACGGAAAGCCAGTATACCAGCTTCCCGTTACCGAGGCATTGCAGGCCAGGGGGTCAGTCGCTCAGCGCCTCGTAGGCCACCAGCACTGCGGCGTTGACCAGATCGTTGACGGTCGAGCCCATCTGCACGATCTGCGCCGGCTTGGCGAGACCCAGCAAGATCGGCCCGATCACCGTGCCGCCGGCCAGCTGCTGCACCAGCTTGGAGCCGATATTGGCGGCGTTCAGTCCCGGCATGATCAGGATGTTGGCCGCGCCGCTCAGACGGCAGAACGGATAGACGCTCTTCATCAGATCGTAATCGAGCGCGATGTCGGCCTGCATCTCGCCGTCATATTCGAAATCGACCTCGCAGCTGTCGAGCAGGCGAATGGCGTCGCGGATGCGCTCGGTGCGCTCCATCAGCCGGCCGCCGAAATTGCTGAACGACAGGAAGGCGACGCGCGGATCGTTGCCCATCTGGCGGGCCAGCGCTGCCGCTTGCCGGGCGATGCCGGCCAGTTGCTCGGAGGTCGGCGTCTCGTGCACCGACGTATCGGCGATGAACACGGTGCGTCCGCGCGCCACCACGATCGACAAACCGAAATTGACCGCCCCGCGCTGGCCTTCGATCACTCGCGTGACGTCGCCGAAGCATTCGCCGAAGCTGCGCGTCAGGCCGGTGACCATGGCATCGGCATCGCCGGATGCCACCATGCAGGCGGCGAAGACATTGCGGCCTTGGTTGACGGCGCGCTGCGCGTCGCGTCTCAGCAGGCCGTTGCGCTGCTGGCGCTTGTAGAGCAGGTCGGTGTAGCGGGCGTTGGATTTCGACAACCGCGCGTTATGGATCTCGATGCCCTTGGTGTCGCCGGCAATGCCGATCTGCGACATGGCCTCCAGCACCTGCTCCTCGCGGCCGATCAGGATCGGCGTGCCGTAGCCGGCATTGCGGAAAGCAAGCGCGGCACGGATGGTGCGCTCTTCCTCGCCCTCGGCGAACACAACCCTTTGCGGATGTATTCCTTCATGTCGATGATCGGCCGGCGCGCCACGCCCGAATCCATCGCCGCCTGCGCCACCGCCGAGGAGACGGCGGAGATCAGGCGCGGATCGAACGGCACCGGGATGATGTATTCCGGCCCGTAGCGCAGACGCCGTCCGGCATAGGCGCGATCGACCTCGTCGGGCACGTCCTCGCGGGCGAGCTTGGCGATGGCCTGGGCGGCGGCGATCTTCATCTCGTCGTTGATGGTCGAGGCGCGCACGTCGAGCGCGCCGCGGAAGATGTAGGGGAAGCCCAACACGTTGTTGACCTGATTGGGATAGTCGGAGCGGCCGGTGGCGACGATGGCGTCCTTGCGCACCGCACGCACGTCTTCCGGCGTGATCTCGGGATCGGGATTGGCCATGGCGAAGATGATCGGCTTGGCCGCCATCGATTCCACCATGCCCTGGCTGACCGCGCCCTTGACCGACAGGCCGAAGAATACGTCGGCGCCCTTCAGCGCGTCTTCCAGCGAACGCGCCTTAGTCTTCACCGCATGCGCCGATTTCCACTGGTTCATACCCTCGGTGCGGCCCTGGTAGATCACGCCCTTGGTGTCGCACAGGATGACGTTGTCGTGCGGCATGCCCATGCTCTTGATCAGCTCGATGCAGGCGATGCCCGCGGCGCCGGCGCCGTTCACCACCATGCGCGTCTCGCCTATCTTGCGGCCCGTCAGGTGCAACGCGTTGATCAGGGCGGCGGCCGAGATGATGGCTGTGCCGTGCTGGTCGTCGTGGAAGACGGGGATGTCGAGCAGCTCGCGCAGGCGCTGCTCGATGATGAAACATTCCGGCGCCTTGATGTCTTCCAGGTTGATGCCGCCAAAGGACGGCCCCAGATAGCGCACGCAGTTGATGAACTGATCGACGTCGGTGGTGTCGACTTCCAGATCGATGCCGTCGACATCGGCGAAGCGCTTGAACAGCACCGCCTTGCCTTCCATCACCGGCTTCGACGCCAGCGCGCCGAGATCGCCCAGGCCCAGCACGGCGGTGCCGTTGGAGATCACCGCCACCAGATTGCCCTTGGCCGTGTAGTCGTAAGCCAGCGAAGGATCGGCATGGATGCGCAGGCAGGGCGCGGCGACGCCGGGCGAATAGGCCAGCGCCAGATCGCGCTGGGTGGTCAGCGGCTTGGTCGGCGTGATCTCGATTTTCCCCGGCCGGCCCGAGGCATGCATGATCAACGATTCCTCGTCGAGGCTGCCCGATTCGCTGACCATTGCTTCCGTATCGCGACGTGCCGTCGCCATGGCATTCACTCCAACGTCTTGTTTTACCCACAGAACTGCGGTTTTCCAGTGTAGCCGTTCTACCCGCCATCATGGCCAGAAAAAACCCGCCATGCTACGGTCGCCATTGGATTTTTCGCCCTTTTTCGCCGACCGGAACTGAGCTTTGCGCGCCCATCCCGCCCCCGCCGAATCGACCGAGACCGAGCAAGGCAGCCTGGCGGGCGCCACGCCGATGATGCAGCAGTATCTGGCGATCAAGCGCCAGCATCCCGAACATCTGCTGTTCTATCGCATGGGCGATTTCTACGAATTGTTCTTCGACGACGCGGTGAAGGCTTCGGCGGCGCTCGATATCGCATTGACCAAGCGCGGGCAGCATGGCGGAAACGACATACCCATGTGCGGCGTGCCGGTGCACAGCCACGAGGCCTATCTCTCGCGCCTGATCCGGCAAGGCTTCAAGGTCGCGGTGTGCGAGCAGACCGAAGACCCGGTCGAAGCCAGGAAGCGCGGCGCCAAATCGGTGGTCAACCGGCAGGTGGTGCGGGTGATCACGCCGGGCACCATCACCGAGGACGCGCTGCTCGACGCGCGCGCTCACAACTATCTCGCCGCCTTGACCGACGCGCAGGGCGAGCTGGCGCTGTCCTGGCTCGATCTCTCGACCGGCGAATTCGCGGTGCAGACCATTGCCGCAGCGCAGCTGGGCGCGGCGCTGGCGCGGCTGGAGCCGGGCGAACTGCTGCTGGCCGACCGGCTGCTGGCGCGCGAGGAGTTGCGGGCAGCACTCGACGATCGGCAGGCCGCCCTGACGCCGCTGCCCTCGAGCCGCTTCGACAGCGACAATGCGCGCCGCCGCCTGCAGGAGATTTTCAAGGTCGGCACGCTCGAAGGCTTCGCCGCCTATAGCCGCGCCGAACTCGCCGCCTCTGGCGCGTTGATCGATTACGTCGAGCTGACGCAAGCCGGCAAACTCCCAAGGCTCGCGCCGCCGCAACGGGTGGGCAGCGCCGAAGCGATGGAGATCGACGCCGCGACGCGGCGCAATCTCGAATTGATGCGCACGCTGGATGGCGGGCGCGCCGGATCGCTGCTGGCCTGCATCGACCGCACCTTGACCGGACCGGGCGCACGTCTGCTGGCGGCACGACTGGCAGCGCCGCTCACCGATCCCGCCGCCATCGTCGACCGGCTGGATGTGGTGAGCCTGTTCGTCGACCAGCCGCGTTTGCGCCAGGACGTGCGCGATCTGCTGCGCCGCTGTCCCGACATGGAACGGGCGCTGGCGCGACTGACGCTCGGCCGGGGCGGCCCGCGCGATCTCGCGTCCCTGCGCGAAGGCCTGCGCCACAGCGGCGCCCTGCGCGCGCTGCTGCTGGCGCACGACAATAAGCTGGCGCTGCAGCCCGCCCACATCGCCGACGCCATCAAGCGGCTCGACGGCCATGACGCGCTGGTCGCGCTGCTGGGCGAGGCTTTGGCGCAAGAGCTGCCGCTTTTGGCGCGCGATGGCGGTTTCGTCGCGGCCAGCTATCGCAAGGAACTCGACGAGCTGCGTGCCTTGCGCGACGAGAGCCGCAAGCTGATCGCCGGGCTGGAGCAGAAGTACAAGAGCGCGACGTCGATCTCGGCGCTGAAGATCCGGCACAACAACGTGCTGGGCTATTACATCGAGCTCTCGCCCAACAATGCCGAGAAGCTCGATGCGCTGGCCAACGGCTTCATCCATCGCCAGACCCTGGCAAGTGCGGTGCGCTACACCACCGTCGAGTTGGGCGAGCTGGAGAGCAAGATCGGCCGCGCCGCCGATCTGGCGCTTAGCCTCGAGCTGGAGATCTTCGAGCAGCTGGTCGCCGCCGCCACCGACCGCGCCGAAATCATTTCCGCCGCCGCGGCCGCCTTGGCCGGCATCGATGTCGCTTCCGGGCTGGCCGAACTGGCGGGCGATGGGCAATGGGTGCGGCCGCTGGTCGATGACGGCATGGAGTTCGCCATCGAGGGCGGCCGCCATCCGGTGGTCGAGGCGGCGCTGAAAGCGCGCGGCGAAAGCGCGTTTGTCGCCAACGATTGCACGCTCTCGGGCGAGCGCCGGCTGTGGCTGGTCACGGGCCCCAACATGGCCGGCAAATCGACCTTCCTGCGCCAGAACGCGCTGATCGCGGTGCTGGCGCAGATCGGCGCCTATGTGCCGGCCCGCAGCGCGCATATCGGCGCCATCGACCGGCTGTTCTCGCGCGTGGGTGCGGCAGACGATCTGGCGCGCGGGCGTTCGACCTTCATGGTCGAGATGGTCGAAACCGCCGCCATCCTCAACCAGGCCACCAAGCGCAGCCTGGTGATCCTGGACGAGATCGGGCGGGGCACCGCGACTTATGACGGCCTCTCGATCGCCTGGTCGACCTTGGAGCATCTGCACGACGTCAACCGGTGCCGTGCGCTGTTCGCCACGCATTACCACGAGCTGGTGGCGTTGGCGTCCCGGCTGGCGTCGCTGATGCCGCACACCATGCGGGTCAAGGAGTGGCAGAACGAAGTCGTGTTCCTGCATGAGGTGGCGCCGGGCGCCGCCGACCGCTCCTACGGCATCCATGTCGCCAAACTGGCCGGCCTGCCCGACGCGGTGATCGCCCGCGCCGAGGAAGTGCTGCGCAGCCTGGAAAGCGGCGAGCAATCGGGCGCCGTCAGCCGGCTGGCGCAGGATCTGCCGCTGTTCGCCGCCGCGCCCGCGCCGGCCCGGCGCACGGCGCAACGGAAATCGGCTACTCTCGAAGCACTGTCCAGGATCAGCCCTGACGAGCTGACGCCCAAGACCGCGCTCGATCTGATCTACCAGCTTGTCGCCTTGCGGCGGGAGGAAGAGCAGTGAACGCCATCGCCAGATACGCCCTGTTCGGCGCCTTCTCCGGCGCGCTGTATGCGGTGTGGAATTTCGGCTTTCTCGAATCGGTCGACGTCGGCGATCGGACGATCGCCGACATTCTGGAAGAGCTCT
>JAQSWP010000212.1 GCA_029266575.1 Alphaproteobacteria bacterium | reverse complement strand
CACGGAATGTGTGAAATGAGAGGCGCGCTGGCAGTTTCAAAAGGCGGAAGAGGCCAGGGTCAACGCGGATGTGGCGCGGCGCGATGCCGAGCGCGCCGCCAACGAGGCCAGGAGGCAGGCCTGCCTGGCTCGCAAAGACGGCAGCTGGTGTGCGCCGTACTAAACACCTTCTACCCTTGATCTAAATCAAAACGTCGCCCGCATTCTGCGGGCATTCTTGTCAGGCTCAAACTGCCGGTTTTGCCGTCTTTGGCTGACCACAGTGCTGGCGAGACGATTGCTGATTTACAGAGAAAGGTGAGTCATGGCGATGAGCCCTGAACGCACGCGATCCGACCCGCGCTCCCCCTGGCGGCGGTTGCGCCTTGCCGGTATCGCCGCTGCTCTGCTGGCCAGTGCCGCGATGGCGCCGGTCGCGCAGTCCGCCGAACCGGAATTGCCGCCGCTGACGACGGAAGCCGGCACGCCGCGACTGCCTGGCAAGTTCGTATGGATCGATCTGGTCACCTCCAACATGGAGACAGCGCGGAATTTCTACAGCCGTCTGTTCGGCTGGGAGTTTCGTCGGATGGGCGATGCGGCGACTGGCTACTCCCTGGTGCTGAACGATGGCCGCCCGGTCGGCGGCGTGGTCGACGTCACCGCGCGGCCCAACGTACCCGTCAATCCGCGCTGGGTGGCCTATATTTCGGTGCCGGATGTGGCGCAGGCGCAGAAGGCGATCATCGGTGCCGGCGGCCGGCAACTGGTGGCGGCGAAAACCTTTCCCAAGCGGGGCGAGCAGGCGGTATTCGCCGATGCCGAGGGCGCAGTGTTCGGCGTCATCAAATCGGCTGGCGGCGATCCGGCCGATTTCATGGCCGAGCCGGGCGACTGGATCTGGATTCAGCTTCTCAGCCGCGACGTGCAGAAGGCGACCGGTTTCTATCGCTCGTTCGCGGGCTATGAGGTGGTCGAGAACAAGGAATCCTCGCGCAAGAACCAGTTCCTGCTGGTCAGCGGCGCCTTTGCCCGCGCAGCCGTATCGCAGCTGCCGGCCAATCATCCCAAGGCGCCGCCTATCTGGCTTCCTTTCGTGCGGGTCGAGAGCTTGGCGCAGTCCCTGACCGTGGCGCAGCAACTAGGGGGCCGCATAGCGGTCATGCCGCGGCCCGATCTATTCGAGGGCAGGATGGCGGTTGTCGCCGACCCGAGCGGAGCAATGGTCGGTATGCTGCAATGGGATGACGAACGCGATCAGGGAAGGAAGACGCGGCCATGAACAAGCGATTGGCGATCCTGATCCTCGCCGGACTTGGGCTGGCCGGATGTGAATCGGGCGGCGGCAGCGTTACGACGACGGGTGGCTATTACGGTACGGGTTGGAACGATCCCTGGTATCACGACCACTATTATTATTACGATGACGATGACATCAACATTGACGGACCGAATCGTCCGGACCGCCCGAATCGTCCGGTTGCCAGGCCTCCTGTCGCTCGGCCAACTCCATCGATTCCCACGACATACCGTGGCGGCGGTTATGGCGGTGGAGGACGCGGCGGTGGCGGATTTGGCGGCGGCGGCGGACGCGGCGGCGGCGGTGGTGGCGGCGGACGGCGCTAGAGGAAAGGCTTCCTGCCCCTTGAACCTTGGGCTCTGTGGCGCGTCTCTACAGCGTCGCGTTCACAAAGCCCATGAAGATCGCCAGCTTCAATATCAACAACGTCAACAAGCGCCTGCCCAACCTGCTTGACTGGCTGGCGAGCGCCAGGCCCGACGTCGTCGGATTGCAGGAACTGAAATGTCTGGATGCGCAGTTCCCGCATGCGGCGCTGGCCAAAGCCGGTTATCAGGCGGTGTGGAAAGGCCAGAAGACGTGGAATGGCGTGGCGATCCTGTGCCGCGGCGCCATGCCGGTCGTCACCCGCACGAGCCTGCCGGGTGATCGCTTCGATACGCAAAGTCGCTATATCGAAGCGGCGGCCAACGGCATCATCGTCGGCTGCCTATATTTGCCGAATGGCAATCCGCAGCCCGGCCCGAAATTCGATTACAAGCTGGCATGGTTCAAACGTCTGCAAGCGCATGGGCGCAAGCTGCTCAAGCAAAACCTGCCAATAGCGTTGATCGGCGACTACAACGTGGCGCCGACCGAAATCGACATCTATCCCACGACTTCCTGGGACGACGATGCGCTGGTGCAGCCGGAAAGCCGCGCCGCCTATGCCAGGCTGGTGAAGCAGGGCTGGACCGATGCGTTGCGTGCAAAACATCCAAGCGAACGCATCTATACTTTCTGGCATTACATGCGTAACCGCTACGCACGCAATGCCGGGCTAAGGCTGGACCATCTGCTGCTGAGCCCGGACCTGGCCAGGCGCCTGAAGAGCGCGGGGGTCGACAAATCGGTACGGGGGCTGCCCGGTGCTTCTGATCATGCCCCGGTTTGGGCGCTGCTCAAGCGCTGACCGCACCGGCATACCGTTCGGGCTGGCGGCAAAGCCATTTTCGGAACCCTTCTGCGATGGCTGCCGTTGCCGAGAAACCGACAACGATTTCAGGAGCGAACGATGAAGGTCCTATCCCTCGCAGCGGCTCTTACCGCAGCCATGACACTCGCCGCCTGCGAAGATGGCGGCCTGTTCGACCGCAATGCGCCCAACACAACCGGTCCGGTCAGCACCGGCCCGATGGGCGGCACGCACCGGCAGATGGCGGCGGCAAATCCCATGTCGCCGACGACCACCGACTATGTGGGCAACGCGGCAACGAGCGACATGTATGAGATCGAAGCGGGCCGTATTGCCGCGCAAAAGGCGCGTGACCAGCGGGTTAAGAATTTCGGCCAGATGATGGCGAGCGATCACGGCAACAATTCGGCCAAGCTGAAAGCGGCGCTGCCGCCGGGTGTGACGCCGCCGGCGCGGCTCGATGCGGAACATGACGCGAAGCTGACGCAACTCCGCAACGCTCCAGCCGGCGCAGGCTTCGACCGGCTCTACATGCAGCAGCAGGTCGCGGCGCACGAGCAAGCCCTGGCGATGCATCAGAACTATGCCCGCAACGGCGACGTGGCCTCCTTGCGCGAAGTGGCGAGCGGCGCGGTGCCGGTGGTCGAGGGCCATCTGCGCCAGGCGCGCAGTTTGGCGCGCTAGAGCGCGCCCGTCTTCAGGCCGCGGCGGTAGCGGATGCCGCCGCGGCCAGAGTAAGCAGCCTTCACCCGTGAAACGGCGAAGGCTTTTTGCTGCGCTCGACCTGCCGCCTTGTTCGCCGCCGCTTGCGCATGCCATGGTCTGCCCCATCAGTGGGAGGGACGGTGGGCATGGCGGCGACGAAGCCCCGCAGCGGCGGGCAGATCCTGGTCGATCAGCTCAAGATCCATGGCGTCGATACGGTGTTCGGCATTCCAGGCGAATCCTATCTTGCCGTGCTCGATGCGCTGCATGACGCCAACTCGATCCGCTTCGTGATCTGCCGCCAGGAAGGCGGGGCGGCGATGATGGCCGATGCCTACGGCAGGAGCGCGAGGCGTTCCAGGAGATCGATTATCGGCGCATGTATGGCCCGATGGCGAAGTGGGTGGCCGAAATCGACGACCCGGCGCGGCTGCCCGAGTTCATCGCACGCGCTTTTACCACCGCGACGTCGGGACGGCCAGGTCCGGTCGTGCTGGCGCTGCCGGAAGACATGCTGACGCAAGTGGTCCAGACGGCCGATGCGCAGCCCTATGCGCCAATGCAGGCGCAACCGGGTGGCGCGCAAATCGATCAATTTGCCGCCCTGCTGACAAGCGCGGAGCGACCGCTGGTGATCGTCGGCGGCTCGGGCTGGTCGCAACCGGCACGCGAGGCGCTGCAAAGGTTCGCCGAGACTAGCGGCGTGCCGATGGCAGCTTCGTTTAGAACGCAGGATATCTTCGACAACATGCACGCCGCCTACATTGGCGATGTCGGGATCGGCATCAACCCCAAGCTGGCGCAGCGCGTGAAGCAATGCGATCTGCTGGTCGTATTGGGCGCGCGGCTGGGCGAGATGACGACGTCCGGCTATACGCTGATCGATATTCCCGAGCCGCAGATGAAGCTCGTGCATGTCTATGCCGGCCCCGAAGAGTTGGGACGCGTCTATCGGCCGACACTTGGCATTGTTTCAGGCATGGCGGCGATTTCGTCGGCCTTGGCCGGTCTGCCAAAACCGTCCGTTGACCGTTTCAAGTCGTGGCGCGAAGGCGCCCGTGCTGACTATCTCGAATGGACCAAGCCGACGCAAAATCCCGGCGACGTGCAAATGGGCGAAATCGTGTCGTGGCTGGCGCAGCGCCTGCCGGCGGATGCCATCGTCAGCAATGGCGCCGGCAATTACACCGCCTGGGTGCATCGCTTCTATCGGTACAGAGGCTGGCGTACGCAGCTCGCACCGACGTCCGGATCGATGGGATACGGGCTGCCTGCGGCGGTTGCAGCCAAGATCGTGCATCCTGAGCGCATCGCGGTATGCTTTGCCGGCGACGGGTGCCTGCAGATGACGATGCAGGAATTCGGCACGGCCTGTCAGGCCGGTGCGAATATCGTGCTCGTGGTGGTGAACAACGGCATGTACGGCACCATCCGCATGCATCAGGAGCGCGAGTACCCGGCGCGGAAAGTCGGCACCGATCTGCACAATCCCGATTTCGTCGCTTGGGCGAAATCCTACGGCGCGGCGGGATTTCTGGTCGAGAAAACCGAGCAGTTTGCGCCGGCTTTCGAGGCGGCGCTCAAGGCCGGCACGCCCGCAGTGATCGAAATCCGACTCGATCCCGAGGCCATCAATCCGCGCACCACCCTTAGCGCCATTCGCCAGGCGGCAAGCAAAGCCTGAACGGTGGCCACACTGGCGAAATTGGTATTGCTTGCGCGCTTGCTCGACGGCGTCTCGCCTGTATTCCACTCCGGCGTTTGCGTGCTGGGCGACATGTGGCAGGCTGCCGCCTGTTCGGCGAAGCCGTAGCTGCAATAGGCTGCCGTGACAGGAGTACGGATGGACGGCAATGGCGTGGTGCGCTCGACGCTGACGATCGGGCGGCGGTTCAACGGGCCCAAGGATTCGGGCAATGGCGGCTACGTCGCGGGGCGCCTGGCTGCGCTCATCGGTGGCCCGCTTTCAAATCGGGCTGCCGAGATAACCCTGCGCGCGCCGCCGCCCTTGGATAAGCCGCTTGATCTGGTGAAGAGCGGCGAGGCGATCGAGCTCAGGGACGGCGACACGCTGCTGGCAGTGGTCAGACCCGCCGCGCTGGAGCTCGAAGTGCCGCCGGTGCCGGCCCAGGTACAGCTCGACCGCGCGGCCACGATGGGCGGCTCGGGTGCGGATTCCGATTTCCACAAATGCTTCGTCTGCGGCAGAAGCCGTGAAGCGGGCGACGGGCTGCGTGTCTGGGCTGGGCGCTGCGATGGCAGTGGGGACATGGGCCTCGCCGCCGCGCGCTGGACGCCCGATGCGCGGCTGGCAGATGAGGATGGCTATTTGCCGGACGAATATCTCTGGGGGGCGCTGGACTGTCCCGGCGCCACCGCTGTGCTACGCGAGGACGATGAGCGCATGTGTTTGACCGGACGCATGACCGGATGGGTCGAGCGCCGGTTGAAGGCGGGCGAGGCGGCGACGGTGCTGGCCTGGCCGATCGCAGCTGACGGGCGCAAGCTCACCTCCGGCACGGCCGTGATCGACTCGCAGGGCCGTGTCTGCGCCCGCGCCCAAATCCTGTGGATCGTACTGAAGGAGCCGCTGTGAACCTGCGCGCCGCCGCCATCGACAACGCCACCCGCTATTTCGACGACGGCCGCTTCCTGGCCGATCTCGACCGGCGGGTGGGCTTCCGCACCGTCAGCCAGGATCCGGCCTTCGCCGAGCACCTGAGCGCGTATCTCAAGGACGAAATCGCCCCGTCGCTGGAGAAGCTTGGCTACCGGATTTCGATCCACCCCAATCCCAACCCCAAATTCGGCCCGTTCCTGATCGGCCGGCGGATCGAAGGCGCCAATCTGCCGACCGTGCTGACCTATGGTCACGGCGATGTCATTCGCGGACTGGACGAGCAGTGGCATGACGGGCTGTCGCCATGGAAAGTCGCTGTGCAGGGCGACCGGCTCTACGGCCGCGGCACGGCGGACAACAAAGGCCAGCACACCATCAATCTCGGCGCCATCGCCGCGGTGATCGAGGCGCGCGGCAGGCTGGGGTTCAACTCCACCATCCTGATCGAAACCGGCGAAGAGACCGGCTCGCCCGGGCTGCACGAATTCTGCGCTGCCCATAAAGCGGAGCTGAAAGCCGATGTGTTGCTGGCCTCGGACGGTCCGCGCCTGACGCCGCAGAAGCCGACCTTGTTCACCGGTACCAGGGGTGTGCTGAATTTCGAGCTGTCGCTGAAGCTGCGCGAAGGCGGGCATCATTCCGGCAACTGGGGCGGGCTGCTGACCAGTCCCGGTACGCTGCTGGCGCATGCGCTGGCTACCATCGTCGATCGGCGCGGCGCGATTCTGGTGCCGGAATGGCGGCCCACTTCGCTGTCGCCTGCGGTGCGGGCGGCACTGGCCGATGCGGTGATCGATGGCGGCGAGGGCGCGCCCGAGATCAATCCCGATTGGGGTGAGCCCGGCCTGACGCCGGCTGAGCGTGTGTTCGGCTGGAACAGCTTCGAGATCCTGGCGCTGAAGATCGGCAACCCGGACAATCCGGTCAATGCCATTCCGCCGTCCGCCATCGCCACCTGCCAGCTGCGCTTTGTCGTCGGCACCGAAGCGGAGGAAATCGTGCCGGCGTTGCGCCGTCACCTCGACCGGCACGGTTTTCCCATGATCGACGTGCGGCCGACGCGGCAATCCTCGATGAACGCCACGCGGCTCGATCCCGACTCGGCCTTGATGAAATGGGCCAAAGAGTCGGTGACGCAAAGCTTCGGCAGTCCGCCCAACATCCTGCCCAATCTCGGCGGCTCGCTGCCTAACGATGCTTTCACCGACGTGCTGGGCGTGCCGACCATCTGGGTGCCGCATTCCTACGCCTCCTGCTCGCAGCACGCGCCCAACGAACACCTGCTGGCGCCGCTGGCGCGGGAAGGCCTGGCGATCATGGCCGGCCTGTTCTTCGATATCGGCGAAGGCAAGATGCCGGTCGGGAAATAAGCCCCCGCAGCTAAAAACGGGTGATCCGAGCCCGTTTTCCCGCCGTACCAAGGGCAGATTTCCATTGGGATGGCGTCGGGTGACACGGATGCGGGCGGGCTTTAGGCTGGGAACTGCCGGCAGGTTATGGCCGGCGCAGCTTGCATTGCAGGTCTTGGAAAAATCCGTCGAAAAAGCCATCCAGGAAGACCGTTTCGGCGATCTGATCGACGCCGTGGCGCGGCGTCGCGACAAGGCGGCGTTCCGCGAGCTGTTCCGCCACTTCGCGCCGCGGCTGAAATCCTTCTGCCAGCGCGGCGGCGGCTCGTCCGAAGCGGCGGAGGAGATCGTGCAGGAGGCGATGGTTTCGCTCTGGCGCAAGGCTGGCACATTCGATCGCAGCCGCGCTTCGGCCAGCACGTGGATCTATACCATCGCGCGCAACAAGCGCATCGACACGCTGCGCCGCGCCGGCAAGCCGGCGCTCGATGGCGACGACTATGCGCTGGCGCGGCAGGCGCCGATGGAAGAGCGGCCGGACGGGATGCTCGAGGCGGTGCAGTCGCAGGAAAAGCTGCGCAGCCTGCTGCAGGATTTGCCGCGCGAGCAGCGTCTGGTGCTGGAGAAGGCCTATTACGAGGACAAAACGCACAGCGACATCGCCCATGAGCTGGGCCTGCCTTTGGGAACGGTGAAGTCGCGCATTCGGCTCGCTTTGGGAAGGCTGCGCATTTCGTTGCAGGGAGTCGAGTCGTGATCGCCCATCACCTGCCACTCGACATGCTGGTCGATTACGCCGCTGGCAGCCTCAAGGAAGGCCCGGCACTGATGGTGGCCAGCCACGTCGCGCTGTGCGCCCAGTGCCGCACCCAGGTTGCGGCATTCGAGGCGGTCGGCGGGGCTCTGTTGGAAGAGGTGCGGCCGGCACCTCTCAGCGAGGGAGCTTTCGAGCGCGCCCTGGCCGGGATCGACTCGCGGCCGCCGGCGATGCCGGCGCCCGCCTCCCAGCATGACCTGGCGGCGATCTTGCCGTTGCCCCTGCGCCGCTACGTTCCCGCCAAGGCGCGCTGGAAACATGCCGGCGGCGGCGTGCGGGAGATCGGGCTGAAACTGGGCGAGGGCCCGCATCTGGCCGTCCTGTTGCGCATACCGGGCGGCGGGGTCATGGCGAAGCATCGCCACACCGGTCTCGAATTCAGCCTGGTGCTGCAGGGCGCCTTTACCGATCGCGGCGCTCGCTATGCCCCGGGCGATGTGTGCCTTGCCGCCGAGCCCGAGCATGAGCCGCTGGCCGATGCTGGCGTCGATTGCATCTGCCTGGCGGTGATCGACGGGCCGATCGTGCTGACCGGCCGCATCGGCCGGCTGCTCAATCCCTGGCTGCGACTGAAGGCGAAGCGGGCGGCGGCGCGGCGCTGAAAGAGCACCCGCGCATGACCGCCATCGCCGTGCGAAACGCCAGCACGCATTGACCGTGCCGCGTCCGCTTGCCACTCTCGCTCATATCAAACGAGGCGAGGAAACGATGGCGCGGGTTGAGTATTACGACCGGAACAAGGTCTCCGAAAAACTGAACAAGATCATGGACGGGCTGCAGCCGCAGCTGAACATATTCCGCATGCTGGCCAATTCGGAGCCGGTGGCGCGGGGTTTCCTGAAGATGGGCAACGCCATCCTCGATCGCGGCAAGCTCTCCGCCACCTTGCGCGAGATCGCCATATTGCGCGTGGGCTGGCTCTCGAAAGCCTCGTACGAGGTATTCCAGCACGAGCGCATCGGCGCCGATGTCGGTCTGTCGGAGGACAAGCTGCGCGCTATCGCCAAGGGCGCCGGCGAGAAAGCGTTCGACGAGCACGAGAAGGCGGTGCTGCGCTTCACCGACGACGTGGTCAAGAACGTCAAAGCCTCGGATGCGACTTTCAAGG
>JAQSWP010000211.1 GCA_029266575.1 Alphaproteobacteria bacterium | reverse complement strand
GCAAGGACTCCTACCAGCCGATGGATCCCAACCTATGCAAGATGCTGGCCAAGTAAGCCAAGCCGACAGATCGTCGCCGGCGGCGTTAAGGAGGGATAGTGGGCTTTGATCTGACATGGGAAATGCTTGCCCAGGCGACAATGCTGGGCCTGATGAACGGCGCGTTCTATGCGCTGCTCAGCCTTGGCCTGTGCATCACCTTCGGCATCCTGGACATCGTGAACTTCGCCCATGGCGCGATGTACATGATGGGCGCGTTCGTGGCCTGGATGCTGATGTCCTATCTCGGCATCGGCTTTTGGCCGTCGCTGATCATAGCGCCGCTGGCGATCGGTCTGTTCGGCATGCTGATCGAACGAACAATGGTGATGCGATTATATGGCTTGCATCACATCTATGGCCTGTTGCTGACCTTCGGCATGGCGCGGGTCATCGAGGGCATATTCCGCATCGGCTACAGCGTGTCAGGCCAGCGCTATCCGGTGCCCGAGGCGCTGCGCGGCGGCGTCGATCTCGGCTTCATCTTCATGCCGATCTACCGGCTGTGGGTGATCGGCGCGTCGCTGGTCATCTGCTTCGGCATCTGGCTGGCGATCAACAAGACACGGCTCGGCTCCTATCTGCGCGCCAGCATTGAGAATGCTCCGCTGGTGCGCGCCTTCGGCATCAACGTGCCGCGGCTGGTGACTCTGACTTTCGGTCTGGGCGCCGGTCTGGCCGGGCTGACAGGCGTGCTGGCGGCACCGATTTTCTCGGTCTCACCGCTGATGGGCTCCAGCATCATCGTCGTGGTGTTTGCGGTGGTGGTGATCGGCGGGCTGGGTTCAATCATGGGCTCGATCATGGGCGGCTTCGCGCTCGGCATATCGCTATGGCGCTGGTGCTGCTGTTCAAGCAGGGTGGCCTGTCCGGCACCACGGCCCGAGTAACGTGATGACCGAGACATCCCTCGGCACCGCCACGACCGCTGGATCGCGCCAGCAGCGCCTGCGTTTCTGGATCCTGGCCGGCGTCAGCTTGGCTGCGGCGCTCGTGGCGCCGCAGTTTCTGTATTCGGTGTTTCTGATGATGGCGCTGTGCTTTGCACTGTTCGCCTCCGCCTTCAACCTGCTGTTCGGCTATCTCGGCCTGCTGTCGTTCGGACATGCCGCGTTCTTCGGCGGCGCCGCCTATGCCACCGGCTGGTCGATCCGCGAATGGGGCTTTACGCCTGAACTGGGAATTCTGTTCGGCGGGGTGGTTGCGGCGTTGATGGGCCTGGCGGTAGGCGTGCTGGCAGTGCGCCGCACCGGCATCTATTTCGCCATGATCACCTTCGCCCTAGCCGAGTTCGTCTACTTCCTGGCCAATCAGCTGCCCTTTACCGGCGGCGAGAACGGGCTGACCGACGTGCCGCGCACGCCGGTGTTGGGCTTCATCGATATCAGCACCTCGGGCCGTCTCTATTATTTCATCCTGGTAGTGGTCGGGCTGTCGATCTGGGCGTTGTGGCGCATCGTGCATTCGCCCTTCGGCAACGTGCTGAAGGCGATCCACCAGAACGAGCCGCGCGCCATTTCGCTGGGCTACGACGTGCAACGCTACAAGATCATCGCCTTCGTGCTGTCGGCCTTTTTCAGCGGCATTGCGGGCGGTGCCAAAGTGCTGGTGTTCCAGTTCGCCGCGCTCGCCGACGTACACTGGTCGAATTCCGGCGAGCCTGTGATGATGACCCTGATGGGCGGCATGGGCACCACTATGGGGCCGGCCATCGGCGCCTTTTTCGTCACGGCGCTGCAATTCTATCTCGCAGAGTTGGGCGAGTGGGTGACCATCATCTATGGCGGCGTCTTCATGATCTTCGTGCTGTCGCTGCGGCGCGGCGTGTTGGGCGAGGCGCCGTACATGATCCGCAATGTGCGTGCCGGGCTGACGCGACGCAAAACCCGGGGCGACAAGTCTTGATCCGCGCCAGCACCGCGGCGCCAATCGCGGATGGTCGCACCCCGCTCGAGCGGTTGAAAGCGCAGCCTTTCATTCTTGGCCTGTTCCTGCCGACGCAGAGCGGCGGCTGGACGCCATCGACCGCGCCGCGCGATACGTCGTGGCACTACGATTACAACGCCGGGCTGACGGTGCGCGCCGACGAACTGGGCTTCGACCTGGCGTTCGCGCTGGCCCAGTGGCTGGGCAAGGGCGGGTATGGCGGCACGACCAAATATCGCGAGCAGGGCATCGACCCGCTCATAACTACCGCGGGCCTGGCGCCGCTGACGCGCAACATCGTGCTGATCTCGACGGTGCATGTGCTTTACGGTTGGCATCCGCTGCATCTGGCCAAGATGGGCGCCACCATCGACCATATGAGCAACGGCCGCTGGGGCCTTAATGTTGTGACCGGCTACGTGCCGACCGAGGCGCCAATGTTCGGGTTAAATCATCCCGAGCACGATCTGCGCTACGTGATCGCCGCCGAATTTCTCCAGGCCATGGAAGCCCTGTGGCGCTCCGACGCCAACCTGACCTTCGACGGCGCGTACTACAAGATGAAGGACGCGTTCGTGACGCCCAAGCCGCGCCACGGCCGGCCCATTATCGTTAACGCCGGCTCTTCCGATGCCGGTCTCGATTTCGCCGCGCGCTATTCCGATCTGCTGTTCATCACCAGCCCGGCCGGCGCACTATTCGAGGATGCCGTCTCCTCGCTGCCCGATTTCAACCGCCACATCAAGGAAAAGGGCGCGGCAGTCGGCAAAAAGGTCACCACCATCATCAACCCGCACATCATCTGCCGCGATACCGAGAAGGAGGCGCAGGACGTATTCCGCGCCATCGCCGCGCAGGAGGATGCCGAGGCGGTGGACAATCTGATGCAGTCCTTCACCAAGGGCGACAACAAGTCCTTCCGCGGCCACAAGCGCGACCAGCGCATCGTCGGCGGCAACATCCAGATGATAGGCACGCCCGAGCAGATCGTTGACGGCATGCTGCGGCTCAAGGCGGCCGGCTGCGACGGCGTCCAGATCAATTTCTTCGATTTCGAGCCTGACCTCGAGTACTTCGGCACGCGTGTCCTGCCGCTGATGGTCCAGGCCGGCCTGCGTCATTAGGGAGTACCGTCATGACAGCCACCCATCCTTCCACCAGCCATGTTTCCGCCCGGCCCGCCGACGCCGCGCTTAAGGTCACCAAGCTCGGCAAGCATGTGGGTGCGGAGGTTTCCGGGCTCGATACCAGCCGTCCGCCGACCGATGCGGAGTTTGCCCAGATCCTCGATGCCTTTCACAAGCATCTGGTGATCCGCATCCGCGCCGGCAAAGGCCTGTCCGACAAATACGTGGTCGATCTCAGCGCCCGCTTCGGCTTCAACAAGATCCACGAGCTCAAGGATTTCCTCGAGCCATCAAGTGGCATGCCGACATGACCTATTCCAAGGAGCCCAATCCGATTTCGGTGTTGGTTGGTCATGAAGTGTGCAAGGCGGGCGGCGGCACGCAGTTCTCCTCGATGTACGCGGCCTGGGACACGCTGCCCCAAAGCGTCAAGGACCGCGTCGATGGGCGCACTGCCACGCACAGCATCAACAACTACAAGTACAAAGAAGGCGACGGTATGACCCGCGAGGACATGCTCCGCTTTCCGCCGGTGCATCATCCGGCGGTGCTGGTCCATCCCGTCACCGGCCGCAAGGCGCTCTACGTTTCGGAAGGCACGACGGCCTCGCTCGACGGCATCCCTGAAGAGGAAAGCCGCGTTCTGCTCGACATGCTGTTCGCGCATTCGGTGCAAGAGGAGTTCACCTGGCTGCACGAATGGCAGGTCGGCGACATCGTAGTGTGGGACAATCGCTGCAGCATGCACCGCCAGACGTCCTACGATCCTGCCGAGCGGCGGCTGATGAAGCGTACGACCATCGTCACGGCCAAGCCGGGGGTATAAGTGACCGACCAGGCGGCGCGCGAGAGCTGGCGCCAGCGGCTCGGTCGGCGGTGGCGCAGCAGCGCGCCGGGCAAGCTGCCTTTGTCCACTTACGTCGCCTATCTGATGGTGCTGGTTCCGTCGATCTTCTGGGCGTCCAACGTGGTGGTGGCGCGCGCGGTGGTGCAGACCACGCCGCCGGTCGCCATGACGTTCTGGCGCTGGGCCGGGGCGATCCTGGTGCTGGCACCTTTCGCCTTGCCCAAGGTGATCGAGCAGCGGGCGCTGCTGAGGCAGCACTGGAAGTGGCTGCTGGTGTTCGCGATCCTGGGCGTCGTTGGCTTCAACATGCTGGTGTATCTGGCGCTGCCCAACACGACGGCGATCAATGCCACGCTCATTCAGGGCTGCATTCCGGCGGCGGTGCTATGCACGTCCTGGGTGCTGTTCCGCACCAAGGTGTCGGCGCGCATGATCGTCGGCACCGTAGCCTCGTTCATCGGCCTGCTGGTGGTGATCTCGACCGGCAGCCTGACGGTGCTGACGGCGCTGCACTTCAACCATGCCGACCTGCTGATGAGCGGCGCGATCTGGGTATGGGCGCTTTACATCGCGCTGCAGAGACGCATGCCGGCGGCGATCGACCCGCTAGTGTTCCTGTTCGCCACTGCCGTGATCGGAGAGGTGTTCATCGGCGCACTCTATGTTTCGCAGGTGGCCGGTCCGATGGGCTTCGAGGCGCCGCCGTGGAAGATCCTAGCAATGACATATATCGCCGTCTTTCCGACTGCGCTGGCCTATTATTTGTGGAACCAGGGCATCGTCAAACTGGGTGCCAACGCCGGCGCGCAGTCGCAATATCTGATCCCGGTATTCGGCGCGCTGTTCGCCATGATCTTTCTCGGCGAGAGCTTCCACTGGTACCACGGGGTCGGCATCGCGCTGATCCTGTGGGGGATCTATATGGCGATCTCCAAGCAGTCGGCGGCGAAGTAAAGCTTACGCATCCTCGTGCGGCAGCAGGATGGCCTGCTCGGGCAGCCAGGAGATCGCGACCTCGGCGTTGGCATCCGGGATGGTGGCGCTGCGCGGGAGGGTGATGCTGATCAGGCGCTGGTCGGCGCCGGTCAGGTTCACCATCCATTCGCTGCCCATATAGGTGGCCTTGTCGAAGCGGGCCGAGATGCAGTTGCGGTCAGCATCCTGCAAACGGCCGTCCTCGGGGCGGAACGCCACAAGGCATTTGTCGCCGCGCTTGAAGGACGTGGCCTGCGCGCCACGCACATCGACCAGACGGCCGGGATGATCGCTCAGGTTGACTACGAAATGGCCGTCGCCTGCTTCTTGGACGATACCGTCGAGCAGGTTCGTGCGGCCGACGAAATTGGCCACGTAGCGGCAATTGGGGTGGCGGTAGAGCCTGGCTGGCGTGTCGACCTGCAATATGCTGCCGTCGCGCATCACCACGACGCGGTCGGACATGCTGAGCGCTTCGCCCTGGTCGTGGGTGACGAACACGGTGGTGATGCCCAAAGTCTGCTGCACGCGCTTGATCTCGCCCTGCAGCTCCTCGCGCAGCTTCAGGTCCAGCGCTGCCAGCGGCTCGTCGAGCAGCAGCACGCGCGGGCCGATCACCACTGCACGGGCCAGCGCCACGCGCTGCTTCTGGCCACCGGAGAGCTGGGTCGGATAGCGATCGGCGAACTGTTCCAGCCGCACCAGCGCCAGCGCTTGCTGCGTGCGCTTGTGCACCTCGGCTCGCGGCAGGCGGCGCACCTTGAGCCCGAACGCCACGTTCTGCGCCACCGTCATGTGCGGGAACAGGGCGTATTGCTGGAACACCATGCCGGTGTTGCGCTTGTGCGGCGGCACCTGGGTGACGTCTTCCTCGTCGATCAAAACCTTACCCAGGTCGGGCTTGATGAAGCCTGCGATCATGCGCAGGCAGGTGGTTTTGCCCGAGCCCGAGGCGCCGAGGAAGGTGACGAACTCGCCCGGCGCAATGTGCAGGCTGACATCGCGCACCGCGGTGAAGTCGCCGTAGCGCTTTTCGATGTTCTGCAGTTTCACGCCAGCCATGATTGCTTTCCCGTTCGAGTGAGAGGCGGCCGGCATCGCTGCTGGCCGCCGTCTTGCTGTCGGTTTACTTGCGCACGACCTGGCGATTCCACAGATCGATCGCCTTTTCCGAGTTGGCGTTATAGGTCGTCCAATCGGCGATATAGGCCTGCTGCAGTTCGGTCAGCGATGCGGTGAACTTCTTGGAGATGTTGGGATAGCCCTTCAGCACTGGCACCAGCAGATTGTTGGTCGGGCCATAGGGGATCTCGTAGGCCTGGCCAAGCTGCGAGTAGGCGTCGAGCACCGCATCGATATAGGCGTAGCCTTCTTTGGGATTCTTCGAGCCCTTGACCACATCGAGCATGCCCATGCCGACCAGCGCACCTTCCTTAGGCCGCACGAAGGCGAGCGAGCCGCCCTTGTCGATCATGCCCCAGGCGCGGCCGTCGGCCATCGGCGCCGCCCAGATGTCGCCGGTTGGGAATAGCGCCTCGAGTTGAACCGTCGAGGTGTAGATCGAGTGATATTTGAGCTGCGCGATCTTCTCGATGCCTTTCTCGAGCTGGCCTTCGTTGCCGCCGTTCAGACGCGAGGCGGCGATCAGAAACATGCGCCCCTGCACCGCCGACAGGTCGGGCAGCATCACCTTGCCGGCCAGGCGCGGATCCCATAGATCGTTCCACGAGGTCGGCGTCGGGATGCCGGCTTCCTTGAACTTCTGTGGGTTATAGGCGATACCGACAGTGTAGATCATCATGCCGGGGCCGTAGCCCTGCTTGTTCTTGGCCTCGTCGTAGACGAAGGCGTAGTTCGGCACCTGGCTGGCGTCGAACTTCTCGAGCACATCGGCCTTGATGGCGTTGGCCTGGATGTCGAGGTCGAGATAGACGACATCGTAAGGCGCTTCGCGTCCGCGGCTGGCGATCAGCTTATTGAGATGGTCGGCCGGGTTGGCGTCGATGTACTGGATCTTCGCCCCCGTCCGGCGCATGAACAGGTCGCCGGCGTATTTGCGCTGCGTGGCGGTGAATTGGCCGCCGTAATTGCCGACTTTGATGGTGACGTCGGATGCCTGCGTCTGGGCGGTCGCTGGCTGAGCGACGCTGCCCAGGAGGGACAGCGCCAGGCCAGCAGCGGCCAAAGCTTTGAGTTGCATGTTTCTCTCCCTGAGATTTGCTTGGCGTTACTTACGTACGACTTGGCGATTCCACAGATCGATCGCCTTCTCCGCGTTGGTGTTATAGGTCGTCCAGTCGGGGATGTAGCCCTGCTTCAGATCGTCGAGCGAGGCGACGAATTTCTTCGACACTTCGGGATAGGCCTTCAGCACCGGCGCGAGCAGCGCATTGGTCGGGCCGAACGGCAATTCGTAGGCCTGGCCAAGCTGCGAGTAGGGATCGAGCACGGTGTTGATGTATTCGTAGGCTTCCTTTTGACGCGTCGAGCCCTTGGCTACGTCCAGCGTGCCGATGCTGACCACGGCGCCTTCCTTGGGCCGCACGAAGGCGACCGACACGCCCTTGTCGATGAGGCCCCAGGAACGGCCGTCGGCGAAGGGCGCGGCCCAGATGTCGCCGGTCGGGAACAGCGCCTCGACTTGCGCCGAGGACGTGTAGATCGAGTGGTATTTCAGCTCGGCGATTTTGGCGATGCCCTTCTCGAGCTGGCCCTCGTTGCCGCCGGCCAAGCGGGTGGCGGCGACCAGGAAGGCGCGGCCCTGGATGGCCGAGAGATCGGGAATGATCACCTTGCCGGCCAGGCGCGGATCCCACAGATCGGCCCATGAGGTCGGCGCGGGGATGCCGGCCTCCTTAAACTTCTGCGGGTTGTAGGCGATGCCGATGCTGTAGATCATCATGCCCGGTCCATAGCCGTCCTTGCTCACGGTCTGCGGATAGAGGTGCTGCACGTTGGGCGCCTTGCTGGCGTCGAACTTCTCCAGCACGCCGGCCTTGATGGCGTTGGCCTGGATGTCGAGGTCGAGATAGACCACGTCGTAAATCGCCTCGCGGCCGCGATTGGCGATCATCTTGTTCAGATGATCAGCCGGATTGGCGTCGATGTATTGCACCTTCACGCCGGTGCGCTTGGTAAACAGCTCGCCCGCGTATTTCTTCTGCGCTGCGGTGAACTGGCCGCCGTAATTGGCGACCTTGATGGTGACGTCCGATTGCTGCTGCGCATAGGCGGTGCCGCTGAGAAGCATTCCTGCAATCAATGCCAAACTGAGAACTTTCATTTTTCGCTCCCTTTTGCTTTCGTGAATTAGACGCGGGCTGCGCCAAAGAACTTGTCGACGCCGATCAGCCGGTCAAGCACCAGCATGATCAGCAGCGACGCCACCACCACTAGGGTGCTGATTGCCATCAGATCGGCGTCGAAGTTGAATTCGACCGAGGTGTAGATCTTGACCGGGAAGGTCACCACGTCGCCGCCGCCCATGAACAGGGCGACCGGCACGTCGTCGAACGACATGACGAAAGCGAACACCGCGCCAGAGACCACGCCGGGCAGCAGGATCGGCAAGGTGACGCGCCAGAAAGTCTGCCACGGCGTGGCGCCGAGGCTGAGCGCCGCTTCCTCGATGGCGGTGTCGAAATGCGCTTGGCCCGCCACCGCGGCGCGAATCACGAACGGGATGGTGAAGGCCGATTGGGCCAGGATCAGGCCGGGGATGGTGCCAAGCAGGGAGAGGCCGGTGACGTCCCACAGCGTGTTGGCGAACTGGAAGCCGGCGACGCCGATCACCAGCGTCGGCACCATCAGGGGCGACAGGCAGAAGGCGCTCATGCCGCTGCGGCCGGGGAAGCGGCCGCGCACCAGCGCCAGGGCGGCCATGGTGCCGACCACGGTGGCGATAACGGTGGTGCCGGCCGATACCACGAGGCTGACTTTCAGGGCGTCGATGAACTCGGCCGAGATGTTCTCGTACCATTTCAGGGTGAAATGCGTCGGCGGAAACTTCAGCACCGCC
>JAQSWP010000316.1 GCA_029266575.1 Alphaproteobacteria bacterium | reverse complement strand
GGCTGCAGCGCGCCCGCCACCTGTTCGGTGATGCGGTCCTGCAGATCGAAGATGTCGTCGAGCGTGCCGTCGTATTTCTCGGCCCACAGATGGCTGCCGGTCGCCGTGTCGATCAGCTGCACGGTGATGCGCACGCGATTTCCCCCGCGCTGCACCGAGCCTTCCAGCACGTAGGCGACGCCCAATTCGCGGCCGATGTCCCGCACGTTCTTGGGCTTGTTCTTGTAGGCGAAGGCCGAGTTGCGGGCGATGACGAAGAAGGAGCGGATGCGCGACAACGCCGCAGTGATCGATTCGACCACGCCGTCGGCGAAATGCTCCTGCTCGGGATCGCCCGACATGTTGTCGAACGGCAGCACCGCGATCGAGGGCTTGCTGGGCAGGCTCAGCACCTGCATCACGCCGCTGCCGGCGGCATCGTCGGAGCGGGTCTGCTCGGCGGTGCGCCGCCAGTCCTCCGCCTGCCACGAGACGAAGAACGTCTCCACCGGCCGCTCGATGTGTTTCAGGGCCAGCTTGCCGCGATCGTCGAACTGCGCCTTGACCTTGCCGCCCACCGCCTCGTGCACCGAGCGCGACAGCGCGATGCCGCCCGGCGGCGCTTCGGCCTCCAGCCGTGCCGCGACGTTGACGCCGTCGCCATAGAGATCCTCGCCCTCGACGATGACGTCGCCCAGGTGCAGGCCGATGCGGAAGACGATGGCGGCATCGGGATCGAGGCCAAGGTTGGCGTCGGCGCAGGCCTGCTGGAACTCGATCGCGGCGGACAGTGCATCGACGGCGGAGCCGAACTCGAGCAGCGCCCCGTCGCCGGTCAGCTTCACCACCCGCCCGCCATGGCGATCGACGATCGGCTGCAGCCGCTGCTGGCGCAACTCGCGCAAGCGGCCCACGGTGCCGCTCTCGTCGCGCCCGACCCAAAACCACGCCCTCCAAAGCTTACGTCATTAAAGGCGGGCCAAGGCTAGACCTTTGCGGGGCAGCGGCCTGTGGCGGAGGTCACAAGTTGTGGAATGCCACTTTTGGCTAATTCGCTAAGAAGAACACCCTCATCCGGGCTTCGCCCACCTTCTCCCGCAAGCGGGAGAAGGGCGTAGGGAAAGAGCGCCTCTTTCTTTCAACGTCCGCGCTGTATGAAAATTATGCCCTTCTCCCGCTTGCGGGAGAAGGTGCCCGAAGGGCGGATGAGGGTGTGCTGCCCCTACTCCGGCAGGCTCCCCTGCCCCGGACCCAGCGCCTTTTGCATCAGCACCGAATCGATCCAGCGGCCGAACTTGAAGCCGACGGCGGGAAAGGTGCCGATCATGGCAAAGCCCAGCGCGCGGTGCAGGTTGATGGAGCCGGCGTTGTTGCTGTCGCCGATAATGGCGATCATCTGGCGGAAGCCCTGGGCCGTGCAGCGGGCAATAATCTCCGACAGCAGCAACTTGCCCAGACCCTTGCCGGCCTGGTCGGGCAGCAGGTAGATCGAATCCTCGACCGTGTAGCGATAGGCCGGGCGCGTCCGGTAGGGACCGGCATAGGCGTAACCCAGGATCCTGCCATCCTCGACCGCCGCCATATAAGGCATGTTCTTCGCCTTCAGCGCCGCGAAGCGGCTGCGCATCTCGGCCACGTCGGGCGGGATTTCCTCGAACGAGGCAGCGCCGTGCAGCACGTGATGGGCGTAGATCGGCTGGATCTGCGCGAAGTCGTCTTCAGTGACGTCGCGCAACACCACGCCGTTTCGTCGCAGCGGCATCAGGCGTAGAGATCCAGCGCCGCCAGCGCGGCCAGCAATTCGCCCATGTCGCGCTGCAAGCGGGGGAAGTCGGCGTTGGGCGTGTAGGTGGACTCGTCCATGTAGCAGGCGCGGTTGATCTCGATCTGCAGCGCGTGCACGCGGCTCTTGGGCTTGCCGTAATGCTGCGTCGTGAAGCCGCCCGAATATGGCGCATTGCGCGCCACGCCATAGCCCATCGCGCGCAGCATGCGGTCGGCGAGATCAGTCAGCCGCCGGTCGCACGACACGCCATGGCAATCGCCCAGCACGAAATCGACCCGTTGCGCGCCGGGATCGCGCTCCATCGGCCCGCCGACCGAGGGCATCGAGTGGCAGTCGATCAGCATGGCATGGCCGAACTGCGCCCGCGTGCGATCGAGCAAACCGCGCAGCGCTTCGTGATAGGGGCGATAGCACTGCGCCACGCGCCGCTCGGCATCGGCGAAATCGAGCTTGTCGTGGTAGATCGCCTCGCCATTGGCGACCACGCGGGCGATGGTCCCTAAGCCCGCCGCCACGCGCGGCGAGCGCGAGTTGACGTAGTCGGGCAGCTTGCCCGCGAACATGGCGGGATCGAGCTCGAACGGCTCGCGGTTGGGATCGATATAGGCGCGCGGGAACAGGGCGCGGATCAAAGGCGCACCGTGCCCAGGCGCGGCCGAGAACAGCGTATCGACGAAGCTGTCCTCCGAGCGCCGCAAGGTCGCGAAATCCAGCCGCGAGCGGGCGACGAAATCTTCCGGGTAGCGGTCGCCGGAATGGGGCGAGGCGATGACCAGCGGCGCGGTCTGCGCGGCGGG
>JAQSWP010000210.1 GCA_029266575.1 Alphaproteobacteria bacterium | reverse complement strand
TTCAGCGTTAAGCTGTAAAGCAGCTTTACGCGCACAGGTTCGAACGGCTCAAACGCTTCGACCTTGGCTCCCAAGCCGGCGGCGAAGAGGGCGTGCTGGCCACTATTGGCGCCGATGTCCCAGAATACGGGTCGTGACCCTAACTGCGGCAGCACCAGTGCGATGAAGTCCAGCAGGTAGCGCTCATATTGGCCGTAGAAGAAAATGCTCCAATCGACGTAGTTGTCGAGATTGCCGGCATAACGCGCTCGTCCGACTGTGCAGACGAAGGCGTGGTCATGCCGATGTTGTGGCGGAAACAGTAAGCGCAGCGCGCGATCACGCAGACCGAAGGGCAGGAAGCGCAGGCGGCCAATAAGGCGTCCAGCGGACAGAAGCATCATCAAGACCTAGCAGACAAAACTCAGTGACACCAGCGCACTGGCGAACACAACAAGAAAGCTTTGCCAATGACCGCCGACTTCCACGAACAAGCGGCTGGGCCGCGCTTTGATGCCGTACCGGTGTTGCCCAGCGAAGCCAAGGATTTGCGGACCCACGTCGATCAGTGCGCGCGCCGTTACGTGGCGCTGCTGCAGTACTTGAATCTTCTGTCGCGGCGCATGCGGGGCTTGCGGATCGAGAACTGGATCTATCGCGCCGTCACCCTGCCGGTGCTGCTGTGGATCGCGCTCGAACTCTACCGGATGCGCAGTGGCAGCTAAAGGAGGCGGCATGGAATTCGTCACTATCCAGGACTGGCGGCACTTGCCAGCCGAGCAATGGCGCTGGCCGAATTTCCGGCCGGCGGAGTTTGCCTGCCGTGGCGAGCCGGGCAAGGGGAGCATCCGTGTCGCTGTGTCCTTGCTCGACAAGCTGCAGGCTTTGCGCAACGCCATGGGGCGGCCGATCGTGGTGACGTCCGGCTATCGCTCGGCCGGCTACAACGCCACTTTGCCCGGCGCGGCGCCGAACTCCACGCACGTGCAGGGGCTGGCCGCCGACATTTCGATGGGCAATTTCCTGGGCGACGAGCTGGCGTTCTACAGGCGGGCGAAATCGGCCGGCTTCACCGGCTTCGGCTTCTATCCCGAATATCGCAACGTCTTCATGCATCTCGACCTTGGTCCGCCACGCTGGTGGGGCGACCCCGGACCGTGGGGCATCGATCCGACTTAACCGTACGCCCGGCTGAAGCCGGGTTTTTTAATGGGAGATTCTGGTGAACAAATTCCTTCTCGCGGCTGTACTTGCCCTGCTCAGCGTCCTCTGCCTGCCGGCTTTGGCGCAGGAGGCGCCGCCGGCCGCCAGCGGCGGCAACGTCATCGACTTCACGCCGATCATCAACGAGCTCAGCCTGGCGCTGGCCTCGGTGCTGGGCGCCGGCCTGCTGTATCTGCTGAAGCTGGTGCGCGACTGGTTCAAGGCCAGGACCGGCGTCGAATTGCAGATCTCCGACGAACAGGTGCGCCAGGTGCTGGACAAGGCGATCCAGTACGGCATCGCCCTGGTGGTCGGCCGGCTGGGCAATCGCGCGCAGCTTGCCGTGTCGAATGCGCAAGTGGCGCAGATCGCCAATTACGTCATCGCCGCGGTGCCGGGCGCGCTGGCCAATTTCGGCATCACGCCGGAACGCTTGCAGGACATGATCCGCGCCCGCCTGATTGCCTGGACCGAAGGCAAGGCATCGCCGCAAGCCGCGACGCCGGCGGCGGTGCCGGCGCCCACCGAAGCGGTGGCGTCGTGATGGCGCTGGTGCTGGCCATTGCCGGCGTCATGGCCCTGGCGGGCGCGATCCTGATCTGGCGCCTGCCGTCTCTGGGGGCGTTGCTGGGCAATCACGATTTGATGGCGAGCCTGATGCTGTTCATCGTCGGCGGCGGGCTCATCGGGGCTGCGATCGTGCGGATTGCTCTGCCATGACGTGGCTGACGGGCATCTTCAAGGCGCTGCTCGAGGCCGCCCTGGGATTTCTCGGCCAGCGGCTCGACCGCACCAAAGCGGACAATGCGCAGCGTGAGGCAGGCGCACGCGCGACGGAGGCGAGAGAGCATGATCGATTTGCGGAACAGGCGCGGGCGGCGGCGGATATTCGCAGCCGTGCTGCCGGCAGCGATGCTGAGCTTGACGACTTCCTGCGCGCCCCAGGCGATCGAGGTCAAAGGCGGGCCGACTGACTGCGCCTGGGCGCAGCCGATCCATCTCGGAGAAGATTCGATCGATGCGCTGTCCGACAAGGAGCAGGCGCTGAAGAACGCCGGGCGGCACGAGCAGGCGTTCCGCGTACGGCTGGACCGCAAGGCGATCGGCGACCACAACCGGCTTTACGAACGCAATTGCACGGCGACACCGCCGAAGGCGCCGCTCTAGCTGACGGGCCGCAACAGGTCCGCCGGCACATCGACATCGAACGCCAGCATATCCGTCCGCACCAGCTGCGCGTCGCGGCCGGATACTTGCGCCACCGTGCGATGCCGTTTCAAGCTCTGCTCGCCAAAGCGCGCAAAGCCGGGCCGCACAGGCTGCAAATAGAGCGCATTGGTGCCGGCGCCGTGGCGGTCGGGGGCGATGCGGATAGTGGGGCGGGAAGCCGGCCGCGCGAAGTCCCTCAACGTGCCGACGGTAAGATGCGGCAGGTCGGTGGGAATGACGACCACCGATCCCGCGCCACGCCGCTTTGCCAGCGCGCAGCCAAGCGTTACGGCGCGATTGATGCCGCCGCGCGCGGTTTGCGGCAGGGCGATCATGCCTTTGGTGCGCGCCAGTCGCAGTACCGACTGGTCGGCGCTGACGACGATGGTGCGGCACGCGCCGGGATACTGGTTCAGCAGCGCCAGCGTATCGCGCAGGAAGCGGCGGGCCAGATGCAGGCGTTGCGCGAAGGAAAGTGCGGGCGAGAGCCGCGACTTGGCGCGCACCAGCGTTTTGACGGGAACGACGGCGTAGAGCATCGGCGCTCCAGACCTGTCAGCGCCGCGGGCGCAGCGTGGCGGCGAAATCAAGCGTCGCCTGGGCCAGCGCGGTCTTGTCCGCCTCGTTGCGCATGATGGTGTCGCAGACCTGCACCTTGCAGCCTGTGGCCTCGATGTCGCGTTGCAGCCTGGCGTCCTGCGTGTCAATTACCAGCCCGTCGAGCAGGGTTCCGTAATGGCGCACGATGCCGAGCGGCGAGACCTCCGCGCCGAGCTCCGCCATCATCTTGGCTGCCGGCCCCTTGATCGCCTGGCCACCGACAATGGGGGAAACTGCGACCAGCGGCGCGCGGCGCTGCTCCAGCACCGATCTGACGCCAGCTAGCGCCAGGATCGGCGCGATGGAGACGAAAGGGTTGGACGGGCAGAGTACGATCGCCTGCAGCTCGGGCGAATGCAGCGCTTCAACCAGCGCGTTGGCGGGTTCGGCAATGCTCGCCTCCTCGAAATGCAGGCGCAGCAGGCGGGGCCGGCACTGGCGGGCGACGAAATAGTCCTGAAACGTCAGGCGGCCCTCGTCGGTATCGACCATGGTCGCGGCCGCATCGTCGCTCATTGGCGCCACGCGGCGGGCGACGCCCAGCCTTCGCGCCAACTCGGCGGTGACATCCGACAGCGTGTCGGCCTGCAGCAGGCGCTCGGTGCGCCACACATGCGTCGCCAAATCGAGATCGCCCAGTTTGAACCAGGTCGGCGCCCCAAGCTTTTCCAGCGCCGCCATGAAGTTCCACGTCTCGCCCGCCCGGCCCCAGCCGCGCTCGGCATCGTTCAGCCCCGCCAGCGCATAGAGCACCGAATCGACATCGGGCGAGATCGCCAGGCCCAGATGCCAGAAATCGTCGCCGGTGTTGACCACGATCTGCAATTCGTCCGCGCCCAGCACCTTGCTCAAACCGACGCAGAGCTTGGCGCCGCCGACCCCGCCGGCCAGCGCCAGCACCTTGGGCTGGAAGGCATCGCTCATCGGAACAGGTCCATCTCTGGCGGCCGCTGCAGATCGCGCGCCGATCCTTCGCCCAGCGCGTAGGGGAAGCCGCGCAGATGCACGATGGGCCGGCCTTCCGCCGCCTGGCCCATCAGCAGCGAAGCAGCGGCGGCGACCTCGTCGGCGGCGCCGATTTCGCTTGAGCGCAGGATGCGGCCGTTCATGTCCGTGCGCCCGCGCAGATCCAGCATCGCCACCAGCCCCGACGATCCCAGCGCCGTGCCGACCGTGCCCATGCGCCAGGCGCGGCCCAGCGAATCGTTGATCACCACGCCGAGCCTCGTGCCGAAGTTACGCTCCAGCGCCGTGCGCAGGCGCGCACAACTGGCATCGGGGTCGAGCGGCAGCAACAGCACGCGTTCGTCGTTTTCCGCATCGTCGACGTTGGAGGCATCGATGCCGGCATTGGCCAGCACGAAACCCAGCCGGTGCTCGACCACGATCAGGCCGGGCCGGGCGCGCAATACTTGCTTCGATTCGGACAGGATCAGTTCGATGACCCGCGCATCCTTGCCAGTCTGGCGCGCCAATTCCCGAGCGCGGGATGAAGGCGCGATGTCGCGCAGCAGCACCGAGCGGCCTTCGGCCTTCGAGACGATCTTCTGCGCCAGCACCATTATGTCGCCGTCCTGCAGCGACAGGCCCGCACGCTGCAGGCCGGTCGCGATCGCTGACGGCAAGTCATCGCCGGCGGCGATGCGAGGAATGCCGGGCAGCGCGGTCAGAACAAGAGTGGCGGGATCAGCCATGCTCGTCGGTAAGGCCGGTAATGCGAATGCCGGCGCCCGGCACCTTGTAGCGGCGGTTCATGAAAATCAGCACCGAGGTCAAAGCTTCGGCTGCCGCCGAATTGGCCAGCACGCCGCCATGCCAGGCCACCATGCCGGCATCGCGCGCCATCCGCACCACGACTTCGCGCGCGTCCTTGTCGTCGCCGCACACCAGCACGTCGCAGTCGACCGGCTGGCCCAGATGCTCGAGCTGATGCGCCGAGACGTTCTGGAAGGCGGACACGACTTTCACGCCGTCGCCCAGCAGCTTCTGCGCGCCCACCACGGCGGAATCGTCGGCCGGCAATTGCACCTGGCTGACCTTGGGCGGGACCAGGGGTACGGTGACATCGACCAGGATCTTGCCCTGCAACTGGCTGCGCACGCTTTCCAGGGTCGAGCGCTGAGCGGCGAAGGGCACGGCGAGGATGACGATGTCGCCCTGCTGCGCGGCGTTCTGGTTGTCGGCGCCGATGACGGCCGCATCGGGCAGGCGCTCGATGAGCTTCTTCGCCGCATCCTGTGCCTTGCCGGCATCGCGCGAGCCTATGATCACTTTGTAGCCCGCCGCCGCGATGCGCAACGCCAGCCCGCCCCCTTCCGCTCCGCTGCCGCCCAATATCGCCACGCTCTGCTTGCTCATCGTTCGCCCTCTACTCTGCGGCCACTTGCTTGCGCGGCGCGGTCATCACCAAAGGCTGCAACGCATCGGCCTTGAACGAGGCCTCGATGCGATCGGCCTTGACGTTGCGATAGAGCGTGTCGCGCTGGCGGGGCGTTCTGCCCAGCGAACGGATCAGCGCTTCCATCGCCGACGGCGGGAATTCCTGGCCATGCTCGGTGCCGGCGGCGCGCGAGATGCTCTC
>JAQSWP010000025.1 GCA_029266575.1 Alphaproteobacteria bacterium | reverse complement strand
ACATGGCCAAAGCCGGTTCGCCCGCAGGTTTCCCTGCCGCTTCCAGCGCCAGGCTGGGAAAGACCACAGCGCCACCGGTGGTGCGGCGACGCTAGATTCAATCTCTTGTGGAAAAGAAACGCCCGGCCGCCAAATCTTGATTGACAGGGCCGGGCGTTCCACGAAATAAGGGAGGCGTCAGGTGCGGCGGCTCGCGAAAACTTCCGCAAATGCGCCAAGGCGGTGTCGGATCGCCTTGGTACTCCTGACGCCTCGGACGAGCCGGTAAGGCTCGACAGCACCCATCCACGCCCCTGCCACTGCCGCAACGCCTCAGCACCCTGAGACGAAGTTTCCCGACAATGTTCGCTTCGCCCGCGATGGACGAAACGACGCCGAAGTCTTGCGCTGCCGACAGCGCGCGGTCCTGGCCGGCTGGAGGGATGTGCAGCGAAACGACTGCACCCAACCGACAGGCGGCACGATCCTTTCGAACCATGACCACCCCGACCTCTCACGTCCGCGTCACGCTTTTCCGCCGACCTGTCCTTTCCATCCGCCGCCGACGGCCAGGGCCGCAATGCCCGACAGATGGAATGGCGACACCGTTCACGCGCGCTCCGAAAAGCGCAGCAGCAAACAATGTCCTGCGAGATGAACCGCGTTAAGCGGCTCACTGGCTTGCCAGCACCCTGCCTCGCGGCAGATCCCTTGCGGGGGTCGCCCAGCGCCAGCCCGAAATCGCGCCCCATAGGTCAGGGCCCGTTCGAACCGTCGCCTTCGAGCGACGTGCCGTCCGGCTGCAGCCGCCAGCCTCGCTAAAGGCCGACCGCCGCTTGGCCGGATGCCAGAACGGGCCGAAACCCGCTCCTCCGGTCGCACGATCCGATCCGTGACCCGTCCCCTCGGACGGCCTGCCTTCCGGCAGGTGCATCAATGGAACAACCCTGTTACAGGCCGCTCCAATCCGCTCCTGTCGCAACAGAAGCGGCGGCTGGATCGCTTGACGAGCCGTCCGCAGCCGACCTCGGCCGTGGCAATCGCCCGTCAGCGGATCTGGGAAACCGCCAGGTCAGGATCGTTCCGTCCCGCCTTGCCGGTCTCCCCTCCGGCCGGTGTCGCATCGTCCAGCCTTGCGGCCGAACCATCCGTCACCGGTGGCGACGGCAGTGTCGCGTTAACGATCCTGCCATCCCTGGCGCCTTCACCTCGCTGCCTGCAGGCCCGTTACCGGTCCCGGAGTTCCACGAAGCTTCAACACCAGCGCGTATGCGTACCGGCAACAAGCTTCCGTCTGTGCCGTACGCGAAGCAACAAGGCGATCCGGTATAAGAAATGAATTTCTGGGGGCCGATTGCCGCCTTGCGCACATTCGCTCCACAGACCATGCACAGGCTTGTGCACCGGCACGCGTGGCGGCTTTGGCGACGCAAGAATACGCCGGCGAAAACCATCGCGCTTCTCGGGCCTTAGCGCCGTTGTTGCGCGAGATTCGCAGAATCGATTTTTCGCTTGGCGGGGCATTTCCGCGTGCGGCGCAGCGCAAGCCGCCAAGGCTGCGACGAACAGCAGTTCTGCTTTGCGCGCTGGCAGCCGGAGCCAAGTTGACAGCCAAAAACGACGGTTTATGTTGTGTCCGCGAACGCCTCCTTTCGCGGGCCAAGTGCCTGCAACGTCGATGGAATCCTGAGGTTTCTATGTCCAGTGCCGACCGGCCGGTCAGTAAGCGGCCTCTCTCGCCCCACCTCCAGGTCTATCGCATCCAGCTCACCTCGCTCCTGTCGATCACCCATCGCGCTACCGGCATCGCTCTGACCCTGGGTGCGCTCTACCTGGTATGGTGGATCGTGGCGATCGCGGCCGGTCCCGATGCCTATGCGACGGTTTCGAGTTTTAGCGGCTCGATCGTCGGCCGGCTGATGCTGCTGGGCTGGACCTTCTCGCTTTTCTATCACCTGGCCAACGGCATTCGACATCTGGTGTGGGATGCCGGCCGCGGGCTGGATCTGAAAACCACTTACATGAGCGGCTGGCTGGTCGTGCTGTCGGCTTCGGCGCTGACGGTGATCGCCTGGATCGCCGCTTATGCGTTGAGGTAAGCCATGGCCGATCTTCGCTCGCCACTCAATCGCGTCCGCGGCCTCGGCTCCGCCAAGGAAGGCACCCATCACTGGTGGGCGCAGCGTCTGACGGCGCTGGCGCTGATCCCGCTGACCATCTGGTTCGCCATTTCCATCGTTATGCTGACCGGCGCCGATCATGCGACGGCCAAGGCCTGGCTCGGCTCGCTGTGGCCGGCCGCGTTGCTCGTTCTCACTATCGCCATGACCTTCCATCACGGCCAGCTTGGCCTGCAGGTCGTGATCGAAGACTACGTTCACAATGAAGCGCTGAAGATCGCCTCCATCCTGCTCGTCAAGGGCGTGGCTGTGGTGCTCAGCGTCGTTGCGATCGCCGCCATCGCGCGCATCGCTTTCGGAGGCTGAAGTCCATGCCCGATACCGTTCCTCCCGCCGGCCCCGCCGTCAACGGCAAGGCCTATAACGTCGTCGATCATTACTACGACGTCATCGTGGTCGGCGCCGGCGGCGCCGGCCTGCGCGCCACTTTCGGCATGGCTGAGAAGGGTTTGCGCACCGCCTGCATCACCAAGGTGTTCCCGACCCGCAGCCACACCGTGGCGGCGCAAGGCGGCATGTCGGCGCCGCTGGGCAACATGGGCGAGGACGACTGGCGCTGGCATATGTACGACACCATCAAGGGCTCGGACTGGCTGGGCGACCAGGACGCCATCGAATACATGGTGCGCCACGCCGTGCCGGCGGTGATCGAGCTCGAGCATTACGGCGTGCCGTTCTCGCGCACGCCGGAAGGCAAGATCTACCAGCGCCCGTTCGGCGGCATGACGACGCATTACGGCAAGGGCATCGCCCAGCGCACCTGCGCCGCCGCCGATCGCACCGGCCATGCCATCCTGCACACGCTCTACCAGCAGGCGCTCAAACATCACGCCGAATTCTTCATCGAGTATTTCGCCATCGACCTGATCATGGATCCCGAGGACGGCGCCTGCCGCGGCGTGGTGGCGTGGAACCTCGATGACGGCACCTTGCATCGCTTCCACGGCCAGCTCGTCGTGCTGGCCTCAGGCGGTTATGGCCGCGTCTATTTCTCGGCCACCTCGGCGCATACCTGCACCGGCGACGGCAATGCGATGGCGCTGCGTGCCGGCGTGCCGTTGCAGGATCTGGAGTTCATCCAGTTCCATCCCACCGGCGTCTATGGCGCCGGCTGCCTGATCACCGAAGGCGTGCGCGGCGAGGGCGGCTACGTCACCAACAGCGAAGGCGAGCGCTTCATGGAGCGCTATGCGCCATCGGCCAAGGACCTGGCCAGCCGCGACGTGGTTTCCCGCGCCATGACACTGGAAATCCGCGAAGGCCGCGGCTGCGGCCCGCTCAAGGATTACATCCACCTCCACATCGAGCATCTCGATCCCAAGGTGATCCACGAGCGCCTGCCCGGCATCTCCGAGACCGCCCGCATCTTCGCCGGCGTCGACGTCACCAAGGAGCCGATCCCGATCCTGCCGACCTGCCACTACAACATGGGCGGCGTGCCGACCAATTATCACGGCGAGGTCGTGACCCTGAAGAACGGCCAGCCCGACAGCATCGTGCCCGGCCTGATGGCGATCGGCGAGGCGGCCTGCGTTTCGGTGCACGGCGCCAACCGCCTGGGTTCCAACTCCCTGCTCGACCTGGTCGTGTTCGGCCGCGCCGCGGCCATTCGCGCCGCCGAGCTGGTCAAGCCGGGCCAGGCGCACAAGACCGTGGCCAAGGATGCCTCCGATTTCGCCATCGACCGGCTCGACAGAGTGCGCCATGCCAAGGGCAGCATGCCGACGGCGGCGCTGCGCCTGAAGATGCAGAAGACCATGCAGGCCAATTGCGCGGTGTTCCGCGAGGGCAAGGTCCTGGCCGAAGGCTGCGAGCAGATGAACGCGCTATGGGCCGAGAAGGCCGACATGCGCGTTTCCGACCGCTCGATGATCTGGAATTCCGATTTGGTCGAATCGCTGGAGTTCGAGAACCTGATCTCGCAGGCCAAGGTGACCATCGAATCGGCGCGCAATCGCGAGGAAAGCCGCGGCGCGCATGCGCGCGAGGATTTCCCCAAGCGCAACGACGAAACCTGGATGAAGCACACCATCGCCTGGTGCAACGAGAAGGGCGAGGTGAAGATCGACTATCGCCCGGTCCACATGCGGCCCTTGAGCAACGAAGTGCAAAGCTTCCCGCCCGAGGTGCGCGTTTACTGATTTTGTAGAGGACGGAATTTCCCATGGCCGAATTCGCACTGCCGGCGAACTCGAAGATCAAGACGGGCACCACCCATCCCGCGCCCGCCGGCGCCACCAATTTGCGCGCCTTCAAGGTCTATCGCTGGAGCCCCGACAGCGGCGACAACCCGTCCGTCGATACCTATCAGGTCGACATGGGAAGCTGCGGCCCGATGGTCCTGGACGCGCTGATCAAGATCAAGAACGAGATGGACCCGACCTTGACCTTCCGGCGCTCCTGCCGCGAGGGCGTGTGCGGCTCATGCGCCATGAACATCGATGGCACCAACACACTGGCCTGCACCAAGTTTATCGACGAGGTGAAGGGCGACGTTAAGGTCTATCCGCTGCCGCACATGCCGGTGGTCAAGGATCTGGTGCCCGATCTGAACCTCGTCTACGCCCAGCTGGCCTCGATCGAGCCGTGGCTGAAATCGCAAACCCCGCCGCCTGATCGTGAGCGCCTGCAATCGCCGCAGGAGCGCGCCAAGCTCGACGGTCTGTGGGAATGCATCCTGTGCTTCTGCTGCACGACCTCATGTCCCAGCTACTGGTGGAATGGCGAGCGGTATCTGGGCCCGGCCGTGCTGCTTCAGGCCTATCGCTGGATCGCCGACAGCCGCGACGAGGCGACCGGCGAACGGCTCGATGCGCTACAGGACCCGTTCCGGCTTTACCGCTGCCACACCATTATGAACTGCACCAAGACCTGCCCCAAAAGCCTCAACCCGGCCAAGGCCATCGCCGAGATCAAGAAGCTGATGGTGGCGCGCCAGTAGTGCTGCACTGCGGCATGCCCTCTGCGGGCGTGTGATAAAGTAGCGCGGAACCCAAGCACACTGTTCACCGGCAGCCAGTCGTGTAGATTGCACACCGCTTCGTCTTCCGGGGGGAAAGGCGGAGGGAGACCAGAATGACAGAGAAAAAGACGCCCGCAGCGAAAGTGGGTGTCGTTGCCGGAATGCTGCTGCTGGCGCTTGGCGCCGGGGTTGCGGCGTATTATGCCGGCTGGATCGAAACGGCGGAGGCCGATGCGGCGCGGCCGGCGCCGAGCGCCCAGGTCATCGATGGCGGCGGCACGGGCCTGCCGCGCTTCGACCTGCAGGGCCATCGCGGCGCGCGCGGATTGGCGCCGGAAAACACGCTGACTGGTTTTCACAAGGCCTTGCGGCTGGGCGTCGACACGCTGGAACTCGATCTGGCGCTGACGCGCGATAACGTGCTGGTCGTCACCCACGATCCCGCGCTCAATCCCGATATCGTGCGCTGGCCCGACGGCGAATGGCTCAATGCGGTGGGACCCGCGATCCGCTCGCTGACCTTGGACGAGGTCAAGCGGTTCGATGTCGGACGCCTCAAGCCCGACAGCCGTTACGCCAGGATGTTTCCCGATCAGGAGCCAGCTGATGGCGAGCGCATCCCGACGCTCAAGGAAGTGGTCGATCTGGCGCGCGCCATCCAACCGAGCGCCCGCTTCAACATCGAGATCAAGATCAATCCAACCAAGCCCGAGGAAACCGCCGACGCCGCGAGCTTCGCCAAGGCGGTGGCCGGTTTCATCCGCGACGAGAAGTTGCTGACCAACGTCGTGGTGCAAAGCTTCGATTATGCCGCGCTGCTGGCGGTCAAGAAGATCGAGCCGCGCATCGTCACCGCCTGCCTCTCCGTGCAGCGGCCCAATTTCGACAACATCCGGGTCGGCCAGCCCGGTCCCTCGCCGTGGACGGCCGGGCTGGACGTCGACGATCTCAGCGGCTCGGTGCCGGCGCTGGTCAAGAAGGCCGGCTGCGCCATCTGGTCGCCCAACTGGCGCGACATCGATGTTGCCCGCATCAAGCAGGCGCATGAGCTGGGCATGAAGGTGATTGCCTGGACGGTGAACAAGCCCGAGGACATGGCGCAGGTGCTGACCCTGCCGATCGATGGGCTGATCACCGACTATCCCGACCGCGCCCGCAGCCTGATGCAGGAACGCGGCATGGGTTCGCGCTAGGAGCTAGCGTCGCGGCTGCTGGCCGCTGCGCATCAAGGTGCGCAGCACTTGCGATGCATCGGCCGGCGGCAGATTCAAAATCTCTCGATAGAAGGCGATCATGGTGCGGCAGAGCTGCGCTGCCGGCACGGTCGCGGGCTGCGTCAGCATTTGCGGCGGCGCCAGATCGCCCGGCTTGGCGTAGACCCGTTCGACCACCCCGGCCAGCAATTGCTGCGCCCGCAGCGGCTGCGGCGGCGGTTGCGGCGCGTCGACCGAATCGTCGACCACCTGCGCCATGGCATCGAGCGCGGGCTTCATCGCGGCGGGATCGAAGGTCGCGCTTGCCGCGCCGCCGGTGGCCAGCGCCTTGCAGCTTTCCGGATCGCGCTCAGCCAGGCTTTCGAACACCTTGGTGGTTTCGCTCGTGAAACGCACCACTGCGGCATCCGAGGTGGTCGGGATATGCCGCGGCAGATAGCGCTGCGCTAGGTCGGAGGCGCGTTTTTGCGCCAGCGCGGGATTGGTTTCGCTGCGGATAGCCGCGATCTCGCCGGCGGCCTCGGGATGATGGCGCTGGATCGCTTCCAACACCTTACGTTCCGCCCCGTCGCCCGAAGCGCCGCGCGTCAGCGTGTACAGGGCGCCGCCGACAATGGCGGCGGCGACCAGGAAGGCCGCGCCGGGGATGACGAAACGATCGGCGCTTCTCGGCCCCCGGGCGGGGCCATTGAGAACGAGCCAGATCGCGCCGGCGGCGGCCAGTCCGGCAACGATGGCGATGAGAACGATGATGGGCAGGGTCATGCCCGACTGTAGCCGGAATTGGCAACGCCCAGAAAGAGTTACGTGACATGTTGGCGGCAGGCGGGACCCGGCGCATAATTCCCGCAACACATGGAATTCCAGCCGGAGCGCAACGCCATGAAACTCACCGAGCAGCAGCTGCGCCAGTTCGACGAGGAGGGCTATCTCTTCCTGCCGTCGCATTTCTCGCCGCAGGAAGTGGCGATCATGCAGCAGGAGGTGCCGCGCGTCTTCGCCCAGCGCCGGCAGGAGAACGTGCGCGAGAAGAGCGGCGACGTGGTTCGCACCGCCTTTGCCGTGCACACCTACAACCCGGTGTTCGAGGCGCTGGTGCACCATCCCCGCTTCGTCGGCCCGGCCGAGCAGATGCTGAAGGACCAGGTCTACATTCACCAGTTCAAGATCAACGGCAAGGCTGCCTTCGACGGCGACGTCTGGCAGTGGCACCAGGATTACGGCACCTGGAAGAACGACGACGACATGCCGACGGCGCGCGCCATGAACCTGGCCGTGTTCGTCGACGAGGTGAACGAGTTCAACGGCCCGCTGTGGTTCATCCCGCGGTCGCACAAGCGCGGCGTGATCGACGCCAGCCATGATCTGACCACGACGTCCTATCCGCTGTGGACCATCAACAACGACACCATCGCCAAGCTGGTCGAGCAGGGCGGCATCGTGTCGATGAAAGGGCCGCCGGGCTCGGCGCTGTTCTTCCATTCCACCCTGGTGCATGGCAGCGGACCCAACATGTCGCCCTGGGGCCGGGTCATCATCTATGTCTCGCTCAATGCGGTTTCCAACGCCATCCGCCGCTTCAAGCGGCCGGAATGGATCGCGCATCGCGATTTCACGCCGATCGATCACTGGCCGGAAGATTCGCTGATCAAGACCGCGCGCCAGGCGGCGGAGTAGGCGATGAACCTGCATCGCCTGCTGCTGGAACGCCAAGCGGCAGGCAAGCCGCTGCGCGTTGGCCTGATCGGCGCCGGCAAGTTCGGCACCATGTTCGTGGCTTCGGCCCGCACCACTGCCGGGTTGCATCTGGCGGCGATCGCCGATCTCGACCCGGCGCGCGCGAAGGAATCGCTTCTCCGCACCAACTGGCCGGCCGAGCAGGCCGATGCACCCTCGATCGACGCGGCGCTCAAGAGCGGGCGCACCTTCCTCACCGACGATGCGGCCAAGCTCTTCGCCGCACCGCTTGACGTCATAATCGAGGCCACCGGCAATCCTGCCGCCGGCATCGCGCACGCGCTGGCTGCCTTCAAGGCCGGCAAGTCGGTGGTGATGGTCAATGTCGAGGCCGATGCCGTGGCTGGACCGCTGCTGGCCCGCCGTGCGGCGGAAGCGGGCGTGGTCTATTCGCTGGCCTATGGCGATCAGCCGGCCTTGATCTGCGAGATGGTCGACTGGGCGCGGGCTGCCGGTTTTCCCGTCACCGCCGCCGGCAAGGGCACGAAATATTTGCCGGCTTATCATCAGTCGACGCCGGAAACGGTGTGGGGCCATTACGGCATCACCGCCGAGCGGGCGCGGGCCGGCGGTATGAACCCGCAAATGTTCAATTCCTTCCTCGACGGCACCAAATCGGCCATCGAGATGGCGGCTGTCGCCAACGCCACGGGCCTGACACCAGCGCCGCAAGGCCTCGAATTTCCTCCTTGTGGTGTGGACGATCTGGCCAGCGTGCTGCGGCCGCGCGACGCCGGCGGTCAGCTGCATCATGCCGGCCAGGTCGAAGTGATTTCCTCGCTGCAGCGCGACGGGCAGCCGGTGTTCCGCGATCTGCGCTGGGGCGTCTATGTCGTGTTCGAGGCGCCCAGCGATTATGTCGCCAATTGTTTCGCCGAATACGGGCTGGTCACCGATAGCTCGGGCCGCTATTCGGCCATGTACAAGCCCTTCCATCTCATCGGTCTCGAACTCGGCATTTCGGTCGCTTCGGTCGGCTTGCGCCGCGAAGCCACCGGCGTCGCCACCGGCTTCCGCGCCGATGTCGTCGCCACCGCCAAGTGCGATCTGCAGCCGGGCGAAATGCTCGATGGCGAAGGCGGCTACATGGTCTATGGCAAATTGATGCCCGCCACCGACTCGCTGGCGCGCGGCGGCCTGCCTCTGGGCCTGGCGCATGGCATCAAGCTGACGCGGGCCGTCAAGGCCGGCACGGCGCTGTCATGGAGCGATGTGGCGTTCGATGCCCAGTCGCAGGCGGTGCAGTTCCGGCGCGAGATGGAAGCGCTGTTCGCACCGCAGCAGCAGGCCGCGCAGTAACGCGTTATCTGATCACGCCGCAGGCGATGCGGGCGCCGCCGCCGCCAGCCTTGGGCGGCTCATTGAACGTATCGCTGCCGGCATGGATCATCAGCGATCGGCCGCGCAGCGCATCGACCGACAGCCGCCGGATCGTCATGTTGGTACGCGCCTGCCCGTCGGGTCCTACCGTCAGCACCGGCAAATCGCCGAGATGCCCGGCGCCGGTCGGGCCCAGATGCTTGCCAGTGCGGCCGGGGTCGTGATGCTCGCCCGCCGCGATGCCGGCGGCCGGCTTGCCGTCCGCGGTGCCGGGGCCGCAATTGGGATTCTGGTGCACATGGAAGCCGCGCGGACCGGGCGGCAGCTTGGCCAGGTTGGTGCGGACCTGCAGCCCGTCGGCGGAATCGCGCAACTCGATGGTGCCGATCTGCTCGCCGACGCCGGAAGCGGTGATGGCGTTCATGGGGACCGTGATTTCGGCGGCATGAGCGCTTAAGGACAACAGGCCAACTGCACCAGCAACGATCAGTCCGCGCATCCGAATGCCTCCCTTTTGTTACAGGCTGGAACGACTGCGCTTCACTGTCGTTCCGCTGCGCCAAAATCGGTGGTTTACAGGCGCTGGCATGGCCCTTAGACAAAGCGGGCCCATGCCTGCCTCATCGCGTTCCCTCGCCGTCGCCGATCTGCTCGCAGCCTATCAGGCGCGTCTGAATGCCGGCCAGCTCCGCCGCGACGCGGCGCAGGAGAGGGTGCTGGTCCGCTTGCAGGCGCTGGCCGATCGCCTGAACGCGACCCCCGGCAGGACCGGCCTGCTGTCGCGGCTGGGCTTTGGCCGCAAAGCCGCCAAAATCAACGGCGCGGTCGGCCTCTATATCTGGGGACCGGTCGGGCGGGGCAAGTCCATGCTGATGGATTTGTTCTTCGAGGCAGCGCCGGTCGAGCGCAAGCGGCGGGTGCATTTCCACGAATTCATGCTGGAAGTGCACGAACGCCTGCATCGCCGCCGCCAGGCGCTGATCGAAAAAGGCGCACCGCCGGAGGCCGATCCGATTCCGCCCTTCGCCCGCACCCTGGCGGAAGAAACTCGCCTGCTGTGCTTCGACGAATTCCAGGTCACCAACATCGCCGATGCCATGATCCTGGGCCGGCTGTTTGCGACCCTGTTCGACGAAGGCGTCACCGTCGTCGCCACTTCCAACCGCGCGCCGGACGATCTCTACAAGAACGGCCTGCAGCGCGATCGTTTCCTGCCCTTCATTGATTTGCTGAAACAACGCGTCGAGGTCCAGGTCTTGGCGGGCGATCAGGATTACCGGCTGGCGCGCCTGCGCGACATCTCCGTCTATGTCAGTCCGCTGGGTGTCATGGCCGATGAGAAACTGGCCAAGGCATTCGCCACGCTGACCGATGACGCCACGGGCGAGAAACGGGTGTTGAAGACGCAAGGGCGCGACGTGGTCATGCCGCGCTGGGCCCAAGGCGTCGGCTGGTTCACCTTCGAAGAGTTGTGCGCCCGTCCGCTGGGCGCCGCCGATTACATCGCCATCGCCGAACACTGCCACACGGTGATCGTGCAGAACATCCCGCGACTGACCTTCGAGCGGCGCAACGAAGCGGCGCGGTTCATCACGCTGATCGACGAGCTTTACGAGCACAAGGTGAAGCTGATCTGCTCCGCCGCCGCCATGCCGCAACAGCTTTACACCGAAGGCGACGGCGCTTTCGAGTTCGAGCGCACCGCCTCGCGCCTGCTGGAAATGCAGAGCAAACAGTATCTGGAGCAGCATCACGTCGATTGATGCGTTGCGGCAATGGTTTCCAAAAAGAAACCGCACACCGTCGAAATTTCCTTATTCCAAAGCGATCACGCAATCGTTGCCGTGCCTCCGTGGCGCTTCGTTGCTATGTTTTTCCTTAGGAAATACAGAGGAGGCAAAGCAATGGATGGTTTGACGGACAAGGAGTTCAAGAGCGGCGTCAGCCGGCGTGGCGTTGTCGTCGGTTCGCTGGGCGTGGGCTTTGCGCTGTCGGTGCAGCCGGTGGTGGCGCAGAACGTGATCACCACGTCGACCGACGGTCTGGAAGCGGGCGAGGTGAAGATCAAGACGGCCGACGTGGAAATTCCCGGCTATCGCGCCATGCCCAAGACCGGTACGAACTTTCCGACGGTCATCGTCGTGCAGGAAATCTGGGGCGTGCACGAATACATCAAGGATGTCTGCCGCCGCTTCGCCAGGGCGGGCTACTACGCCATTGCGCCGGAGCTCTATGCGCGCCAGGGCGATCCGCAGAAAGCGCCCGACGTGCCGACCATCGTGCGCGACATCGTTTCCAAGGTTTCCGACAAGCAGGTGATGAGCGACCTCGATGCCACCGTGGCTTTCGCCAAGGCCTCGGGCAAGGCCGACACCGCCAAGCTCGGCATCACCGGCTTCTGCTGGGGTGGCCGCATGGTGTGGCTCTATGCGGCGCATAATCCCAACGTGAAAGCGGGCGTCGCCTGGTACGGGCGCATGGTCGGCCAAGCCTCGGAAATGAACCCCAAGCATCCGATCGATCTGGTGCAGCAGATGAACGGGGCGGTGCTGGGCCTCTATGGCGGCGCCGACACCGGCATCCCGGTCGAGACCGTGCAGCAGATGGAAAAGGCGCTGACCGCGGCCAACAAGAAGCACAAATTCGTCGTCTATCCGGAAGCGCCGCACGCCTTCCATGCCGACTATCGCCCCTCCTTCCGCAAGGAAGCGGCCGAAGACGGCTGGAAGCAGGCGCTGGCCTGGTTCAAGGCCAACGGCGTCGGCTGAGTTTTTCTTTAGCGATATTTCGTTCGGGAGGGGCCTAGCGCCCCTCCTTTCTTTTTGCCTTATGCTGAACTCTCCAGCCGGGGAGGATTTCAGTGAAGGAACTCGAATTCGTCGACCGCTATCGCATCGAAAAGGGCGAGGGGTTTCGGCTCAAGGAGTACGACCCCGAAGATACCCACGATCTGAAGAAGGACGATGCCAAGGACCTGTTGGCGCAGGGCGTGAAGCGGCTGTCCGAATTGCAGGAAAAACTCTACGCGTCCGATCGCTGGTCGCTGCTGGCGGTGTTCCAGGCCATGGATGCCGCGGGCAAGGACAGCGCCATCGAGCACACCATGACTGGGGTCAACCCGCAGGGCTGCCAGGTGCATTCGTTCAAGGCGCCGACCTCAGAGGAACTCGACCACGATTTTCTCTGGCGCATCGCCAAGGCGCTGCCCGAACGCGGCCGCATCGGCATCTTCAATCGCTCGCATTACGAGGAAGTGCTGGTGGTGCGCGTGCATCCGGAATTCCTCAAGACACAGCGCCTGCCGCCGAAGCTGGTCGGCAAGGACATCTGGCAGCAGCGCTTCGAGGACATCACAGGCTTCGAGCGTCATCTGGCGCGCAACGGCACGGCAGTGTGCAAATTCTTCCTGCACGTGTCGAAGGAGGAGCAGAAGAAGCGCTTCCTCGAGCGTATCGACGATCCGGCCAAGAACTGGAAGTTCTCCATGACCGATGTCGCCGAGCGGGCCCGCTGGGACGAATACATGGCGGCTTACGAGGACGCCATCCGTCACACCAGCGCGCCGCATGCGCCCTGGTACGTGCTGCCGGCCGACCATAAATGGTTCACCCGGCTGTGCGTGGTCGGTGCTCTGATCGCCACTTTGGAGAAGCTCGATTTGGCTTTTCCGGTGCTGGAGGAAGCAGCCAAGGCGCAACTGGGCAAGGCCCGGCAAACGTTGTCCGCCGAATAGGGATATCCGGCTCTTTTCCGGCATTCCTGCTATCGCCGGCCGGTCCTTGCCCGGAAGCGCCAAACGCGCTACCCAACCGCCGGAATTCCAGACAACCGGGAGATTTCTCATGGCTCGCAAGAAGATCGCGCTGGTGGGCGCAGGGCAGATTGGCGGCACCTTGGCGCTGCTGGCAGGCCAAAAGGAACTGGGCGACATCATCCTGCTCGATATTCCCGATGCCGAAGGCGTCGCCAAGGGCAAGGCGCTGGATATCGCGCAGCTGACGCCGGTGGCCAAATACGATGCTGGCTATTCGGGCACCTCGAACTACGCCGACATCAAGGGCGCCGATGTGGTGATCGTCACCGCCGGCGTGCCGCGCAAGCCGGGCATGAGCCGCGACGATCTGGTCGGCATCAACGCCAAGGTCATCAAGGCGGTCGGCGCCGGCATCAAGGCCAATGCGCCGGACGCCTTCGTTATCGTCATCACCAACCCGCTCGACGCCATGGTCGGGCTGATGCGCGAAGTCACCGGCTTCAAGTCGAACAAGGTGGTCGGCATGGCCGGCGTGCTGGACAGCGCTCGTTTCCGCATGTTCCTGGCCGAGGAGTTCAAGGTCTCGGTGGAAGACGTGACCGCCTTCGTGCTGGGCGGCCATGGCGACACCATGGTGCCGCTGGCGCGCTATTCGACTGTCGCCGGCATCCCGCTGCCCGACCTGGTCAAGATGGGTTGGACCACGCAGGACAAGCTCGACAAGATCATCCAGCGCACCCGCGATGGCGGCGCGGAGATCGTCAACCTGCTGAAGACCGGTTCGGCCTTCTATGCCCCGGCGGCGTCGGCGATCCAGATGGCCGAATCCTATCTCAAGGACAAGAAGCGGCTGCTGCCTTGCGCCGCCCAGCTCAACGGCGAATACGGCGTCAAGGGTCTCTATGTCGGCGTGCCGGTGATCATCGGCGCCGGTGGCGTCGAGAAGATCGTCGAGATTTCGCTGACGGCGGAAGAGAAGGCCATGTTCGACAAATCGGTCGATGCGGTTAAGGGCCTGGTCGAGCTGACCAACAAGATGGCTGCCGCCTGAAGCTCTCCGCAGGGCGAAACAAAATTTCCTACTGCAGGCGGCGGAACGGCCATGGGGTTGTTCCGCCGCTGTTTTTTCCGCCCTGCACAAGCGCGCGTAAAGTCGCAAAATGGTAAAGGTTTTCCGCGCCCATTCGAGGTTGCGGGCAGAGGCGGAAGTGATAGATTACGCGCCCGCAACGACCCCGCCGCATTTGCGGCGATGTCTTTCAAATACTTAAGCAAAACGGCTCTTCGGCCGACCGGAATCGACCTATATGAACATCCACGAATACCAGGCGAAAACGCTGCTGGCCAAATTCGGCGTCGCCGTGCCCAAAGGCGGTGTGGCCTACACGCCGGACGAGGCGGTGGAAGCGGCGAAGAAGCTCCCCGGCCCGGTCTATGTCGTCAAATCGCAGATCCATGCCGGCGGCCGCGGCGCCGGCCGCTTCAAGAGCGATCCTAACGGCAAGGGCGGCGTGCGTGTCGTCAAATCGCTGGACGACGTCAAGGCCCAAGCGGCCGCCATGCTCGGCAAGGTGCTGGTCACCAAGCAGACCGGCGAAGCCGGCCGCGAGGTCAAGCGCCTCTATATCGAGGAAGGCTGCGACATCAAGCGCGAGCTTTATCTCTCGCTGCTGGTCGATCGCGGCTCCAGCCGCGTCGTCATCATGGCCTCGACCGAAGGCGGCATGGACATCGAAGAGGTCGCCGAGAAGCATCCGGAGAAGATCGTCAAGATCGCGATCGATCCGGTCGCCGGCTTCCAGGACCATCACGGCCGCAGGATCGCTTTCGCGCTCGGCCTGCAGGGCAAGCAGGTTAACGCCGCCGTCGGCTTCCTCAAGTCGCTGTATCGCGCCTTCATCGAGCTCGACGCCTCGATCGTCGAGGTCAATCCGCTGGTGGTGACCGGCGACGGCCAGCTGATCGCGCTCGATGCCAAGATGAATTTCGACGACAACGCGCTGTTCCGCCACAAGGACGTGGAGGAGATGCGCGACGAGGCCGAGGAAGACCCGTCCGAGCTGGAAGCGACCAAGCATGCGCTGAACTACATCAAGCTCGACGGCAATATCGGCTGCATGGTCAACGGCGCCGGGCTGGCGATGGCGACCATGGACATCATCAAGCTCTATGGTGGCACGCCGGCCAACTTCCTCGACGTCGGCGGCGGCGCCACCAAGGAGCGCGTCACCAAGGCGTTCAAGATCATCCTGTCCGATCCCAACGTCGAAGGCATCCTGGTCAACATCTTCGGCGGCATCATGCGCTGCGACGTCATCGCCGAAGGCGTGGTGGCGGCGGCGCGCGAAGTCAGCCTGCACGTGCCGCTGGTGGTGCGGCTGGAAGGCACCAATGTCGATCTGGGCAAGAAAATCATGAAGGAATCGGGCCTGCCGATCATGTCCGCCGACAATCTGGCCGATGCCGCGGAAAAGATCGTCAAGGCGGTCAAGGAGGCGAAATAGAATGGCCGTGCTCGTCAACTCCAGGACCAAGGTCATCTGCCAGGGCTTCACCGGCGAGCAGGGCACCTTTCATTCCGAACAGGCTATCGCCTACGGCACCAAAATGGTGGGCGGAGTCACCCCGGGCAAAGGCGGCGCCAAGCATCTCGATTTGCCGGTGTTCGACACTGTGGCCGACGCCATGATCAAGACCGGCGCCAACGCCTCGGTCATCTACGTGCCACCACCGTTCGCGGCCGACGCCATCCTCGAGGCGATCGACGCCAAGGTCGAACTGATCGTCTGCATCACGGAAGGGATTCCGGTGCTCGACATGGTGCGGGTGAAGCGGGCGCTGGCCAATTCGTCGAGCCGCCTGATCGGCCCCAACTGCCCCGGCGTCATCACTCCGGGCGAGTGCAAGATCGGCATCATGCCGGGCCATATCCACCAGCGCGGCAAGATCGGCATCGTCAGCCGTTCCGGCACCCTGACCTATGAGGCTGTGGCGCAGACCACTTCGGCCGGTTTGGGCCAGACCACCTGCATCGGCATTGGCGGCGATCCGGTCAACGGCACCAATTTCGTCGAATGCCTGGAGATGTTCCTGGCCGATCCCGAGACCCAAGGCATTATCATGATTGGCGAAATCGGCGGTTCGGCGGAAGAGGACGCAGCCGAATTCCTGCGCCGCAGCAAGGTCAAGAAGCCGACCGTGGGCTTCATTGCCGGCCGCACCGCGCCCCCGGGCCGCCGCATGGGCCATGCCGGGGCGATCATTTCGGGCGGCAAGGGCGGGGCGGAAGACAAGATCGACGCCATGCGCAGCGCTGGCATACATGTTGCAGACTCCCCGGCAGCTTTGGGCACCACCATGTTGAAGGTGATGAAGGGGTAGCCCACCCCGGCAATTAGGAGGCGGCGCCGACGGCGCCGTGTTGTGGCCGATGGCTCTGGAGCAAACGTCGTTTCTGTTTGGCGCCAACACGGTGTTCATTCAGGAGCTCTATGCCCGTTACCTGCAGAACCCGTCCGCCGTCGATGCAAGCTGGCAGTCCTTCTTCGCCGAACTGAGCGAGGATCAGCAGGCGGTGCTGGGCGAGGCGACCGGCCCGAGCTGGGCCAAAAACGGCACCAGGATCATCGGCGTGCCCGACGAGACGGCGGCGCCGGCCAAAGCGAAGAGCAACGGCCAGGCCCTGACCAATGGCGCGGCGCCAGCCACCGCCGGCTTCACCGGCGAGCAGGTGCGGGCGGCGGCGATCGATTCGGTGCGGGCATTGATGCTGATCCGCGCCTATCGCATCCGCGGCCATCTGATGGCCGATCTCGATCCGCTGAACCTGACCAAGCAGGAGCCGCATCCCGAACTCGATCCCGCCACCTATGGCTTCGGGCCGCAGGACTGGGAGCGGCCGATCTTCATCAACGGCGTGCTGGGGCTGGAAGTCGGCACGCTGCACGAGATCATGCAGATCCTGAAGCAGACCTATGCCGGCAAGATCGGCGTCGAGTTCATGCATATCGGCGATCCGGCGCAGAAGGCCTGGATCCAGGAACGCATCGAAGGCATCCGCAACCAGACCGATTTCACCACCCGCGGCAAACAGGCGATCTACGAGCGGCTGGTCGAAGCCGAAGGGCTGGAGAAATATCTGCACACCAAATTCGTCGCCACCAAGCGCTTCGGTCTCGACGGCGGCGAAGCGCTGATCCCGGCCCTTGAGCAGATCCTCAAGCGCGGCGGCCAGATGGGCATCAAGGAAGTCGTGGTCGGCATGCCCCATCGCGGCCGGCTCAACGTGCTCACCAACATGATGGGCAAGAGCTACACGGCGCTGTTCTCCGAATTCCAGGGCAACCCGGCGATGCCGGAATCCTTCCACGGTTCGGGCGACGTGAAGTATCACCTCGGCGCCTCGTCGGACCGCGAGTTCGACGGCAACACCGTGCATCTGTCGCTGACCGCCAATCCTTCGCATCTCGAGGCCGTCAATACCGTCGTTCTGGGTAAAGTGCGCGCCAAGCAGGCGCAGCGCGGCGATGCCAATCGCGAGCAGGTGATGGCGTTGCTGATGCATGGCGATGCGGCGTTTGCCGGCCAAGGCCTGGTGGCCGAGACGCTCGATCTGTCCGATCTCAAGGGCTATCGCGTCGGCGGCACCATCCACGTCATCGTCAACAACCAGATCGGCTTCACCACCTCGCCGACCTATGCCCGCTCCGGCCCCTATTGCTCGGAAGTGGCCAAGATCGTGCAGGCGCCGATCCTGCACGTGAACGGCGACGATCCCGAAGCCGTCGTGCATTGCGCCCGCATCGCCACCGAATTCCGCCAGCGCTTCAGGCACGACATCGTGCTCGACATCTTCTGCTATCGCCGCTTCGGCCATAACGAATCGGACGAGCCGTTCTTCACCCAGCCGATGATGTATTCGCGCATCGGCCGCCATCCGACGGTGCGGGAGCTTTACGGCAAGAAGCTGGTCGAGGACAAGGTGCTCGGCCAGGAAGACCTGACGCAGATCGACAACGCCTTCCGCGAGCGGATGGAAAACGATTTCGCCGCCGCGGCCGGTTACAAGCCGAACAAGGCCGACTGGCTGGAAGGCAAGTGGGCCGGCATGGAAGTCGCATCGGGCGACGATCGTCGTGGCAGCACAGCCGTGTCGATGGATTTGCTGCGCCAGGTCGGCAAGGCGATTTCCGAAGCGCCGGCCGATCGCGACATCAACCGCAAGATCGTCCGCCAGCTGGGCGAGAAGCGTAAAGCCATCGACAGCGGCGACGGCATCGACTGGTCGACGGCGGAAGCTTTGGCCTTCGGCACCTTGCTGGCCGAAGGCACGCCGGTGCGCCTGTCGGGCCAGGACTCAGGTCGCGGCACGTTCTCGCAACGCCATTCGGTGCTGGTCGACCAGAGCACCGAGGAGCGCTACATCCCGCTCAACCATGTGGCTAAGGATCAGGCTCTCTTCGAAGTCATCGATTCGCCGCTGTCCGAAGCCGGCGTGCTGGGCTTCGAATACGGCTATTCGCTGGCCGAGCCCAACGCGCTGGTGCTGTGGGAAGCGCAGTTCGGCGATTTCGCCAATGGCGCGCAGGTCATCATCGACCAGTTCATCGCTTCCGGCGAAAGCAAATGGGCCCGCATGTGCGGCCTTGTGATGCTGCTGCCGCATGGCTACGAAGGCCAGGGTCCGGAACATTCCTCCGCCCGGCTCGAGCGCTACCTGCAGCTTTCGGCCGAGGATAACTGGCAGGTGGTGAACTGCACCACGCCATCGAACTATTTCCATGTCCTGCGCCGTCAGGTCCGCCGCAATTTCCGCAAACCCCTGATCGTGATGACGCCCAAGTCCCTGCTGCGCCATAGCGAGGCGGTGTCGAAGCTTCAGGCGATGGGCCCCAACACCACGTTTCATCGCGTGCTGGGCGAGCAGGACAACATCGGACCGGACGCCAAGGTGCGCCGGGTCGTACTGTGCTCGGGCAAGGTCTATTACGATCTGCTGGCCGAGCGCCGCAAGCGCGAGGTCGCCGACGTTGCGCTAGTGCGCGTCGAGCAACTCTATCCTTTCCCGATCACCACGGTTGGCAAGGAACTGGCGCGCTATCCCAGCGCTGAGATAGTCTGGTGCCAGGAAGAGCCCGCCAACATGGGCGCCTGGCATTTCGTCGACCGCCGCATCGAGCACGTGCTGGAAAGCATCGGCCACAAAGCCAGGCGGCCGGTCTATATTGGCCGTCCCGAGGCGGCGTCGCCTGCCACCGGCCTGCATCGCCGGCACGTCAAGGAACAGGCCGATCTGGTCGATCGCGCGCTGAAGATCTGAGCGCCGCCCGCATCAATCGAGGTTGAACATGGAAATCAAAGTCCCCGCTTTGGGCGAATCGGTGACCGAAGCGACGGTTGCCAAATGGTTCAAGAAGGTGGGCGACGCCGTCGCCATGGACGAGGCGCTGTGCGAACTGGAGACCGACAAGGTCACGGTCGAAGTCAATTCCACTGCCGTTGGCGCGCTGTCCGAGATCAAGGTCGCTGAAGGCGAGACGACGCAGGTCGGCGCCGTGCTGTGCGTGATCGTCGAAGGCGCTGCCGGCGCCAAGGCTGCGCCCGCCGCAGCCGCACCGAAGCCCGCCGCTCCGGCCGCCCCCGCTCCGGCCGCCCCCGCTCCGGCCGCTGCGAAACCGACGCCTGCGCCTGCTGCGGCGCCGGCTGCCGGCGTCGCTTCCCCCGCCGCCCGCAAGATGGCGGAAGAAAAAGGCGTGGCGACCGAAGGCATGGCGGGTTCGGGCAAGGATGGCAGAGTCACCAAGGCCGATATCGCCTCAGCGCCTGCTGCTGCAGCGCCGAAGCCTGCCGCCCCGGCGCAACCGTCGGGCCCGCGCGCCAATGCCGCGCGCGAGGAGCGCGTGCGCATGAGCCGCCTGCGCAAGCGCATCGCCGAGCGCCTGAAGGAAGCGCAGAACACCGCCGCCATGCTGACCACCTTCAATGAGGTGGACATGAGCGCGATCATGGGCTTGCGCGAGCGGGTCAAGGATCAGTTCGAAAAGAAACACGGCGCCAAGCTGGGCTTCATGTCCTTCTTCGTGAAGGCCTGCATCCAGGCGCTGAAGGAAGTGCCGGCGGTCAATGCCGAGATCGATGGCGAGGAGATTGTCTACAAGAACTACTACCATATCGGCGTCGCGGTCGGCACGCCGCAGGGCCTGGTGGTGCCGGTGGTGCGCGATGCCGATGCGCTGAGCTTCGCCGGCATCGAGCAGGCGATCGGCGAGCTGGGCCGCAAGGCACGCGACGGCAAGCTGGCGCTGGAAGATCTGGCCGGCGGCACTTTCACCATCTCCAATGGCGGCGTCTACGGCTCGCTGATGTCGACGCCGATCCTCAACCCGCCGCAATCGGCCATTCTGGGCATGCACAAGATCCAGCAGCGGCCGGTGGTGGTGAACGGCGAGATCAAGGTGCGGCCGATGATGTATCTGGCCGTGTCCTACGATCACCGCATCATCGACGGCCGCGAAGCCGTCACCTTCCTGGTGCGGGTCAAGGAATGCCTCGAGGATCCCGAGCGCCTGCTGCTTGAGGTGTGATCATGGCTGAGACCTACGACCTGCTGGTCATCGGCGCCGGCCCCGGCGGCTATGTCGCCGCCATCCGTGCCGCGCAACTCGGCATGAAAGTCGCGGTGGTCGAAAAGCGCGCGACGCTGGGCGGCACCTGCCTCAATGTCGGCTGCATTCCCTCCAAGGCGCTGCTGCAATCCTCGCACGTGCTGGAAGATGCGCAGAAGCACATGGCGGCCCACGGCGTGCAGGTCGGGGAGGTCAAGCTCGATCTGCCGACCATGCTGAAGCGCAAGGACGAGGTGGTCGGCGCCACTACCAAGGGCGTCGAATTCCTGTTCAAGAAGAACAAGATCATCTGGCTGGTGGGCAGCGCCACCATCGAGGCGGCGGGCAAGGTTTCCGTCACCAAAGAAGACGGCGCGAAAGAGACCGTCGAGGCAAAGCACATCCTGATCGCCACCGGTTCGGAATCGATGCCGCGGCCCGGCGTCGAAGTCGACGAGAAGCAGATCGTCACCTCGACCGGCGCGCTGACGCTGTCGGAAGTGCCCAAGCGCATGGTGGTGATCGGCGGCGGCTATATCGGGCTGGAGATGGGGTCGGTGTGGCGTCGCCTGGGCTCGGAAGTCACCGTGGTCGAATTCCTCGACCGCATCGTGCCGGGCATGGATTCCGAAGTCGGCAAGCAATTCCAGCGCGAGCTTTCCAAGCAGGGCATGAAGTTCAAGCTCGGCAGCAAGGTCACCGCCGCGGCCAAGGGCAAGACCGGCGTCACGCTGACCTTGGAGCCGGCCAAGGGCGATGACAAGGAGACTTTGGAAACCGACGTGGTGCTGCTGTGCATCGGCCGCCGCCCCTTCACGCAGGGGCTGGGTCTGGAGAAGGCCGGCGTGAAGCTCGACGGCCGCGGCCGCATCGAAGTCGACGGCAAGTTCCAGACCAGCCTGCCCGGCATCTACGCTATCGGCGACGTCATCGCCGGCCCGATGCTGGCGCATAAGGCCTCGGAAGAGGG
>JAQSWP010000209.1 GCA_029266575.1 Alphaproteobacteria bacterium | reverse complement strand
CCGATTCAGTCGCACATCTGCTGGCCATTGACGATGACGCAGCTCGTTCTTTCCCGGAACGGCTCGGCGCGCGTTTTGGGAGAACTGGCATGGAGATCCTGGCGGTAGGCGAGAATCCGTTGCTCCAGGTCCTTGCGTTTGGCGCTGCGTGCGGCGTTGCTCGCTCGCCGCAGGTATTGTTCGGCGCCGGCGATATTTCCCTCAGCCTTCAGCGCCAGCGCCTCTTTCAGATACCATTGGGCGCGCACGATCTCGCGGTTGCGGCGATAGAGTTCTTCGCCTTCATCGTCGTACCCGTCTATGGCGTATTTGATCGCCGCCGACAGATGCGCCTCCGCCGAAACGAAATCGTCGATCTTGGCCTGCTGTAGTGCCGAGTAGTTCCACGCCGCCGCAGTCCGCTTGGCGTCCAGGCGTTCGCCCTCGACCCGGGCCGCCAACTCGGCGCGATAGTCTTCCTCGCTCGATTCCGATTCGGCAGACTCGAGCATCTGCAGGAATTCGGCAAAAATGCCAAGGGCCATGCCCGCGGCAGCCATGCCTGCAGCGTAGCGGTTTTGCTGGGAGCCTTGATAGGTTGTCCTGCCGCCTGATGAACTTTGCGGCGGGCGCAGACAGCAGACCACCACCCCGTCGGTCGGACGCGTGATATGGCCTGCAGCGTTCGAACTGGAGCAGGCGGCGCCGGTGGCGCGCTGCGGATAATGTGCGTTGCAGATCTGGGCATGGGCTGCGCTTGCCGAAACACAGACCGCAGCGACGAATGTCAGCAGACGAATAAAGTGCGCTGGACGCATGCCCTCCCCCCGGATGGCTGTTCTTGCCGGGCAGTCTATAGGGCGGCGCTCTCTGTGGGCAATCTTGAATCGAAACCGGCAGGTCCGCGCTGGCGCAAGCCAACGCGTAACCCTGTTGCGCCGACGGGTTAGGCCGCCAGCGCCCGATTGACCGCGCTGGTCACCGCTTTCAGCGACGCCGTCACGATGTTGGGATTCATGCCGACGCCCCAGGTGCGCATGCCGTCGTCGCGCTGCGCTTCGATATAGGCGATGGCCGTGGCGTCGGCGCCCGAGCCGGTGGCGTGCTGATGGAAATCCAGCACCTTGATCTTCACGCCGCACGCCTTGCCCAGCGCATCGACATAGGCGGCGATCGGCCCGTTGCCGGCGCCGCTGATCTTCTTGTCCTGGCCGTTCTCCAGCACCTTGGCTTCGATGATGCGCTGCTCGGGATCGGCGCTCGACGGCAAGGTGGTGTGCGACTTGAAATCGTAGGGCTTGGCCTTGTTCAGATACTCGCCCTGGAAGGTGTCCCAGATCAGCGCCGGGCTGATTTCCTTGCCGGTCTCGTCGGCGATCTTCTGGATCACCTTGGAGAATTCGACCTGCAGCAGGCGCGGCATGTCGATGCCGTAATCGGCCTTCAACAGATAGGCGATGCCGCCTTTGCCCGACTGGCTGTTGATGCGGATGATGGCTTCGTAGCTGCGGCCCAGATCGGCCGGATCGATCGGCAGGTATGGCACTTCCCAAACCTTGCTGTTGGACGCGCCGAGCGCATCGAAGCCCTTCTTGATCGCGTCCTGGTGCGAGCCGGAGAAGGCGGTAAACACCAGATCGCCGCCGTAAGGATGGCGCGGATGCACCGGCAGCTGGTTGCAGTATTCGGTGGTCAGGCGCACGTCGTTGATGTCGGAGAAATCCAGCGCCGGATCGACCCCTTGCGTGAACATGTTCAGCGCCAGGGTGACGATATCGACGTTGCCGGTGCGCTCGCCATTGCCGAACAACGTGCCCTCAATGCGATCGGCGCCGGCCATGAAGCCCAGTTCGGCGGCCGCGACGCCGGTGCCGCGATCGTTATGCGGATGCAGCGACAGGATCATGCTGTCGCGATACTTGAAGTTGCGATGGCACCATTCGATCTGGTCGGCATAGATGTTGGGCGTCGCCATCTCGACCGTTGCCGGCAGGTTGATGATCATCTTCTTCTGCGGCGTCGGCTTGTAGACGTCGCCAACGGCGGCGCAGATATCGCGCGCGAACTCCAGCTCGGTGCCGGTGAAGCTCTCGGGCGAATACTGGAACACCCAGTCGGTCTCCGGATTGGCGTCGGCCAGCTTCTTCACCAGCCTGGCGCCGGTGACCGCGATGTCGATGATGCCCTTCTCGTCCTGGCCGAACACGACGCGGCGCTGCAATGTCGAGGTCGAATTGTAGAGATGCACGATGGCGCGATGCGAGCCTTTCAGCGATTCGAAAGTGCGCTCGATCAGCTCGGGCCGGCTCTGGGTCAGCACCTGGATGGTGACGTCCTTGGGCACGATGTTCTGCTCGATGATCAGGCGCACGAAATCGAAATCGGTTTCCGACGCGGCGGGAAAGCCGACCTCGATCTCCTTGAAGCCGAGCTTGCACAGCATCTTGAACATGCGCAGCTTGCGGTCGGCATCCATCGGCTCGATCAAAGCCTGGTTGCCGTCGCGCAGATCGACCGAGCACCAGATCGGCGGCTTGGTGATAACGGCGGAGGGCCATTTGCGGTCGGGCAAGGGCACCGGTTTGAACGGTACGTATTTCTGTACGGCGTCGATGGGCATGCGGGGCATCGGAAACTCCTGAACTCTGTCGTCGCCCTTTGAAGATCAGGCCGGTCGTGGGAGAGGGCGACGCCCAGCGGCCAATTCGGTTTTCGCAAAAGCAGGATGGCGGCGGCAGGCGGCCGATCCCGGCCTGCGGGTGAATGAGATCAGACCCGCAAGCCGTTGCTAAGTCGCAGCAGAAGCAGCAGCGCGCCCTGAAGCGGGGCGGCTTTAATCGAAATGCTGGAAAATCCGCTGGAAACCATGATCTGCAACCTTTGTCTTCTGAACCATCGTCTTCTTAACCGGGCCGCGAAAAAGAGAGGCGGCCGACCCTGCGACAAGCGTCACAGTCGGATAAGTCGAAGCGATAGGGCCAGTTTGGTTGCGGTCATGACGGGGCGGAGGATAGCAGCCGAACCGGCCCGGTCAAGCCATTGCATGAACGCCGGTTTATCGCCGGATCGGGCCCGCCGGCACGGCCTGGCGCAGGGTTTCCAGCACTTTCCAGCGCCTTTTCAGCATTTTCCGCAGCAAAATGAAGGCCCCGACCGGCAATATCAGCAGGATTGCGATGGCCTCGCCGCCCCGCGGCTGGCGGGTGGTGAAGCCATGCACCAGGGCAAAGACGACGACGCCGGAGATCACCAGCGAGACGGCCAACAGGAAGCCGATGAAGGCCAGGCCCGGGATGGTGTTCCAGAAGCTCAGTCCCTGCGTGGTGGAAGGCAATGGCGCTCCGGCCCGCGCCGCTGCATCCCGCAGCGAAACCACAAGATCGCCCAACCGCGCCTCCATGTCGGGCATGGGCAAGCGCTCGCCCTTCTTCTGCACCATCTTCTGCGCCATGCGATAGCGCCGGCCTTGGCGGGTGACGATCTCGATCAGATAGTCGAAACCGCTTTCGACGTCGCGGAAGGCGATAATGTCGGCGAAAGCGACGAAGGCGCGGTGCGACAGGCCAGTCAGCGGCACTTTCGGCCGCTCGTGGATGGCGATGCCGTCGGGTTTCAAGGTCCAGCGATGGACGCGAAAGGCGATGACCATGCAGGACAGGGCGCCCGCCACCGTGACGCCCGCCGTCGCCAGAATCAGCGACACCATCTGTTGACCGTGCGCCCAGAGAAGGACCGCTGCCAGCGCCAGCCCGCCCAGGATCATGAAGCCGATGAGCAGCGGTATCGCCAGCTCCGAGCGCCGGATCGTGGCCTGATAGTCGGTCAGTGGTGCGTTCATTGTGACTCCCGCGGCCCCGGCCATTGGGCGCGCGGGCTGGGATCGGTCACGCTCATGTCCTTGCCGTCGGTGGCGCGCACCGGAATCTTCGAGGCATCGAAGCCGTCGAGGCAGAAAATGTTGACGCCGAAATGATCCGGCTGCGAGCGCTTGCGGTGGAAGACATAGATGCCGCAATGCTTGCAGAAATAATGCTTCGCCCGCCGCGTGTTCCATTGATAGAGCGTCAGCGCGTCCTCGCCCTTGAGGATCGTCAGCGCGCTCTCGGGCACCTTGGTCATCAGTGCATTCTTCTTCACGCACAGTGAACAGTCGCAGGTCGTCAGCTCCGTGATCTCGAAATCGATGCGGAAGGCGACCGCGCCGCAATGGCAGGAGCCGGGGTGGCTGGTCATGGCTTGCCCAGCCCCAGCTCATCCCACATCGCGTCGACTTTCTTGACCACGTCCGGGTCCATGGCGATCTTGCGGCCCCATTCACGGCTCGTCTCACCCGGCCATTTGTCGGTGGCGTCGAGGCCGATCTTGGAGCCGAGGCCGGAGACCGGCGAGGCGAAGTCGAGATAGTCGATCGGCGTGTTCTCTACGACGGTGATGTCGCGGGCCGGGTCCATGCGGGTCGAGACCGCCCACATCACGTCCTTCCAGTCGCGCGCGTTGATGTCGGCGTCCACGACGATGACGAACTTGGTGTACATGAACTGGCGCAGATAGGACCAGACGCCGAACATCACGCGCTTGGCGTGGCCGGGATAGGCCTTCTTCATCGACACCACGGCGATGCGGTAGGAGCAGCCCTCAGGCGGCAGCCAGAAATCGACGATCTCGGGGAATTGCTGTTGGAAGAGGGGAATGAACACCTCGTTCAGCGCTTCGCCCAGCACCGACGGCTCGTCGGGCGGCCGGCCGGTGAAGGTCGAGAGATAGATCGGATTGCGCCGCATGGTGATGGCGCTGATCGTGAACACGGGGAAGCGCTCGACGCTGTTGTAGTAGCCGGTGTGATCGCCGTAGGGGCCTTCGTCGCCGTAATCCTCAAGCGAGACATGGCCTTCCAGCACGATTTCCGCTTCCGCCGGCACTTTCAGCGGCACGGTCTTGCAATCGACCAGCTCGACCTTCTTGCCGCGCAACAAACCGGCGAACTGGTATTCGCTCAACGTGTCCGGCACCGGCGTCACGGCAGCCAGGATGGTGGCGGGATCGGCGCCGATCACCACGGCGGCCGGCAAGGGTTCGCGCTTCTCTTCCTTCCAGCGCGCGTGATGCTGCGCGCCGCCGCGATGGCGCAGCCAGCGCATCAGGGTGGTGTTCTTGCCCGTCACCTGCATGCGGTAGATGCCGAGATTGAAATCGTCTTCCTTGCGTTTGCCCGGTCCTTTGGTGACGACCAGCGGCCAGGTGATCAGCGGCGCGGGCTCGCCCGGCCAGCAGGTCTGGACCGGCAGGCGGGAAAGATCGATGTCGGCGCCTTGCAGCACGATTTCCTGGCAGGGCGCGGATGAGACCGTCTTCGGCTTCATCGCCATGACGGTGCGCAACAGCGGCAGCATGTCGAGCGCTTCGCGCCAGCCACCGGGTGGCTCGGGCTGGCGCAGGAAGGCCAGGGTTTCGCCGACCTGACGCAACTCGGCGGGCTCGCGCTCCATGCCCCAGGCGACTCTCTCGACGGTGCCGAAGAGATTGACCAGCACCGGCATGTCATAGCGTGAGCCGTCCTCGCGCACGACGTTCTCGAACAGCACCGCCGGGCCTTGGCTCGCCAGCAGGCGGGTCTGG
>JAQSWP010000208.1 GCA_029266575.1 Alphaproteobacteria bacterium | reverse complement strand
TGCCGTCGGAGGGATTGAACACGGGCAGGGTCTGGCCGTCGCTGGTTTGCTTCCAGTCGCCGCCAATCAGAATATCGCCATCCGGCATGGTGTCCTCCTAACGCTGGCTTTTTCAGGATTTGCGACAGGCTAGGACGGGGAAGGAAGGGGCGCAAGAAGGCTCATTTTTCACCCTTCTGTCATGTCGAGCGGAGCGAGACATCTTTTTCGCTGCCGCCCGGCATGCCGTTAGCGAGGACAAAAGATTGCTCGCTGCGCTCGGAATGACAAAGCGGGTGTGGTGTCGCTGCTACAGCAGCCCGGCCCACTCCCGGGACCATTGCAGCGCTTCCTCGTCGGGCAGCGGTTGGGTGCAGGCGTCGATTTCCAGCCGCTCGCCCAGTTTGCGCGCGCCGCAGGCGGCGAAGGCGGCGTCGAGCTTCTTGCCGCCGAAGCAGAAGGTTTCCGAATAGGTCTGGTCGCCAAGGGCAATGACGCCATAGCGCAGCGCCGAGAGATCGGGTTTGCCGCGTTCCAGATGCTCGACCAGCGGCAGGATGTTGGAGGGGATGTCGCCATTGCCGTGCGTCGAGCAGCAGATCAGCGCCACTTCGTGGCTGGCGAAATCGGCCTCGCTCAGCGCACGATCGGTAACGCTGACGGCATGGCCATGGCCTTCCAGCTCGTCTTTCAAAACGTCGGCCACCATCTGGGCATTGCCCGATTCGGTGCCGACCAGAATGACAATATCGGCCATGATCCCAGCGCGTTTTTCGAGAGCGGCCGCTGATCGCAGCGGCGGCGTTTCCTGATAGCGCGATGCGTGGCCCAAGTCCATGATGGCAGGAGAAACGCTTGCGAAAATCGGCACGATGAATGCCGAATTCGGAGGAAATCATGCGCGACGAGCAAAGCCTGATCGAGCACGTCAAAGGCGGCGGCAGGATCGCGGCGCCGGAGGAAATGTCGGCGCAGTACCGCGGCGAGATCGTCCGCGTGATGAGCGTGCTGGTGGATTCCTGGCTGGCGGCGGCGGCGGGCTTTGCCGACATGGTCAACCGCGCGCCGGGCCTGCAGGAGCGCCAGGCCATGCTGCGCATCGCCACCGACAAGCTCAACCATGCCTCAACGGTGCTGGAATTGCTGCGCCCGTTCGGCGTGCAGCCCGATCTCTATCTCAACACCTATCCGTGGGCCGCGCGCATCGGGCGCGAAGTCGATCTCGGCCTGCGCCGCATCGCCGGCGACAAGCGGCTCAACGTGTTCCACTATCCGCTGCAATCCTGGCACGATGCGCTGTTCGTCAACTGGCTGGTCGGCGCCTCGCTCGCCATCCAGCTGCGCGATCTGGCCGACAGCTCCTATTCGCCGCTGGCGCTGGCGCTCTCGGGCATGGCGCAGGCGGAAGAGAGGCTGGCGGCCACCGCGCAGCCGCTTTTGGCGGCAGCGATCAGGCGCGACGGCAAGGCGGGACCGGCGCAGGCGGCGCTCGATTACTGGTATCCGCGTGCGGCGGCCACGTTCGGCCATCGCGACTCGGATCGCTTTGCGACGTACAAACGCTACGGGCTGCGCAAGGAATCGAACGAGGTCCTGCTGAAACGCTGGTGCTTGCTCATCGACCCGCAGCTGGCCGAACTGGGGCTGGTGTCGCCGGCCTGATGAGCGGCGCGGCGTTGTCGGGTACTTGCAGCGAGACGGAGAAGCGGCGCGCCTCGAGGAGGAAGCCGCGCGTCATCTGCACGATGTCGGTACGCCAGTAGAGCTGGTGCAGCTCGTTCCACAGGAAATCCTCGGGCAGCATGGCGTAGCAATAGACCTCGACATAGCGCGCCTGCGGCTCGAACGGATCGGCGGCATCGCGCCAGCCGATCTGCCAGCCGACATGGGCCGCCCCCTTCTGCCAGCGGCCGAAACGCGCCTCCAGACCGGCGACGTCGATGCCCGCCGCCGCCGGCACGCGATAGAGCACCACGAAGCGATAGGCGTTGAGCTGCACCTGCATGGTCAGGGTTTCGCCGAAGGCGCGCAGCCGATAGAGCGCGTCGGAGCTGCCATGGACATAGGCGATCTCGACCTGGGTGCAGGCCATCTCCTGAAGGCTGACGGCGGGCGCCTGGGCGGCGAAGCCGACGCGCTTCATCTCGACCGAACGCAGCGCGTCGAACAATTGGCGCGAGAGGAAAATGTCGGTCTGCTGTTGGGCGTCGCTGAGGCTTGGCATGGAAACTCCGGGCTGATCCCGGAAAACGCTTCAGCCAGCGTTTCGTTTCCTGGCGGGCTCCGGGGCCGCGCCGTAAAGCCCGTGGCGCAGCAGGCGCATATAGGCCGATACCACTTTCTCCGGCAGTCTTTCCTTCCAGCCGGTCTGCCGGCCGTAACGCTGGCAGAGATAATGCCGCGCCCCCATCAGGATCAGGCCCAGCGCCTCGATTTGCGCCGCATCGTAGCCCTTGATCTCGCCCTTGCTGCGGGCTTTGGTCAGGATGCGAACGAAGCCGTTCAGCACCATCTCGGTGTGCTGCTCGTAGGCCTGCGGCGCGAAAATCTCCGCCTCGTACATGACGCGGAAGAATTCCGGATGCTCGGACAGGAAATCGAAGAAGGCGCGGAAGCTGAGCTCTTCGCGCTGCTGCTCCTCGCCCGCCGCATCGCCGCGCTGCTTGATGAAGTCCAGCATCTGCTGGCTGATGGCGGGCAAGAGCTGATCGAACAATTCCTGCCGCGAGTCGAAGTAATTGTAGAACGTCCCCTGGCCGACGCCGGCGCGTGCCGTTATAGCGGTGATGCTGGCCTCGACATAACCGACGTCGCCGACGACCTGCGCTGCGGCATCGAGCAGGGCGGCGCGGGTGCGTTCGACCTTCTGCGCCCGTGTCGGCTTGTTCCGGCGTCGGATGAGCGTCGTGAGGGCGGTGCTGGTTGAAGTGGCCACGGCTGCATCTTACGGAATCGAAAGGGGAAAGTCGACAAAACATGAAAGATGAACCGTAATTCGCTTTTCGTTGACTCCGGTGCGCAATCCGGCCAGATTGGCAGTATCGCAAAGAGGGTCTGTCATGTTGCGCGAGACGCAGGTCGAGCTGGTCAACCGGGTGCTGGGGTATATCGACAACCGCACCACGCAGATGAACGAGCGCGTCTATTTGAACGACGTCTCGACATATACCAGCCTCGAACAGGCGAGGCTGGAGCGGCAGAAATTCTTCAACGAGATGCCGCAATTCTTCACCATGTCCTGCCAGCTGCCCGATCCCGGCGACTATTTCGCCGACGATCTGGGCGGCGTGCCGATCCTGGTGGTGCGCGGTCGTGACGGCATCGCGCGCGCCTTCCTCAATGTCTGCCGCCATCGCGGCGCCAAGGTTGCGTCGGGCACCGGCAAGGGCCAGCGCGCTTTCGTCTGCCCCTATCACGGCTGGACCTACAACACCGAAGGCGGGCTGGTGGCGCTGACGCCGCCGGGCGGTTTCGAGGGCCTGACCTGCGCCGAGCGCAGCCTGACGCCTTTGCCGCTGGCCGAAGGCCACGGCATGATCTGGGTGCTGCCGAACCCGGGCGCGGGTTTCGATCTCGATCAGATGCTGGGCGGGCTGGCGCCGGAACTGGCGAACTACAACATGGGCAGCTTCGTGCCCTACAAGAGCGGCATCATCTCCAAGCCGATGAACTGGAAGCTGGTGCTAGATACTTTTCTCGAGACCTGGCATGTCGCCACCTTGCACAAGGCGACTGTAGCGCCGATCTTCCAGCCCAACGTCAACGCCTATGATGCCTTCGGCCGCAACGGCCGGCTGATCATCCCGCGCCGCAGCTTCAAGGACATGAAAGGCAAGCCCGAGAGCGAATGGGACGTGCCGCGCCATTCGGCCATCGTCTACACGCTGTTCCCCAACACGCTGATGGTGTGGCAGGGCAAGCATCTGGAGACCTGGCGCTCTTTCCCCGCCGGCGACGGCGCCAACTCTTGCGTCACCGAAGCCACGCTCTACCTGCCCAAGATTCCGGAGACGGAAAAAGAAATCGAATACGGCGAGCGCAACATGAAGTTGCTGCTCGATACGGTCGAGGAAGAGGATTTTCCCGTCGCCACCGATATTCATATGGGCGCGCACACACCGGCGCAGCGCTACACCACGTTCGGCCGCAACGAGCCGGGCTTGCAGCATTATCACCGCACGGTGCGCGAGGCGCTGGGCTTGCCCGACACAGTGAATGCAGCCTGACGTTCCGGTCTGCGGCATCGGGCGATAAACAAGCATTTACCGGCATCAAAGCCGCGTGCCAGACTGGCGTTCGAGGAGAACGCCATGACATACGCCACGCTTGAATTCACCATCAATGACGGTATCGGCCGTATCCGCCTGAACCGGCCCGACCGGCTCAACGCCATGTCGCTGGACATGATCGGCGAGATCATTGAGGTGATCGACAAATGCGCCGCTGACTCGAACGTGCGCTGCGTGATGTTCACCGGCACCGGCCGCGGCTTCTGCGCCGGTGCCGATCTCTCCTCGCTGTCGGAGCGCACGCGCGGGGCCGACGGCAAGGTCGATGTCGGCAATTCGATGGACACGCTGTTCAACCCGATGATCCGCAAGATCCGCGCGCTGGAGAAGCCGGTGATCGCCGCCGTCAACGGCGTGGCGGCCGGCGGCGGCGCCAATCTGGCATTGGCCTGCGACATCGTCATTGCCGCGCGCTCGGCGCGCTTCGACCAGGCCTTCGTGCGCATCTCGCTGATCCCCGATCTGGGCGGCACCTGGTTCCTGCCGCATATGGTGGGCGATGCGCGCGCTCGCGCCTTGGCGATGTTGGGCACGACGGTGCCGGCGGAGCAGGCGCAGGAATGGGGCATGATCTGGCAGGTGGTGGACGATGCTCAGCTCGATGCCGAAGCCACGGCACTGGCCAAGGGTCTGGCCGATGGCCCGACCCTGGCGCTGGGCAGCATCAAGCGGGCGATCAATGCTTCGCACACCAGCGATCTTTCCAAGCAACTCGATATGGAGCGCGACCTGCAGCGCGACCTAGGCCGCAGCGAGGACTTTACCGAGGGTGTCACTGCCTTCCTGCAAAAGCGTCCCGCCAAGTTCGCCGGGCGGTGAGCGCCATGAGCTACGAGACCATCAAGTTCGATGTCGCCAACGGGCTTGCGACGGTGATGCTCAATCGCCCGGAGCGGTTGAATGCCTTCAACCGTCAGCTCTTGGTCGATCTGAAAGCCGCCTGGGCCACGATCGCCGACGATAAAAACATCCGCGCCGTGCTGCTGACTGGCGCGGGGCGTGGCTTTTGCGCCGGCGCCGATCTGGCGGCCGCAGCGCAGGAGAAGAGTGAAGGTCCGCGCGATGCCGGCGCGATCCTGGAGGAATTCTACAATCCGATGATCCTGAAGATGCGCGGCCTGGGCAAACCCATCGTCGCCGCCGTCAACGGTCCGGCGGCGGGCGCCGGCATGTCGCTGGCGCTGGCGTCGGATATCGTCATCGCAGCGAAGTCGGCGACTTTCCTGCAAGCCTTCGCGCGCATTGGCCTGATGCCCGATGCCGGCTCGACCTGGTTCCTGCCGCGGCTGGTGGGCGATGCGCGCGCCCGCGCCCTGGCGATGCTGGCGCCGCAGCTCGATGCCGAGCAGGCGTTGCAGTTGGGCTTGGTGTGGCAGGTGGTGGACGATG
>JAQSWP010000024.1 GCA_029266575.1 Alphaproteobacteria bacterium | reverse complement strand
GAAGCGCGCCGAACAGGAAGCCGCGCAGAAAGCCGCCGAACAGGTGCGGCGACAACAGGATGCGGAGCTGGCGCGACAGGCGGAGCAGGCCAGGCGCGACGCCGAACGGGCGCAACGCGAGAGCGACGGCGAGGCCAAGCGCAAGGCCGACGAGGAGGTGCGCAAGATCGCGGAGGCCGAGGTCCAGCGCAAGGTGGAGACCGAGCGGTTGGAGCAGGAGCGCCGTGCGCTGGAAGCCGCGCGGCAGAAAGCCGAGACCGAACTGGCCGAAGCCCGCAAGCAGGCGGAGGAAGCGCGCAGCCAGGCCGATGCGTTGCGGGCGCAGGCCGAGAAACGGAAGCCAAGGCAAAGGCCGAAGCCGCCGCCAAGAAAAAGGCGGAGGACGAAGCCAAGGCGAAGGCCGACATTGCCGCCGCCGCGGCGAAGAAGAAAGCGGACGACGAGGCCAGGGCACAGGGGGCGCGGACTGCGGCGCCAGCAGTGCCGGTCGCCGCGCCGCCGCCGGTCACCTCCGCCGATGTGCGCGCCGCGCCGTCGACGCAGCAGGCCGCCAATGATCCTTCGGCGACGGGATATGCCTATGCCGGCCGCTACGGGGTGACGATCGATTGCCCGAATGTCGATAGCCCGCCTTTCGCGCAGTACGGAACCTCGATCAGCGGTCCGCAATTTGCCTGGGATTTCTATCGCGACGGCAAGGGCACGGGCACGATCACCGGCGACAGCATGAGCTATCGCATCAACTTCACCGGCCGCAGCGGCAATGCCTTCACCGGCAGCTTCAGCCTGAAAGCCACCGCAGACGGCTTCCGCGGCAGCGGCATCGTTTCGGGCTTCGGCCCAGACCGGCGCGGTGAACGGGCCTGTCCGATCGTTTTCAATAAGCGGTGATGGAGGGCGGGCTGGGCCTAATTTTAAGAGAGCGCCTCTCGCGACCGGATTACTCCGGCCTTCTCATCCGGAAGACATTGTCGACCGTGCTGTATTCGGAATAGCCCAGCCGGCCGACCGGCTTGAACGCCAGCATATCGATCCGTCCGTCCTTGACCACCTTGTCGTCGATATATATGCCGACCACCGTGCCGATGACGATCGAGTACGGCACATGCGCTCCGTTGCCCGGCAGCTCGATCACTTTCCACAGCTTGCATTCCAGCGCCGCCGGCGCGCGCGCCACCCGCGGCGGCTTGACCATGTGCGAGGCGGCGGGCTCGAGGCCGGCCAGCTTCATCTCGTCGATGCCGACATCGACCATGGCGGCGGTGACGTTCATCGCCTCCTTCAACTCCTCGGAGACGACGTTGACGACGAATTCGCCGGTTGCTTGCACGTTGAGCAGCGAATGCTTGGCCGGCGCCGAGCCATAGGAGCCGCCGGGGCAATACATCACCATCGGCGGCGCATCCGACACGCCGTTGTAGAAGGAGAACGGCGCCAGGTTGACGTGCCCTTGCGCATCCACCGTGGTGATCCAGCCTATCGGGCGCGGTGCCACCAGCGCCTTGAACGGATCGTTGGGCAGGCCGTGATCGCCCTTGGCGGTATCGTAGAACATAAATGCGCTTTCCCTATGCGGTCTGGGGCAGTTCTTTCGGCATGTTCGCCATCTTCGACGAGAGCTGCCGGCCGCCGATGACATGGACGTGGAAGTGGAACACGATCTGGTGCGCATCGGCGCCGTGATTGGCGACGATGCGATAGCCCGTTTTATCGACGCCCGTTTGACGCGCCACCGTGCCCACCGCGCGCCAGAACCCGGCCTGCATCACTTCCGACGCCTTGGCCGCGAAATCGTCGAACGACACGAACTCGCCCTTGGGGATCACCAGCACATGCACTGGCGCCGACGGATGGATGTCCTCGAAGGCCAGCGCGAACTCGTTCTCGAACACTTTCTTGCACGGCAGCTCGCCGCGCAGGATGCGGGCGAAGATGTTGGTCTTGTCGTAAGGCGCGGTGGTGGTCATGGCTACTCCGGACGGCAGGCGCTCCCGGAGACGTTGCTAGCATATTTCCCCGCCGCGCCCCAACCGGCGAGCCTAGTCCTGGTTCAGGTAATGCTTCTCCAGAAACTCCGAGCGGAAATTCTGCGGCGGGGTGTCGAGGTTGGGCCGGCCTTCCGGGGTGAAATCCATCAGGTTCCAGTAGGCCCAGACCGTGTCGACGTGGTTGGACATGGTTTCGGTGCCCCAGAAATGGAAGATGCCGCCGCCCTGCTTGCGGAACACGTGCATCACCGGCAATTGCTTGTCGTCGTTCTCGGCCTGGCATTTGTAGTCGGCCTGATAGGTTGAGGCGTAGCCGGAGAGCAGCGGGATCTGCGACCAGCCGCGCTTGCGCGCCCAGTCGGCGATGCGCTCGGGCTGCGCCTTGGCGATGGCGGCGAAGGCTGCGTTCTGGTTGACCGAGTACCAGGTGCGATCGAAGCCATCCATCAGCGAGGTACAGGACGGGCAGGGCTTGTCCCAGTTGGGCCCGAACATGAAAGAGTAGAGCAACAAGGTGTCGTGCTGGCCGAACAGCTCGGAGAATTTCACGTCCTGCCCCAGCTTGACCTCATTGGCCCATTGGAAAACGTAATCCTCCTTCAGCCGCCCGCCGCGCGGCAAAGTCCGGCGCTTGGCGGCGACGGCTTTCGTCTTGGCGACCAATTCCTGTTCGTCCTTCAGCAGCGCCTCGCGCGCGGCGCGATAATCGGGGCTTTCGTTGGGATAGCTCATGGCTGTCTCCTGCTCAAAAACTGGTAACGCACTGTACGCTATTTTAATCCGTCATCGCCCGGCTTGAGCGGGGCGACCCATGCCGCAACTGCGCTAAATCTGAGATCGGAAATCGCTAGCCATGGATGGCCCGGTTAAACCGGGCCATGACGAATAAAAGAACGATATAGTTTGAGCGACAATTGGGAGATTTCATGAACGCAGCAATTTCCCTCGGCGTTTTCGCCATTGCAGCAGCGGCGGAGATCGCTGGGTGCTTTGCCTTCTGGGCCTGGCTGCGGCTGGGCAAGTCGGGCTGGTGGGTGCTGCCGGGCATCGCGGCGCTGATCGTCTTCGCGCTGCTGCTGACGCGCGCCGACAGCCTGTTCGCCGGCCGCGCCTATGCCGCCTATGGCGGCGTCTATATCGCCGCCTCGCTGGTCTGGCTGATGCTGGTGGAAAGGCAGATGCCCGATCGCTGGGACAGTATCGGCGCGTTGCTGTGCCTGGTCGGCGCCGGCATCATCCTGCTGGCGCCGCGGCCGGCTTAGGCCGCCACCAAAGCGCGGATGCGCGCGGCGGCTGCCGCGATGTCGTCTTCAAACGGAGACGGTGCAAACATCGGCTCACCAAGAAAGCGGACCAGGCCATCGTCGGCCAGCCGCTGGTGCAGCTGGTCCATGGCGCGGTTGGGTTTCACCAGGTTCCAGTCGGCCAGAGTTTCATAGACAAAGGCCGGCAGGAGGCGACGCAAGACTTCGCTGCGCTGGCGCTTTTTGCGCAAGAGCATGGGCAGGCGGGCGACATGGACCGGCCTGATCCGCCGCACCGCCTCGGCCAGCATCGAGGCGCTGTCGCCGCTGACGATGAACTGGTCGGCCAGCGCCAGCGCGCCGAAATAGGGATTGCCCGGATCGTTGGGCCGCCACGTGTAACGCAGGCCGGGCGCGGTGAGGGCAGCGAAGAAAGCCTCTCTGGCTTCCACCGTGGTGCGCGGGCTGGTCAGCGCCAGCACGCTGCCGCCTTGCGCTGCGGCCTGGTGGGAGGCCTGCTCGGCAATATGGACCGCGGTGGCGGCATCCATAGTCAGCGGAACCGCGGCGCCGCCCAGCAACACAGCGATCCACGGCTGCTGGTAGCGGGAGAATTCTTCCCGCCAGCGTTCCGCCGCTTCTTCCAAGGCGAGCGGGTCGGGCGCGTTGAACGGCATGCGCGCCTGGAAGACGTTGCGCCGCTTGCGTACGCGATATTGCGGCATCGCCAGCACCAGATCGAACCAGCGCAGCCGCCCCCAGGGCCGGCCGATATGCACCAGCTTGGCGCCGCACTGAAGCTTGATCCAGCGGGCCACCGGCACGCTGCGCCGGCCGGAGGAGAACACCACGTCCGGCCAAGGCGGGCTCAGGCGCTGGCGGGCTTCATCCGTCAACGTCTCCAGAGTCGGACCGAGGCGGACATTGGCGCGGCGATACTGTTCGGTGAAGTCGAGTTGGATTTCGCGCAGCTGAAAGCCGCAGGCCCGGGCCACAACGCGCAGCTGCGCATTGTCGCCGCCTTTGCTGCCGAGCAGGATCCAGGCCAGTTTTTGCGCGGATGGGGACATCTGGGCCCTACAGTGCAGGCCGCACTATCCTCATTTCCTGCGGGAAGCGGTAGTCCGGCGCGCGGCCTTCTCTTCCAGGCCGGAGCGGCCTTCGCGGCGCGCCAGCTCGGCCCAGACCTGCTGCGGCTTGACCCCGCGCGAGGCCCACAGTGCCAGCAGGTGATAAAGCAGGTCGGCGCTTTCCTCGACCAGCTTCTTGCGATCGCCGCGCACGCCCTCGATGGCGGTTTCGATCGCCTCCTCGCCCAGCTTCTGCGCCAGCTTGATCGGTCCCTTGGCCATCAGGCGGGCGGTGTAGGAGGAGTTGGGATCCTTGCCCTTGCGGCTCTCGATGGTCTTGTAGAGCTGCTCCAGCGTGTGCAGCCTGGCGGTCTTCTTGGCCTTGAGTTTCTTCTTCGGCGCGGCTTTCTTCTTCTTGCTCTGTTTCGCCATGTCTGTCGCTTCCCCCGAAACTACGCAGCCAGCTCCAGCGGCCGGATCGGCACGCCGGCGGCCGTCAGATAGGCCTTCACCTGGCCGATCGAAAAAGTACCGAAATGAAACACCGAGGCGGCCAGCAGGCCCGACGCATGGCCCTCGCGCACGCCCTGCACGAAATGCTCCAGGCTGCCGACGCCGCCCGAGGCGATCACCGGCACCGACACCGCATCGGACACCGCGCGCGTCAGCTTGAGATCGAAGCCTTCCTTGGTGCCGTCGCGATCCATCGAGGTCAGCAGGATCTCGCCGGCGCCCAGCGACACCATCCGCTTGGCCCACTCAATCGCATCGAGGCCGGTGGCGTTGCGTCCGCCATGGGTGAAGACTTCCCATTGGTTCTCGGCCACGCGCTTGGCGTCGATGGCGACCACGGTGCATTGCGCGCCGAACTTGTTGGCGGCCTCGCTGACGAATTCGGGACGGGAGATGGCGGCGGTGTTGATCGAGACCTTGTCGGCGCCGGCCAGCAGCAGCTTGCGGATGTCTTCGACCTGACGCACGCCGCCGCCCACGGTCAGCGGCATGAAGCATTGCTCGGCCGTGCGCGCCACCACGTCGTAGAGCGTGTCGCGATTGTCGGAGGAAGCGGTGATGTCGAGGAAGGTCAGCTCGTCGGCGCCGGCCTTGTCATAGACCCGTGCCTGCTCGACCGGATCGCCGGCATCGACCAGATCGACGAATTTGACGCCCTTGACCACGCGGCCGGCATGAACGTCGAGACAGGGAATGATGCGGATTTTAAGCATCGCCAAGGATCGGACGCGAGCGGGGCCGAAAAGTTGCGGCGAGAGGGAAAACGGCGCCGCCCCAAAAGGACTCTCCGTCTCGCGCTTACGACTGTAACACAATCGTAACAAATCTGTCTTGGTTCCCGCCGCTATTTCAGCAGCGCCACCGCTTTCGCCGGATCGATACGCCCGTCATAGAGCGCGCGGCCGCAAATGACGCCAACGATACCGGCCTTCTCATGCTGATGCAGTTCGATCAGGTCGTCCATCGAAGACACGCCGCCCGAGGCGATCACCGGCGTTTGCAGATGATGCGCCAGATCGACCGTGGCGTCGATATTGGGCCCGGCCATGGCGCCGTCGCGGTCGATGTCGGTGTAGATGATGGCCGCCACGCCGGCATCCTCGAAGCGCAGCGCCAGGTCGAGCGCCTTGACCTTCGAGGTTTCGGTCCAGCCCTGCACCGCCACCAGCCCGCCGCGCGCATCGATGCCGACCGCGATCTTGCCGGGATGGGCCTTGCAGGCTTCCTTGACCAGCTCAGGCTCGCGCAGCGCCACGGTGCCCAGGATCACCCGCGCCACGCCAGCCTCCAGCCAGCGCTCGATGGTCACCCGGTCGCGAATGCCGCCGCCCAGCTGCGCCGGTATCTTGATCGCCTTGAGGATGGCGCGCACCGCCGCCTCGTTGACCGGCTTGCCTTCGACCGCCCCGTTGAGATCGACCAGGTGCAGCCACTCGCAGCCGGCCTTGACGAATTTCAGCGCCTGCTCGGCCGGCTCGAGATCGAACACCGTGGCCGAGTTCATCTCGCCCCGCACCAGGCGCACGCATTTGCCGTCCTTCAGGTCGATGGCGGGGAAGAGAATCATGGCGGTTTCGGTTGCGTTCCTGAGCGGGCCGGCGGTTTAAGGGGCCGCACTATCGGCGAAATCGGCCGGGGGGTAAAGCGGGTCTCCTGGCCGCTTATCGCGGCAAAACGGGCGGAAACCCTGTGATCCCATTCACAGCCACAAACCTTCCATGATCCTAGAGTTTGGTTCGTGGCCGCCTTTGGGCCACTGGCGGCATTGGAATTGCCGCCGTCGTTTGCAGGGAGTTGAAAGAAGAAGATGTCCGAGAGTTTGCTGATCCGTCCCGCCAAGATTTCCGATCGCGAGGCCATTCTCGCCTGCCAGCGCGCCGCCATTGCAGCGATTCCTGTCGGCTACCCCTACGATGCCGCCATTCTGCAAGCCTGGCATAAGCGGCCAACGCGCGGCGTCGAGGCGCTGATCGCCGCCTCGCGCTATTTCGTGGCCGAGAACGGGGACGGCGAGATTGTCGCCACCGCGGGCTGGGCACCGGCACCCGAGCATGGCGAAGGTATCGCCCTGTTGCGCTCGGTCTTCGCCCATCCCCAGGCGCATGGGCTGGGCCTGGGCCGCACCATCGTGGCTGCCGTCGAGCTTGCCGCGCGGCGCGCCAATTTCCGCACCATGCGGGTGGCTTCCGCCTTCTCCTCGGTCGCCTTCTATCGTCGCCTGGGCTATCGCGTGCACGATGCGGCGCGAGTCGACACCGCCGACAGCAGCATCGATCTCTTGCTGATGGACAAGCGCCTGGCATCACGCCACAGCGAAGCAGCGATCTTTTGCGCCGCCTCCAACGACAACCGCCCGGACCGGGCCGGGTTAAGGGTGTGAGTTAAAGACCCTCGCCCCAATCCATCTGCACCGTCGCGCTTCTCCAACACCGTCATCCCCGCGAAAGCGGGGATATTTCTAAGTGAAGTCCCCCCTGTCGATGGAGGCCACTTCCCTCGACCGCTCACGCTCGTCCGCCCAAGATCCCCGCTTTCGCGGGGATGACGGTGTTGGATTTGAGCCGCAATGAGGGAAGCGCCTAAGGCCGCCAGTTCAGGAAATTCTCGATCAGCCTGAGACCCGTCTGCTGGCTCTTCTCGGGGTGGAATTGCGTGCCGACCATGTTGTCGCGCCCGATCACGGCCGCAACCGCGCCGCCGTAATCGACCGTGGCGAGGACGTTGCTCTTGTCGGCGGCGTCGAGCTTGTAGGAATGCACGAAATAGGCGTGCGCACCTTTCTCAATGCCGTCCAGCACCGGATGCCGCGCAATGTCGGCCAGCGCATTCCAGCCCATCTGCGGCACTTTCAGATCGCTCGACTCGGGCGCCACGCGCACGATGTCGCCCTTGATCCAGTCCAGCCCGGCATGCACGCCGTGCTCCAGCCCGCGCGTCGCCATCAGCTGCATGCCGACGCAGATGCCCATGAAGGGCTTGCCGCGCTCGATCACTTCGCGTTCCAGCACGGCGACCATGCCGGGTACGGCGTAGAGGCCGGCGCGGCAATCGGCGAAGGCGCCGACGCCGGGCAGCACGATATGAGTTGCTTTCATCACCACGCGCGGATCGGCGGTGACCTGAATATTGGTATCGACACCGGCTTCGCTTGCGGCGCGTTCGAACGCCTTGGCGGCGGAGCGCAGATTTCCCGAACCGTAATCGATGATAACGACAGACATTGTTTGGTCCTCAGGCAATGAACGACGATCGACGGATGCGGGCGGCAAGTCCCGCAACGGTCAATGTCGAAGCCCGATGCGCGCTGCGTGCGTTCGCATCACAGCTTGCCCTTGGTCGAGGGGATGGCGTCCTGCTTGCGCGGATCGATCTCCACTGCCTGCCGCAGCGCGCGTGCCAGACCCTTGAAGCAGGATTCCACGATGTGGTGGTTGTTCTCGCCGTAGTGGTTCCAGATATGCAGGGTCAGCCCGGCATTTTGCGCGAAGGCCTGGAACCATTCCTTGAACAATTCGGTGTCCATCTCGCCAAGCTTGGGCTTGGTGAAATTCACCTTCCAGATCAGGTAGGGACGATTGGAGGCATCGAGCGCCACTTGCGTCAGCGTCTCGTCCATCGGGATCAACGCCTCGCCATAGCGGGTGATGCCGATGCGCTCGCCCAATGCCTTGGACACCGCTTCGCCCAGCGCGATGCCGGTGTCTTCCGTCGTATGGTGATAGTCGATGTGCAGGTCGCCCTTGGCGCGCACCGTGATGTCGATCAGCGAGTGGCGCGAGAGCTGCTCCAGCATGTGGTCGAGAAAGCCGATGCCGGTCGAGACCTCGTAGCGGCCGCTGCCGTCGAGATCGACGGTGACGGCGATCGAGGTCTCCTTGGTGGTGCGCTCGACCCGGGCGCTGCGGCCCCGGCCGGCGCCGGCAGTATCGGGCGCCATTATCCTGCTCTCCTGCGCCCTTCCGCGGCGCGGGGGCTTTGTATCAGCATTATAGCGCTTGTTCCAGCGGCGGCGGGGCGGCCCTGACGGCCCCCTTTCACTGGCAGGGACGATGACCTATCTATGCTGCATGTCCGATCCGCATTCGCCCCAAGCGGGCAGTTCCAATACTTGGCACGGCACGACGATCCTGGCGGTCCGCAGGGACGGCAAGGTGGTCAGCCTGGGCCAGACCGTCATCAAGGCCACCGCACGCAAGGTGCGCCGGCTGGGCAACGGCAGGATCCTGGGGGGCTTCGCCGGCTCCACCGCCGATGCCTTCACCTTGTTCGAACGGCTCGAGGCCAAGCTCGAGCAATACCCCGACCAGCTGACCCGCGCCTGCGTCGAGTTGGCCAAGGACTGGCGCACCGATCGTTACCTGCGGCGGCTGGAAGCCATGATGGCGGTGGCCGACGCCAAGACCTCGCTGGTGCTGACCGGCACCGGCGACGTTCTGGAACCCGATGACGGGCTGATCGGCATCGGATCCGGTGGCAATTATGCGCTCGCGGCTGCCCGCGCGCTGATCGACCAGCCGGGGCTGGATGCAGAGGCCGTGGCGCGCAAGGCGATGAAGATCGCGGCCGACATCTGCGTCTACACCAACACCAATCTCACCGTTGAAAGCCTTTAGGCCAGAGTACCGAACAGATGAGTGATTTCTCGCCGCGCGAGATCGTTTCCGAGCTCGACCGCTTCATCGTCGGCCAGGCCGACGCCAAGCGCGCCGTGGCCATTGCCTTGCGTAACCGCTGGCGCCGCCAGCAGCTCGACGAGAGCTTGCGCGAAGAAGTGCTGCCCAAGAACATCCTGATGATCGGCCCCACCGGCGTCGGCAAGACCGAGATCGCGCGCCGCCTGGCCAAGCTCGCTGGCGCGCCGTTCATCAAGGTCGAGGCCACCAAGTTCACCGAAGTCGGTTATGTCGGCCGCGACGTCGAGCAGATCGTGCGCGATCTGCTGGAAGCCGCCCTCGCCATGACCAGGGAACGTCTTCGCAAGGAGGTTGCCGCCAAGGCTGAGTTGCAGGCCGAGGAGCGCGTGCTCGATGCGCTGGTCGGCCCCGGCGCCGGTCCCGACACGCGGCAGAAATTCCGCCGCATGCTGCGCGAAGGCTCGCTGGCCAAGAAGGAAATCGAGATCGAGGTTTCCGATTCCGGCGGCGGCGGCATGCCGACCATGGAAGTGCCGGGCATGCCCGGCGCCAGCATCGGCATGGTCAATCTCGGCGACATGCTGGGCAAGGCGTTCGGGCCGCGCAAGAAGAAGCGCAATTTGAGCGTCGAGGAATCCTATGAAGTGCTGATGCAGGAGGAAAGCGACAAGCTGGTCGACGACGAGCGCGTGCTGCGCGAGGCGCGCGATGCGGTCGAGCAGAACGGCATCGTCTTCCTCGATGAAATCGATAAAATTTGCGCCCGCTCCGAGCGCATGGGCGCCGATGTCAGCCGCGAAGGCGTGCAGCGCGATCTGCTGCCGCTGATCGAAGGCACTATCGTCGCCACCAAGCACGGGCCGGTGAAGACCGACCACATCTTGTTCATCGCTTCGGGCGCCTTTCATCTCGCCAAGCCGTCCGACCTGCTGCCCGAATTGCAGGGCCGCCTGCCGATCCGCGTTTCCCTGCAGCCGCTGACCCAAGCCGATTTCCGCCGCATCCTGACCGAGCCGGAAGCCAGCCTCATCACGCAGTACAAGGCGCTGATGAAAACCGAGAAGCTGGATCTCGCCTTCACCGACGACGCCATCGACGAGCTGGCCAGGCTGGCGGCCGAGATCAACGGCTCGGTCGAGAATATCGGCGCGCGAAGGCTGCACACGGTGCTGGAGAAATTGCTGGAGGACATCAGCTTCGATGCCTCCGACAAGCCCAACCAGAGCATCACGATTGACGTGGACTATGTACGTCAGCATGTTTCGTCGCTGGCGAAGAACGCGGATCTGTCCAAGTTCATTCTCTAACCGGGAGCGGCCGATGCGGCGGTGGGCGGCGAGCGTGATGGCGATGGCGCTGCTGGCCATGCCGGCCGTGGCGCAGACCTCGCGCGGCGGCGACGAATCGAACCCCGCCGCCAGCGTCAGCGATCCGTCGCCCGGCGCATCGCCTCAAGCAAGGCCGCGCCCGCCGGTGCCGCCCGTCGCCCCGCCAGCCGATCCCTCGCAGCCGGCCGTCGTCTCGATGCCGCCGGCATCGCCAAAGCCGCCTGTGACGACGACCGCGCCCGCGACTCCTGCTCCGGCGCCGCCGCCCGTCGCCGCCAAACCCGCAACGTCTGCGCCCGCAGCTTCACCGGTTGCCGATCCGCCGCGCGCCGGCATGGCGAAAGCCTGGGGCGAATTGCTGGCAGCGGACAAAGTCAAGCAGGAGATCGCCGCCGAGCAGCCGATCGGCGGCAAGGTACTGGGCGTTGGCGCGGGTCCCGGTCGCGGCGGCAAGGCACCCGAGCTCAGCGACAGCGACAAGGCCTGCCAGCGCAGCCTGCGGCAATTGATGGCCGATGCCGAGAAGGGCAATGCGCAGGCCGCGTTCCGCGTCGGCATCATCTATGAGGAAGGCTGCGGCGTGCGCCGCAGCGGCCAGACCGCGGCGGCCTATTACGAGCTGGCCGGCAAGCACGGCCATGTCGATGGCGCGGTGCGGCTGGGCGGCTTCTATGCCCAAGGCGACGTGCTGGGCGTCGATTACAAAAAGGCGCGGGCGCTGCTCGAAGGCCCGGCGGCCAAGGGCCATCCGCTGGCGAACTTTCATCTTGGCGTCATCGCCTATCGCGGCGACGAGACCAAGCCTTCCAAGCCCGACACTGCGCTGGCGATGAAGCATTTCAGGGCCTCGGCCGAAGGCGGCTGGGCGCAGGCGCAGTTCATCGTCGGCCAGGCGCTGGTCGAGGGCAAGGAGCTGCCGGCCGATCTGAAAGCGGCGAAGACGATGCTGCAGCGCGCCTCGAACCAGGGCTTCGCCTGGGCGATGGTGATTTTAGGCCGCCTGCATGCGGAGAAGCTCCTGGCCGATGCCGATCCAGGCGAAGCTTTCAAATGGCTGATGCTGGCCAAGCAGAGCGAGCCTGAAGATTCATTGCTGCAAGCGGCGGCCGATCAATCGCTGCCGCTGCTCGACGGCAAGCTCAATCCCGATCAGCGTGGCAAGATCATGAAACAGGTTTTCGACTTCAAGCCGAAGTTGGAATGGGAAGAGAAGATTTAGAAGGCGCTTCCTACACAACCGCACTATCAAGTTACGCCCTTCTCCCGCTTGCGGGAGAAGGTGGGCGAAGCCCGGATGAGGGTGTTGTCTCTACGTCGAGAGGCCTGATGGCGTTGGATCATCGCACACCTTCATCCGCCCTCCGGGCACCTTCTCCCGCAAGCGGGAGAAGGGCGTAATTGGAGAGAGCAGTGCTTTCGCCTACAGGCAGAAGAAATTCGCCATATCCAGCACGATCGACGTGCCGCGATAGAACCAGCCGAGCCCGGCGCCCAGCAGCAGCACCAGACCGCCGACGCCAAGCAGCGCCAGCAGCCAGCGCGGGGCTGGCTGTTGGTTGGCAGGATCGGTATGCGTGCTCATATCCATAATCTAGGTCTGCCCGGCGCCTTTCGCCAGACCCGCTATTCGGCCGCCGCCGGCATCAGCCGCGCCACCGGCTTCTCGCGGATCAGCAGGTTTAGCAGCGCCGCCGTGAGTCCCAGCGCCACCGAAATCCACCACATGGCGTCGTAGGATTTGGTGAGGTCGTAGAGCTTGCCGCCGCCCCAGCCGCCCAGGAACGAGCCGAGCTGGTGCGAGAAGAACACAATGCCGTAAAGCATCGACATGAAGGCGGGGCCGAAGATGTAGCCGACCAGGCCCGAAGTCAGCGGCACGGTGCCCAGCCACAGGAAACCAAGCAGGGCGGCGAACACCAGCACCGAGGATGCGGAGAGCGGCAGCACCAGGAACAGGATGAAGACCAGTGCGCGCAGGAAATAGAGCAGCGCCAGCATGTCCTTGCGCTTGTACCGCCCGCCCAGGTAACCCCACAGGATCGAGCCCGCGATGTTGAACAGGCCGACCAGCCCAATGGCCCAGCCGCCGAGTTGGGCTGGCGAAATGGTCTTGCCGAACATCTCCAGCCCGACGCCATTGTCGGCGACATAGGCCGGCAGATGCAGGCCGACGAAGGCGACATGGAAGCCGCAGACGAAGAAGCCCACCGTCAGCAGCCAGAAGCCCGGCGTGGCGCTGGCCTCGCCCAGGGCGGCCTTCAAGGTCTGCGGCTTCGGCCCAGCCGCGGCGGCCAGCGACGCCTTGGTCTCGCGCAGGCCCCAGGCCAGCGGCACCATGATGGTCGAGACCAGCGCCAGAACGAGCATGGTCTGGTGCCAGTCGTTGGTGAGATCGAGCATCACCGCGGCGAAGGGCACGATGGCGAATTGCCCGAACGAGCCGCCGGCGGTGGCCAGCCCCAGGGCCAGCGAGCGCTTGGCCGGCGGCGTCGAGCGGCCGATGACGCCAAAGATCGGACCGAAGCCCGCTGCCGACATGCCGATGCCGGACAGCGCATTGCCCAAGGTCAGCACGACGCCCTCGGTGGCCGACGACATCAGCACCATGCCGGCGACATAGAGCACGCCGCCCATGGCGATGGTGCGGGCGGCGCCGAACTTGTCGGCGATGCCGCCGACGAACGGCGCGAAAGCGCCCATCAGCAGCATCGACAGCGCGTTGCCGAACGACCACAGCTCGCGGCCCACCTGCAGGTCGGCCGCGATTGGCGCCTGGAATATGCCGAAGCTGCCGCGCGCGCCGATGCCGATGGTGAGGATGGTGGCGCCGCAAATGACGGCGACCCAATAGTTGCGCTGCATGTCAGGCCTTCTTGATTTGCCCCGTTTGAAGCGGGGGCGGCGCTCCCACCGACGATTATGCCCGGCGGGCAAGTACCGCCACAAGCTCCGCGTCCGCCGCCCGCTCCCCGGTGCGGAAGGTGGCAGACCTTCTTGCCGCGCATGGCGGCGGGCCTGCCGGCGGGACGGAATGCGACGGGGGATTTATACGGTTCGACGCAATCGCCGGCGATTTCCATTCAACTGCCATTTGTTTTAGGGTTCGGCATGCAACCGGACGATGGGCGCATGCGCCGTCTGCTCAACCTGATGCGTCCGCACCAAGCGGTGGGCCAGAAGAAGATCCGGCTCGGTGCGCCCGGCGATGGCGGCTATGTGCTGCTCGACGATTTCGCCGGCATCGTGCGCGGCGTCGGCTGCGGCGTCGGCTGGGACGTGTCGTTCGAGCGCGACCTGGCCGAGCGCGGCATCGAGATCGATCTGTTCGACCACACCGTCGCCGGTCCGCCCACCCAGCATGCCCGCTTCCACTTCCATCGCATCAGGCTGGGCGATGGTGCGGGCGAGGACCCTTGCGTTTCGCTCGACGGCATCGCCGCCATGTACCGGCTGGCGCCGGGCACGGCGATCCTGAAGGTCGATATCGAGGGCGACGAATGGGCCCTGTTGAACCAGGTGACACCGGCATCGCTGCTGCGCTATCGCCAGATCGTGATCGAACTGCATTGGCTCAATCGGGCGGGCGATCCGCAGTTCCTTGCCGCCATGACGGCCGCCATGCGCAAGCTGACGCGTGATTTCGCCGTCGTGCATGTTCATGGCAACAACAACGCGCCCATCGCTTCCTTCGGTGCGCTCAAGGTGCCCTACGTGCTGGAGCTCAGCCTGGTCAGCCGCCACCATTACCGCTTGCGCAGGAGCCACGAGGAGTTTCCCACCGCGCTCGATGCGCCTAACAGCGACAAGCGCCCCGACCTGCCGCTGGGCCGCTTCGATTTCCCGCGGCGGTTGACGGATTTCCTGCCACGGCGATGATCGGGGCAACACGGGAGGAAACAATGAGCGATCTGTTGCAGAAACTGCGCGAGCGGCCGCTGCCGCTGGCCAAGACCCTGGGCATCGAATTCACCGCCGCGCAGAAGGACATGGTCGAGGCGCGCATGAAGGTGCGGCCGGAAATCTGCACCCGGCCCGACATTCTCCATGGCGGCGCCGTGATGGCGCTGGCCGACACGGTGGGAGCGGCGGCGACAGTGATCAATCTGCCGCCGGGCGCCGGCACCACCACCATCGAGAGCAAGACCAATTTCCTCGCCGCCATCGCCATCGGCGACACCGCCATCGCCCGCGCCAAGCCGTTCCACCGCGGCAAGACCACCATGGTGTGGCAGACCGAAATCTCGCGCGAAAGCGACGGCCGGCTGGCGGCGGTGGTGACGCAGACCCAGATGGTGCTGCTGCCGAAGGGATAAAGAAGAAAACCACAGAGCCACAGAGGCACAGATTTCTCTGTGTCTCTGTGCCTCTGTGGTTAATCAGGCTTGAAATCCCGCGACTTTTCAAACCCCGCGCCAGCGGCGATACTGCTGCGCTCCTGACATTCGCGAGGTTTTCCCATGCTGGGCCTGGAACTGGCTCTGGTTCTGGTTCTCATCCTTCTCAACGGTTTTCTGGCGATGGCCGAGCTCTCGGTCGTCTCCTCGCGCAAGGCGGCGCTGCAACCCTTGGCGCAGCGCGGCAACAAGGGCGCGCAGGTGGCGCTGGAACTGGCGGCCAAGCCGGGGCATTTCCTCTCCGCCGTGCAAGTGGGCATCACCCTGGTCGGCATCCTGGCCGGCGCCTATGGCGGCGCCACCTTGAGCGAACGGCTGGTGCCGGTTCTGGCCGACATCCCGCTGGTGGCGTCGATTGCCGAATCGCTGTCGGTGGCGATCGTGGTCGCCTCCATCACGGCCCTGTCGGTGATCGTGGGCGAACTGGTGCCGAAGCGCATAGCGCTGGCCGGACCGGAGCGCATCGCCATCGTCGTCTCCCGCCCGATGCGGTTCGTTGCCAAGGCGGCCTATCCCATAGTCTGGGTGCTCGACAACGCCTCGCGCCTGCTGCTGCGGCTGTTGGGCGTGCGAACTTCGGGCGAGCGCGCCGTCACCGACGAGGAGATTCGCGCGCTGATCGCCGAAGCCGCCCGCACCGGCATCGTGCATCAGGCCGAGGGCGAGATGATCGACGGCGTCATGCGGCTGGCCGACCGCTCGGTGCGCGCCGTGATGACGCCGCGCAACGAAGTCGTCTGGCTCGATCTCGACGCGCCGCCGGAGGACAACAAGCGCAAGATCGTGGAATTCGGCTTCGACCGCTATCCGGTGGCGCGCGGACGCATCGACAACGTGGTCGGCGTGCTCGACACGCAGGAATTGCTGAAGTCGATGTTGCTGGGCAAGAGTTTCGACATCCAGGCCGCCATGCGCGCGCCCAAGGTGGTGCCCGATTCGGTTGGCGCGCTGAAAGCCATGGACCAGTTGCGTGCCTCGACCGTGCATCTGCTGGTGGTGGTGGACGAGTTCGGCTCGCTGGAAGGCATCGTCTCGACCAGCGACCTGACCCGCGCCGTGCTGGGCACCCTGCCGGGCGAGACCGAGGACGAGGCCGAGGCGCACCAGCGCGAGGACGGCTCCTGGCTGCTCGATGGCGCCATGTCGCTGGACGAATTCCGCGACCGGCTGCAGATCGAACTGCCGGACGAGCGCAACTACACCACCCTGGCCGGCCTGGTGCTGGCTCTGGCCCGCCGCATCCCCCAGCCGGGCGATGCGGTCGAGCACGACGGCTGGCGGCTGGAAGTAATCGACATGGACCGTCGGCGCATCGACAAGGTGCTGGCGATGAAGATCGCGCCGGCGGTGGAGGGATAGCTACCTCCACAGTGCCCGATTCCAACATTGTCATCCCCCCGCAAGCGGGGATCTTTTTCAAGCAAGTCTCGTATGCCGATGCAGGAAAATCTCCCTCTCAGGCTCGCCGGCCTGAGATCCCCGCCTTCGCGGGGATGACAGTGCTGGAAACGGGGAGAGGCTCACCGCCACCCAGGTTGCCGGCAGCAGCCGGTGAGACCGAACAGCAAACGAGTTCCTGCGCGGCAAGAGATCTTCTACACGTCCAGATTGGCGACTTTCAGCGCGTTGGTCTGGATGAATTCGCGGCGCGGTTCGACCACGTCACCCATCAGGGTGGAGAAGATTTCCTCCGCCTCGTCGGCGTGGCTGACCTTGACCTGCAACAGCGCGCGCACGTTGGGATCGAGCGTGGTTTCCCAGAGCTGGTCGGGATTCATTTCCCCCAGACCCTTGTAGCGCTGCACCGACAGGCCCTTCTTGCCCTGATCGAGGATCGCGCCCAGCAACTCGGTGGGAGCGTGCACGACGATCTCCTTGTCCTTCCAGGCGAGCTTCGCCGGCTTGACGTAAATGCCCTGCAGCGCCAGTGCCATGCTGTCGAGTTTGCGCGCTTCGGAGGACCGGATCAGCGCGCCGTCGATGACGTGCCGTTCCAGCACCCCGCGCAATGTGCGCGAGAAGCCCAAACCGCCGTCCGGCGTCGGTTCGCCCTGCCAGCCGCGCTCGCCGGCCGGGCTGACCGAATCCAGCCGCCGCGCGATGTAGGCGGCAGCGCCACTGGCTCGTTCGGATTCGGAAAGGATCTCAGGATTGAGCGCGCCGGCGATCGCCGCCTGCTCGATCACCGGCTGGCTGGTGACGCGGCGGGACAGCGCCAGCGGCTTGATCAGGTTGGTGACCATGCGGGCGAGTTCGGCTGTATCGCGCAGATCGGCGCCGCCCATCTGCGTGCCGTTGGCGAGGGTCAAGGTGGCGCCATCGATGCCCGTCTCGATCAGCGAATTCTCCATCGCCTTCTCGTCTTTCAGGTAGATCGCGGAGTTGCCGCGCTTGGCGCGATAGAGCGGCGGCTGGGCGATGTAGAGATGGCCGCCCTCGATCAGCGACGGCATCTGGCGATAGAAGAAGGTCAGCAGCAGGGTGCGAATGTGCGAGCCGTCGACGTCGGCGTCGGTCATGATGATGATGCGGTGGTAGCGCAGCTTGGCCAGATCGAAATCGTCATGGCCGATGCCCGTGCCCAGTGCGGTGATCAAGGTGCCGATTTCCTGCGAGCCCAGCATCTTGTCGAAGCGCGCGCGTTCGACATTCAGGATCTTGCCGCGCAAGGGCAGGATCGCCTGGTAGGCGCGGTTGCGGCCCTGCTTGGCCGAGCCGCCGGCGGAATCGCCCTCGACGATGAAGAGTTCGGATTTGGCCGGATCGCGCTCCTGGCAATCCGCCAGCTTGCCGGGTAGCGAGGAGATATCGAGGATGCCCTTGCGGCGGGTGAGCTCGCGCGCCTTGCGCGCGGCTTCGCGCGCGGCGCCGGCTTCCACCACCTTGGTGACGATCTTGCGCGCCTCCGAAGGGTGTTCTTCCAGCCAGCGTTCCAGCCGTTCGCCGACGATGCTTTCCACGATCGGGCGCACTTCCGACGACACCAGCTTGTCCTTGGTCTGCGAAGAGAATTTCGGATCCGGCACTTTCACCGACAGCACGCAGGTCAGGCCCTCGCGCATGTCCTCGCCAGTCAGCTGGACCTTTTCCTTCTTGGCAATGCTCGATCCGCTGGCGTAGTTGTTCAAGGTGCGGGTCAGCGCGCCGCGGAAGCCGGCCAGATGCGTGCCGCCATCGCGTTGCGGGATGTTGTTGGTGAAGCACAGCATGGTCTCGTGGTAGCTGTCGTTCCACTCCATCGACAGCTCGACCGTGATGCCTTCCTTCTCGCCTTTGAGCGTGATCGGCGGCGAATGCAGCGCCTGCTTGGAGCGATCGAGATAGCGCACGAAAGCCTCGACGCCGCCCTCGTAATGCATCTCGACGATCTTGGGCTCGACCCCGCGCGCATCGGTCAGTGCAATCTTTACGCCGGAATTGAGGAACGACAGTTCGCGCAGACGATGCTCGAGCGTGCCGAAATCGAAATCGACCATGGTGAAGGTCTGCGGCGAGGGATGGAACGTCACCTGCGTGCCGCGCTTGCCGCCGGATTCACCCACGACGGCCAAGTCCGCTTCCGGCTCGCCATGGCGGAAGCGCATGAAATGTTCCTTGCCTTGGCGCCAGATGCGCAGATCGAGCACGGTCGACAGCGCGTTGACCACCGAGACGCCGACGCCATGCAGGCCGCCCGAGACCTTGTAGGAGTTCTGGTCGAATTTTCCGCCGGCATGGAGCTGGGTCATGATGACCTGCGCCGCCGACACGCCTTCGCCCTGGTGGATCTCGGTCGGGATGCCGCGGCCATTGTCGGTCACGGTGACGGAGTTGTCGGGATTGAGCGTGACTTCCACGCGATCGCAATAGCCCGCCAGCGCCTCGTCGATGGCGTTGTCGACCACTTCGTAGACCATGTGGTGCAGGCCCGAGCCGTCATCGGTGTCGCCGATATACATGCCCGGCCGCTTGCGCACTGCATCGAGGCCCTTGAGGACCCGGATCGATTCGGCGCCGTAATCGCCGTTGACGTCTTCTTTGCGTTCGACTTGATCGCTCATGTTGTCCTTCGCTCGAACTTCCTGCGGCCGCCTAGGCATCGGCCGCGATCGCGCCGTCATCGACGCGGAAAAACTGTGCCCGTCCGCGCAATGGCGCGAAGGTTTCGGCATCGGTGCCGCTCATCCATGCCTGCGCGCCCAAGGCCGCCAGCTCGTCGAACAACGCCGCCAGCCGTGTGCGATCGAGATGGGCCGCGATCTCGTCCAGCAGCAGCAAAGGCGGCGCGCCGCGGGCGATATGGGCCAGCCGCGCATGCGCCAGCACCAGCCCCACCAGCAACGCCTTCTGCTCGCCGGTCGAGCATTCCGCCGCGGGACGGCCGCGATCGAGATGCACCACCTTCAAATCGCTGCGATGCGGGCCGATCGTGGCGCCACCGCTATCACCATCGCCGCGCCGGCCATTGGCCAGAGCGGCGCGCAATTTCTCTTCCGCATCGACCGCCGCCATTTCGGCGATCCATGTGTCGACCTCCCCCGTCAGCGACAGCGCCCCGCGCGGGAACGGCCCGACACCAAGCCGCGCGGCCTGATCCAGCCGCGCCACGATCTCCTGCCGGGCAATGGCGACGGCCACGCCATGGCGCGCCATGGTGTCCTCCAGTGCGGCCAGCCAGGCGGCATCGGCGCGGCCTTCGCTCAACAGTCTCGCGCGCTGGCGCAGCGCATTCTCGTACGCCGCCGCCCGTCCGGCATGGTCGGGATCGAAGCCCGTCACCATGCGGTCGAGAAAGCGTCGACGCCCGCCCGCACCCTCGGCGAACAGCCGGTCGAGTTGCGGCGTCAGCCACACCGCGGCGACATGCTGGCCCAGCGCCAGCTGGCTGGTGACCGGCAGCCCCTCGATGCGCACCGCGCGGCGGCTGGTCGAGGCCGGCTCCAGACCGGTGCCGATGGCAAGCGGTCCGTGCGCGGTGTCGAGTTTCGCCGCGATGGCCCAGCCCGCCAGGGCTGCTTCGCCCGCGTCCTGGTCGGGCAGGCGGCGGGCCATCTCGTCCAGCCTGGCCCGGCGCAGCCCACGTCCGGGCGCCAGCAGCGACAGCGCCTCCAGCAAATTGGTCTTGCCCGCGCCATTGGCGCCGCACAGCACGACGCAGCCGGCTTCGGCATCCAGCCGCAAACTGGCGTAGGAGCGGAAGCCGGTCAGGCGCAGCTGGCGCACCGCAAGCGGCGCGCCGGCGGCCGTATTCAGCGGCGGGGCAGGGTGCGTCGAAAACTCGTTGACTGCGACGCCCGTCATACCCGCATCGGCATCAGCACATAAAGCGCCGAGGCGTCGGCCACGTCGCGCACAATGGTGGGCGATCCGGCGTCGGCCATGGCGAACTGCGCATCGCCGCCCGACATCTGCTCGGTGATGTCGAGCAGGTAGCGCGAATTGAAGCCGATCTCGATCGGCGCCGCCGAATACGAGACCTCGATCTCTTCCGTGGCCGAACCCGCTTCCGGCGAGGTGGCGGACAGGGTCAGCGCGCCTTTGCTCATGGCCAGCTTGATGGCGCGCGACTTCTCGGTCGAGATGGTCGAGACGCGATCGACGGCCTGGGCGAATTCCTTGCAGCGCACTTCCATGATCTTGTCGTTGTTCTGCGGAATGACGCGTTCGTATTCCGGGAACGTGCCGTCGATCAGTTTCGAGGTCAGCGTTATCGGCCCGACGGCGAACCTTATCTTGGTTTCCGACAGCGAGATTTCAACCGTGCCGTCATGCTCGTCCAAAAGCTTGCGGATCTCGCCCACCGTCTTGCGCGGCACGATCACGCCCGGCATCTTGCCGGCGCCCTCTGGCAACGCCAATTGCACCCGCGCCAGGCGATGGCCATCGGTCGCCACGCCGCGCAGCACCGCGGCGCCATCGGCCGTGGTGGCGTGCAGATAGATGCCGTTCAGGTAATAGCGCGTTTCCTCGGTGGAGATGGCGAACCGGGTGCGGTCGATCAGCGCCTTCAGATCGCCAGTCGCCAGCGAAAAGGCATGCGGCAGATCGCCATCGCTCATCACCGGAAAATCTTCCACCGGCAGACAGGCCAGGGTGAAGCGCGAGCGGCCCGCCCGCAGCACCAGCTGCGCCTTGTCGGGTATCGCTTCCAGCTCGACCTCGGCGCCGTCCGGCAGCTTGCGCACGATGTCGTAGAGCGTGTGCGCGGGTGCCGTGGTGGAGCCTGCCTTGCCGGCATTGGCCGGCACGGTCTCGACCACGGCCAGGTCCATGTCGGTGGCGGACAGGCTCAGCTTGCCCTTGCCGGCCTGCAGCAGCACGTTAGACAGGATCGGGATGGTATTGCGGCGTTCGACGACGCTTTGTACGTGAGCCAGCGCCTTCAGCAGGGCGGCGCGATCGATCGTCAGTTTCATGTTTGGTCCAGAAAAATGATGCCGCGCGCGTTGGAAGTGGCAGACATTGCCGTTCAGCCCGCGCTAGCCCCCGGCACGACCGTCCGGCGCCTTGAGGTCGCCAGCCTTGCCCCACCGCGAAACGTCCGCTTCGGGGTGGCTTGGAAAACGGTCGGGAAATATACCACAGACGGGGGCTTTGGTAAGCCTAATCACGTCCATGCTGGAGGAAAATCTGGCCGAAAGATCAGGCATTTAGGGGTGATTCCGCAGTCAGGCAGCCGCCATCCTGCCGGGAACCCGTCAGGCGGCGATTTTCAGGCGCCAAAAGGGCGTTTCCGGGGGCATTTCTCGGCCGCCAGAGCCCAGCTCGACCAGACTATCATTGGTTGTTTCTGAAAATCTATCTCAACTCGAACGGGCATCTTCCGTTCTGCTCGCTCGCCCACCCAATTCCGTCATCCCCGCGGAAGCGGGGATCTTTCTCAAGCAAGGAATCGATGTCGAGGGAGACGGCCATCATCCGCTCAGATTCGCCCGCCTGAGATCCCCGCTTGCGCGGGGATGACGGAATTGGAGCGGCGCGATTTCCGAGAGGTAAAAGCGAGCCGGCGGCTCAGCTCTGCAGCATCCGCCGCAGCAGCTCGATGTCCTCCGACATGGAGCTGTCGGTCGAGCGCAATTCCTCGATCTTGCGCACCGCATGCATGACGGTGGTGTGGTCGCGGTTGCCGAACTTGCGGCCGATCTCGGGCAGGCTGCGCGAGGTCAGCTGCTTGGCCAGATACATCGCCACCTGGCGCGGGCGGGCGACGGCGCGAGCACGCCGCGGCGAATGCATCTCGGAAACCTTGATGTTGAAATGCTGTGCCACCCGCAGCTGGATCTCTTCGATGGTGATGCGCCGGTCGTTGGCGCGCAGCAGATCCTGCAGCACTTCCTGCACGGTCTCGAGCGTGACCTCGCGGCCGACCAAGGTGGCGTGCGCTACCACCCGGTTCAGCGCGCCTTCCAGCTCACGCACGTTCGACGTGATCTTGTGGGCCAGGAACTCCAGCACCTTGGGCGGCACGCTGCATTTGGCGCTCTCGACCTTGCTTTCGAGAATGCCCAGCCGCAATTCGTAGGTGGTGGCATGGATATCGGCCACCAGGCCCCAGCCCAGGCGCGAGCGCATGCGCTCCTCCAGCCCGTCGAGATCGGAGGGGGATTTGTCGGCCGAAATCACGATCTGGCGGTTCTGATCCACCAGGGCGTTGAAGGTATGGAAGAACTCTTCCTGCGTCGCGTCCTTGCCGGCGATGAACTGCACGTCGTCGATCATCAGCACGTCGACGCTGCGGAACTGCTCCTTGAACGCCACCGTGTTCTGGTACCGCAGGGCGCGGATGAACTTGTACATGAACTTTTCCGCCGACAGGTAGATCACCTTGCGGGACGGGTCGCGCTCGCGGATGGCGTGGGCGATGGCATGCATCAGATGGGTCTTGCCCAAGCCGACGCCGCCATAGAGGTAGAGCGGGTTGAATGGCACGGCCGCCGAATCGGCCACGCGCTGGGCCGCGGCATAGGCAAGCTCGTTGGGCTTGCCGACCACGAAATTCTTGAAGGTGAAGCGCGGATCGAGCGGCGCCGAAATATCGTCGTCCAGAATGTCCGCGCCATTGCGCAGAACGGGAGCGAGCTTGCGCGCTTCCGTAGCGCTGGGCTGGGCGGCAGGCTGATCCTGGGCCGCCTCTTCCGGCGCGTCCGGTTTGCGCAGGGGAATGGCCGGCTGGATGCAGACCTCGACCGCGGCAATGGCGGCATTCTCGCTGGCCCACAAAGCGTGCAGGCGCTCGGCGTAATGGCCGTTGATCCAGTCGCGCATGAAGCGCGTCGGCACCACCAGGCGCAGGCGATTGTCGCGCAATTCGCCCAGGGTCAGGGGCTTGAGCCAGGAACGGTAGGCAAGCTCGCCCACTTCCTGCCGCAGGCGCGCACGTACGCGGGCCCACTGCGCGTCGATCTGCGCCTTGTTGCCGGGATGGTTGATGGTCCGCTCGGACATAATCTGCATGTGCTCCCCTGGGCGGATATTATTTCTGCAGCCATGGCAGGCCGGATTGTTTCCAGCCGGCGACGGCGCCGCGATGGCCGGACCGGTCGGTCGGGCCTTCGAATCCGTCGCTGATGTTGTAGCAACGCGTACCTCCGGCCTGCGTCAGCGCCTGGGCGGCGGCTTTCGACCGCACGCCCGAACGGCAGAGAAACAGAACCGGGCGATCGCCGCCAATGCCGTTCTGGCTCAGCGCCGCAACGAAATCGGCATTGACCTGCATGGTCGGATAGACCTGCCACTGCAGCAGCACCGGCTCCTTGCCGAGCTGCGACAGATCCGGCACGCCGACATAATTCCACTCCGCCGTCGTGCGGCAATCGACCAGCACCGCGTCCTTGTGGTCCGAGAGCAATTGCCAGGCATCTTTGGGCGACACGTCGCCCGCGTAACCGTGACCATGGATGACATCAATAGGCTTCACGACAATGCCATCCATAACAATTGCGCCCCCATGTCCTTATCTAGTGCACCGCGCCGTCGTTTGTTCCGCGACATTATCCGGGGCGGGAGAAAAAATTCCCTTACCGGACGCATCGTGTGCGGCATCAGCGATTCTTTTCGATCACCGACGCGCCGCCGGAACGCGCAACGCATTTGCATTTATTTGCGACGGCTCGGACCGCTCCGCCGCTTGTTCTTGCGAACGCCACCGAAGAAGATCGCGTCTGCAAGTGAGGCGACTCTAGCGACGAGTCGTAAGCGTTACAATGTTGTCAAAAGACTTCTGGAAAAATTTTTGTCGGTGATACCGATTCAACACGGATGGTATTGGCGCACGGATTGTTCGCGAATGCTGCCGACGTTGTGCAGCGCGGGCGGGAGAAAACTTCGCGTCTATTGAGAGAGTTGCGGGCGCTCAATGAAGCAATCGCTGAAAAGCGGACGCGACTTGTCAGCCTCTCTGTCCCTTGTCGATCGACGGACTTGCTCAAAAACATCGCGCTTGATTCCCACGATTCACACGCGAAGAGTTGGGAAAGAGCGCGCCGCGCAATGTCCTTACCCGTCGTTACCAAACGTAACGCCGCAGCGGCCGATTTCACGACTGGCGAATGGAATGGGAGCCGGCGCTCATGCACGGATCGGATAGGCACATGCGCCAAATGAAAAACGCGCCGGCTGTGCCGACGCGCTGGTCATATACGAAAGGGGAAGGAGTCTCGCGACTACTTCGCGCCCATCGTCTTGATGCGCGCACTCATGCGCGAGATTTTGCGCGAGGCGGTGTTCTTGGGCAGCGCGCCCTTGGCGGCGCCGCGCGCGATCTCCGGCTGCGCTTCCTTCAGCGCCGCGGCCGCCGCCTTCTGGTCGCCGGCTTCGATCGCGGTCTCGACCTTCTTGATGAAGGTGCGCACGCGCGAGCGGCGGGCATTGTTGGTGGTGGTGCGGCGCTTGGTCTGGCGCGCGCGCTTGGCAGCCGATTTGTGGTTGGCCATTGTTAAATCCGTCCACGGACCGTCAAGGCCCGAACTCGTTGGAAACTCACAGGAGCGGCGGCTTATAGACGCCGGCCACCAGCCCGTCAAGGGCCGCAGAACCGCCGTCCAATCCGCTGTTTTAAAGGCTTATATAGGGGTGCTGCGGCCGGTTGCGGGCATCATCTAGCGATGCTCGAACTTGGCCGGGCGCTTGTTGGCGAAGGCGTCCATGCCTTCGAACTTGTCCTTGGTGGCGAAGGTGGCATGGAAGGTGCGCCGTTCGAACAGCACGCCCTCGGCCAGTGGCGTCTCGAAGGCGCGGTTGACCGCCTCCTTGGCGATCATGGTGATGGGCAGCGACAGCGAGGCGATCTTTTCCGCCGCCGCGATCGCCTCGTCCATCAGCCGCTCCAGCGGCACCACGCGGCTTACCAGCCCGCAGCGCTCGGCCTCGGTCGCATCCATGTTGCGCCCCGTCAGCACCATGTCCATGGCTTTCGACTTGCCGATGAAGCGCGGCAGGCGCTGCGTGCCACCGGAGCCTGGAATGGTTCCAAGCAAAATTTCCGGCTGGCCGAACTTGGCGTTCTCGGCGGCGATGATGAAGTCGCACATCATGGCCACTTCGCAGCCGCCGCCCAGCGCCCAGCCGGCTACGGCGGCGATGACAGGCTTGCGCACGGTGGAGACGCGCTGCCAGCCCTTGGTGATGAAGTCGGCCAGGAACACGTCCATATAGTCGCGGTCCTTCATCTCCTTGATGTCGGCGCCGGCGGCGAAGGCCTTCTCCGATCCGGTCAGCACGATGCAGCCGATGGCGGGATCGGCCTCGAAGGCATCGAGCGCGTGGCCGAGATCTTCGATCAGCGCCTTGCACAGCGCATTGAGGGCCTGCGGCCGGTTCAGCCGCACGATGCCGACCCTGCCCTTGGTCTCGACCAGAACGTTTTCGTATTTCATTGGCGTCCTCCGGAAATTTAGCGCTGGCAATGGCTGCAATAGAAGGTGGAGCGGCCGGCCTGCACCATGCGCCTGACCTTGCGCTTGCAGACCACGCAATTCTGGCCTTCGCGGTCGTAAACCGAGAAGCGGGTCTGGAAATAGCCCAACTCGCCATCCGGCTGCACGTGATCGCGCAGACTCGAGCCACCATCGGCAATGGCGCGGTTCAGGACCGATTTCAACCCGGCCACGAGTTTGTCCGCCTTTTCGCCCTGTACCGTGCTGGCCAGCCGGCTGGGTTTCAGCCCGGCCAGGAACAGCCCCTCACAGGCATAGATATTGCCGATGCCGGCCACAACGCGCTGGTCGAGCAGGGCCGATTTGATCGGCGTGCGCTTTCCTTTCAGCGCCGCCGCCAATACCGCGCCCGTGAAGTCCGCTTCCAGCGGTTCCGGTCCCAGCCCGCGCAGCAGCTTATGGGTCTGCGCCTCTTTCGCCTTCAACAGCAGCATCAGGCCGAAGCGGCGCGGATCGCGGAAACGGACCTGCCAGCCACTTTCGGTCTCAAACACCACATGATCGTGCGGATCGAGAGGGGTGGCGCCGGCCTCGTTGTGCGAGAACACCATCATGCGCCCGGACATGCCCAGATGCATCAGCCACACCGTGCCATCGTCGAGATGGGCCAGAATGTACTTGGCGCGCCGCTCCAATTTTACGACCTGGCGGCCTTCGACCTTGCTGGCAAAGCGCGCCGGCAGCGCCACGCGCAGATCCTTGCGCCGCTGCAGAAGCTTGCTGATCCGCGCGCCTTCCAGCTTCGGCGCCAGGCCGCGGCGGACGGTTTCGACTTCGGGAAGCTCGGGCATTGCCTTCGATCGAGAGAGCGAGGCTAATAGCTATAGCGCGCACCCGTTCGAATCGCCACGCTCCTTGCAATGAATTTCGTCGTCGAAAAGCCCCGGTCTACCGGCATAGCCAGGGCCATGGCGTTGCTGATCTGGTTGGGCGTCGTCCTGCTGGCGGTGGCGCAGGGGCTGGCGCTGCTGTCGCCGTTCCATCCGTTCTTCGAATTGTTCGTGCATTTTCCCGCGCAGTATCTTGCCATCGGCCTGACGCTGGCGGTGTCCGCCGTGCTGGCGCGCCGCTACCTGGCGTTCGCTTTGGCCTTGGGTATCGCGCTCGCCAACCTGCCGCCGCTTTGGCCCTATATCGGCGCGGCGCCGCCCAAAATCGTGGCCGACGGGCCCGGCCTGCTTCTGGTCAGCGCCAATCTCAATCACATGCATGCCGATGCCGCCGCGCTCGACAAATTCCTGCAGGCCACTGATGCCGACATCGTCATCCTGACCGAGCTGGCGGGGCAACTTGAGCCCGCGCTCGATAATGCGGCGGCGCGCTTCGCGCATCGGCTGCGCACGCCGGGAAACCGGCACAATCCCTTCGGCCTGGTCGTGCTGGCGCGGCGAGTTGTCCAACAGGCGAGCATTCACCGGCCGTTCGGCCTTGCCTTTCCCATTGTCGAGTTTCGCTACTGCCTCGACGGGACCAATTGCCTGACCGTGATCGCCTTGCACGCGGTGCGGCCGCAGGAGGCCGACAATCTGCGCGATCGCATGCTGGGCTTTGCCTTCGAGCGTGCGCGGCTCGCCGGTGCGGCACGGGAACATGTGCTGATCGTAGGAGATCTCAACGTCACGCCGTTCTCGCCAGTGTTCAATCGCTTTGCCGCGCTTGGCCTGCGCGATACAGGGCTGGGGCAAGGCTGGCAGCCGACCTGGCCCAGTCTGCTGGGCGTGGCCGGCATTCCGATCGATCATGCGTTGCTCAGCCCCGGCGTCGACGTGCGCCAATACCGCCGGCTTGACGCCATGGGATCGGATCACCGCCCGATCCTGATGGAGCTGCGGCTGCCGGCCAAACAAGTGCGCTGATTGGCTCTGGCCCGGTCTGGTGGCGGCCTCCCGCCCCATGGGCTAGTTTTCCGGTTATGACCGAAGCTTCCGACCACACCCGCCCCGCCGACAGCGAAGCGACCGCCTCTTTCGGCTATCGCGAGGTGCCGCGCGAGCAGAAGGAGCCTTTGGTGCGGCAGGTCTTCGACAGCGTCGCCCCGCGCTACGATCTGATGAACGATCTGATGTCGCTGGGCGTCCATCGGCTGTGGAAGGCGGCGTTGATCAACATGGTGGCCCCGCGCGGCAGCCAGGCGCTGCTCGACGTCGCGGGCGGCACCGGCGACGTGGCCTTCCGCCTGCTCGATCGCGCGCCCATGGCCAAGGTCAGCGTCTGCGACATCAATGAAAAGATGCTGTCTGCCGGCCGCGACCGCGCCATCGATGGCGGCAGGCTGCACGGGCTGGACTGGGTCGTCGGCAATGCCGAGCGCCTGCCTTTCGCGTCCAACAGCTTCGACGCCTATACGATCGCCTTCGGCCTGCGCAACGTCACCGATATCGATGCGGCTCTGGCCGAAGCGCGCCGCGTGCTGAAGCCGGGCGGGCGTTTCTTCTGCCTCGAGTTCAGCCAGGTGGTGCTGCCGGCGCTGGCGAAGATCTACGAGCGCTATTCCTTCTCCGTGCTGCCGTTTCTGGGCGGCATCATCGCGGGCGATCGCGAGTCCTATCGCTATTTGGCCGAGAGCATCCGCAAATTCCCGCCGCAGGACGCGCTGGTCGCGCGCATGGATACGGCCGGGCTGGAGAAAGCGCGCTATCGCAACATGACCGGCGGGGTGGTGGCGATCCATTCCGGCTGGCGTCTTTAGACCCAAGGGCCAGTTCCATGTTCCGCGCGCTGCGCAATTTCCTGCGATTGCTGCGCCTGGCCCGCAGCCTGGCGCGCCATGACGCGCTGTTTCCGCTGGAAGCGCTCAACGTCACGCCGGGCCTGATCGCTTTCGCCAGGCTGATCTCGCGGCGCAATGCGGCCGGCCGACCCGGCCAGCGACTGGCGCGCGCGCTGCAGGAGATGGGGCCGAGCTTCATCAAGCTGGGCCAGGCGCTCTCCACCCGCGCCGATATATTGAGCGAGCAAGTGGCCGACGATCTGGCCGAATTGCAGGATCATCTGCCGCCGTTTCCTGCCGACCGAGCCCGCCGCATCATCGAGGACGAGTTGGGCCGCCCCGTGGCGAGCCTGTTCGCCAGTTTCGAGGACCAGCCGGTGGCGGCCGCCTCGATCGCGCAGGTGCATTTCGCCCTAACGCCGGAGGGCAAGGAGGTCGCGGTCAAGGTGCTGCGGCCCCATATCGAGCGCGACTTCGCCGCCGACCTCGATCTGCTCTATTGGCTGGCCGAACTGGTCGAGGCGACGCAGCCGCAGTTCCGCCGCCTGCGGCCCGTGGCCTCGGTGCGCGCCTTCGCCGAGATGGTGCGGATCGAGATGGATCTGCGCATGGAAGCCGCGGGCTGCGAGGAGCTGGGCGAGAATTTCGCCGGCGACCCAGGCTATCGCACGCCGGAAGTCGATTGGGAGCGCACCGCCCAAAGAGTGCTGACCATCGAGCGCGTCCGCGGCATCCCGATCGACGAACGCGCCGCCTTGATCGAAGCCGGCCACGATCCGGCGGAAATCCTGCGCCAGAGCGCCGAAGCCTTCTTCTACCAGGTGTTCCGCGACGGCTTCTTCCATGGCGACATGCATGGCGGCAACGCTTTCGTCGACGCCAAGGGCACCGTGATCCCGGTCGATTTCGGCATCATGGGCCGGGTCGAGCCTGCGACGCGGCGCTATCTCGCCGAGTTGCTGGTGGCGTTCCTGCGCGGCGATTATCGCGAGGTCGCCGCCGTGCAGTTCCGCGCCGGCTACGTGCCGCCCGACAAATCGCTGGAGACTTTCGCGCAAGCCTGCCGCTCGGTGGGCCGGCCGATCTTCGGCAAGCCGTCCCACGAAATTTCCATCGCCCGGCTGATGGCGCAGCTGTTCCGCGTCACCGAGCAGTTCGAGATGGCGGTGCAGCCCGAACTGCTATTGCTGCAGAAGACCATGCTGATGGCCGAAGGCATGGGGGTGAAGCTCAATCCCGAGGTCAATATCTGGCAGCTCGCCCAGCCGCTGATCGAAGACTGGATGCTGTCCAATTTCGGGCCGCGGGCGCAGATCGAACGCGCCGTCAAAGACGTTCGTGGCTTGGTGCAACGCGGGCCGGGCTTTATGGAAGATATTGCCGTGCTGGCGGCGGCGGAACGGCGCAAGGCGGAAGCGCCGCAGGAGCCGCCCCGCTTTGGCAATTGGCGTGCAGCCGACGGGCTGATCCTGCTGGCGCTGGCTCTGGCGGTGCTGGGACTGTTCTTCTGATCGTGTTGCGACGACTCGGCTTGCACAGGCGCAAGCCGGGGTTTAGCTTTTCCCACACTCCAGTTTCGTAATTTTCGCAATCACAAGGCCGGGCGCACAAAGCCAATGCTGCAGGACAAGCGTATTCTTCTGATCGTGGGCGGCGGGATCGCAGCCTTCAAGGCGTTGGAACTGATCCGCCGCCTGCGCGAGCGCGGCGCGGCCGTGCGCTGCGTGCTGAGCGATGCCGGTGCGCAGTTCGTCACGCCGCTCTCTCTGCAGTCGCTGTCGGAGGACAAGGTCTACACCGACATGTTCTCGCTCACCGACGAAAGCGAGATGGGCCATATCCAGCTTTCGCGCCAGGCCGACCTGCTGGTGGTGGTCCCTGCGACTGCCAATCTGATGGCGCGCATGGCGGCCGGCATCGCCGACGATCTGGCTTCGACCGTGCTTCTGGCCACCGACAAGAAGGTGCTGATCGCGCCGGCCATGAACGTGCGCATGTGGACCCATGCCGCCACCCAAGCCAATCTCGCCACCTTGAAGGCGCGCGGCGTCGAGGTCGTGGGGCCGGTCGAAGGCGCCATGGCCTGCAACGAACACGGGTTGGGCCGCTTGGTCGAGGCCGCCGACATCGTCGAGGCGATAGAGACTGCGTTGTCGCCGCAAGCCAAACCGTTGCTGGGCCGGCGCGCCATCGTCACCTCGGGGCCGACGCGCGAGGCGATCGACCCGGTGCGCTACATCTCCAACCAGTCGTCGGGCAAGCAGGGCCATGCCATCGCCGCCGCTCTGGCCAAGCTGGGCGCTGAAACCACACTGAT
>JAQSWP010000023.1 GCA_029266575.1 Alphaproteobacteria bacterium | reverse complement strand
CCGCCGCCCTGCTGCATGGTCAGCGCCGCTTCTTTCAAATTCTCGAAAATGCCGCTCATGTCGTCGGGCACGTCGCCCATGACGAAGCAGTTGAACAGCGTCACCTGCCGGCCGGTGCCCGCGCCGGCCAGGATGCGGCCGGCGGGCAGGAAGCGGAAATCGCTCAGCGCGCCATAGAACTTCTCTTCCCAGACCCCTGGATCCTTTTCCGGCTGCGCCAAGGCGCGCGCCACCCGCCGCCACGTCTCCTCGACAGTGCGGTCGACAGGCGCTCCATTGCCGCCCTTGAGGCGGTATTTCATGTCCCAGATCTGCTGCGAGATCGGGGCCAGGGTTTGGCTCGACTCGGTCATGGGAAGACCCTAGGGCGACCCTGGACGAGGGTCAATGTTCTCGATTCGTTCACGCAAACGCCAAGCTGCGGTAACCGTTCCCGGTTAAGTTATCCACAGAACGGCCGGACTTGTCCTCACCTAACGCCCTGTTGCCGGGACGTTATCCAAACGGCGCTGGGGATAAGCGTTATTTGGGAGCGGTCGCCTCGGAAACCAACCGGGCGGTGGCGGTTTCCAGCCGCTCGCGCAGCAGCGCCATGAAGACATCGCGCTTCAGCCCCGGCGGGATCGGCTCGAGAAATTCGACCGTGATGGTACCCGGCCACTTGATGAAGGTGCGCCGGCCCCAGAACACGCCCGAGTTCAGCGCCACCGGCACCACCGGCAGACCGAGATGGCTATAGAGCGCGGCAATGCCGGGATGATAGGGCGCGCTGACCCCCACCGCCGTGCGGGTGCCTTCGGGAAAGATGACGATGCGGGCGGCATGATTTTCCGCCCGATCGCGCGCCTGCTTCAGCATTTCGCGCAGCGCCTTGGGGCCGGCCTTGCGGTCGATGGAAATCGAGCCGGCGCGCAGAAGATACCAGCCGAACAACGGAATCCAGGTCAGCTCGCGCTTCAGCACCGCGACGCGCCGCTCGACCAGCGTGTAAATCGCCATCGTCTCCCAAGTCGAATGATGCTTGGGGGCCACGATGCAAGCCCCTGCCGGCAGATGCTCGCGGCCAACGACTCTATGGTCCAGCCCGCAGATGAGCTTCAGCAGAAACAAAATGGAGCCCGACCAGATGACACCGGCCAACTGGCCCCAGCGCATCGGCCCCAGCAGCAGCGGCAGCAGCACGATGCAGATCAGCGCGCTTGCCACGTACATGGCGAGATTGAACAGCGCCGAACGGATAGCTTGCAGCCAGTTTGGCGGGCGTTTGGCTTTCGCAGTCATGACATCGATTCGTTGAGCCAGGTGAAAAAGAGCGTCGTCAGATATTTATGATATTCCGAGATCAGCAAACCCGCAGTACCGGGCCAACGCCACCAGGCATCCTGTTTGACGTTGGACGGAAAGACCGGATGGGGCACCAAGGCGATGCCGGGCGCGGCGGCGCGGAATTCCATCAGGCTGCGCGGCATGTGATAGGCGCCGGTGACCAGCCTGATCGAGCGCACGCCTTCCTGCCGCGCCCACACCGCACTTTCGTGCGCATTGCCCGGCGTATCGGCGGCGATATGGCCCAAGGCGATGCAGCAGGGCGTGCTGGGTTCGCGATCGTCGATCGACAGCAGCAATTGCGGCAGGTCGATGCCGGAGGCGACGCCGGAAACGAACAGGCGCGGCGCCAGCCCGGCGCGCAGCAGCTTCAGTCCTTCGCCAAAGCGCAGGCTGCCGCCAGTCAGCACCACGATGGCGTCGGTCCGGCTTTGCGGCTCGGCGACGCCTCTGGGCATCAGGCCGATGAACCACACCAGCCCTGCCAGCCAGATTGCCACCAGAGTGACGGCGAGAAAGCCCAGGCGGCCCAGATTGCGCAGGAAGCGGCGCATCAGCCTTCCTCCTCCCCCAACAGATGCACCACCGCCTCGTTCAAATCGGCTCGCACCGTCACCGGCAGCAGATCCGGCGGAATGCCGGCCGCCTGCGTCGCCGCGCCCTTGCCGGTGCGCACAAGAATACGCCCGCAGCCGGCCTTGGCGGCAGCCTGCAGATCGCCGATCGCGTCGCCAACCATCACCGCCTCGTAAGGCGACAGCGAGAACCGCCGCAAGGCCTCGCGTAGCATGCCGTCACCGGGCTTGCGCCGCTCGCTGGCGGCCCAGGGCGGGTCGGTGCAGATGGCGACGAAATCCAACCGGGCTTTGTCCCGCGCCAAAGCCTCGCGCAGCTTTCCCTGGATGCGATCCAGCATCTCGGCCGAGACGACGCCGCGGCCGACCACCGACTGGTTGCTGACCAGCGCCACCTTGATGCCGGCCCGGTTGAGGCGCGCCACGGCGGCGGCGGCGCCCGGCAGCATCACCAGCTCATCCGGCGTCTTCACCGAATCGGGCCGGTCGACGTTCAGCACGCCGTCGCGATCGAGCATGACCAGCCGCGGCGTCACGGCATTTTCTCCAGGGTGCGCATGACGGTGCGCCAGGCCGTCGCCACGGCGATGGCAGCGGTCGCCAGCGGCACCAGCAGCAGCGCCGCCCATTGCCAGGGACGTAGCGCCACGTCCGGCCCCAGCCAGCCGCCGAAATCGCCGCCGGTCCAGTCGCCACCGATGCGCGTCGCCAGCACCAGCGCCAGCAGCGCCGGCACGATGCCGATCAGCCCGCCGCGCAAACCCAGCCGCAGCGCCTGCATGGCGAACTGGCGGGCGATGTAACGGTCGGTGGCGCCCATCAGATGCAGCACCTCGATGATGCGCAGATGCACCATCAACCCGGTGCGGGTGGCGAAAACCACGGTGCCGACGGCAGCGAGCGCATTCAGCACCACCACCCCCAGCGCGATGACCTGCGCCCAGCGTACGCGGCCCGTGAGGGCATCGAGCCACAGGCGATGGCTGTCGAGCGAAATGTCGGGGCCGATGCGCTCCAGCTCCGTCTTCATCGCCGGCAGATCGACCTTGTCCGGATCCTTCAGCCGCACGTCGATCAGCATCGGCAGCGGCAGCTCGTCCATGCCCGAAGCGTTACCCAGCCAGGGCTCCAGCAGCGAACGCACTTTGGCGTCGGACACCGGATCGGCGCCGGCAACGCTGGGCATGGCGCGCAAGGCGCCCAATGTCGCCTCGACGCGCTTTTGCATGCCGGCGGCGTCGGGTTTGGCCGGCGGCGGCACCTGCACGGTGATGACATTGGACAGGCCCTTGTTCCAGGCCGAGATCGCCTCACCCACGACCAGGGTCGCAGCCAGCGCCAGCGCCGCCAGGAAGACGATGAAGGCCACGATCCAGGGCAGGAAGCGGGAGGTCTCGTCGCGATCGAGCGGCAGATCGCGCGCCAGCCGCCATGGCCAGAGATTGGGCAGGCGCATGCTCAGGCCACCGTGCGGGTGCGGCTGAGCTTCAGCTCGCCATTTCCCAATACCAGCACCGGGTGCTCGAACTGGCGCACCAGGGTCTTGCTGTGGGTGGCGATGACGATGGTGGTGCCCAGCCGGTTCAGCGCCTCGAACAGATAGAGCAGCCGCACCGCCAGGCTCTCGTCGAGATTGCCGGTCGGCTCGTCGGCCAGCAGCAGGCGGGGGCGGGTGATGACGGCGCGGGCGATGGCGACGCGCTGCTGCTCACCACCGGAGAGGGTGGTCGGGCGGGCCTGCGTCTTGTCGGCCAGACCGACCCAGTTCAGCAGCTCGCTCACTTCCTCGGCGACGCGCTTTTCCGGTGCGCCGGCCAGGCGCAGGGGCAATGCCACGTTGTCGAACACGCTCAGATGATCGAGCAGGCGGAACTCCTGGAACACCACGCCGATATTGCGCCGCAACTCGGGCATGTGTTCGCGCCTCTGGCTGGCGATGTCGTTGCCGAACAGGCTGATCAGCCCGCGCGTCGGACGCAGCGCGAGATACATCAGCTTCAGCAGGCTGGTCTTGCCCGCGCCGGTGGCGCCGGTGAGGAAATGGAACGAGCCGCGCGGCAGCACGAAGGACACGTCGCGCAGCACCTCCGCGCCCATGCCATAGCGCAGGCCGACATTCTCGAAGCGGACGATCGGCGGGGTCATGCTCCTCTCGCAGGGCGCGGCACCTTCGCATGGCCGGTCCAGCCGGCAAAGAACCGTCCACCAGGGCTTTTCCACCGGCGGCGGGGCAAAGGGTGTTACTCTTGTGTTGCCATCGGTAAAGACTTAAAGTCTTGGAAACAATAGAATTCTTCGGGGTCCCGTTCGGATGATCGTCACCTGCCCCAATTGCTCGGCCCGATTCATGGTCGATGCGTCAGCCTTGGGGCCCACCGGAAGACAGGTCCGTTGCGGACGCTGCAAGGAAGCCTGGTTCCAGGGTCCGGCCGAACCTGAGGCGCTGCGCCTTGAGCAGACCGTGCCGGAATTTGTCATCCGCCCGCGCACGCCTGGTTCCAACCTGCCGGCAATCAAGCCGCCGCCGCCGCGCAACCTGCGCACTTTCGGCTGGCTGCTGCTGGTGCTGCTGCTGATCGGCGCGCTCGCCGTCGCCTGGTACAATCGCGACACGCTGGCCTCGCGCATCTCCGGTCTGGATTCGCTGATCGACGGCATTTTCGGCCCCACCGCTCTGACCACCACGGCCGTGCTGGAAATCCCCTCCGAGCGCATCAGCTTCACGCGCCAGGACGCGGCGCTGGTGGTCAAGGGCGTGATCGTCAACGCCAGCGATATCGAACGCGAAGTGCCGCCGCTCGAACTGGTGCTGAGCGCCGCCCGCGGCGGCACCGTCACCACGCACCCTTTCACCGCCAAAGCCAACCGCGTACCAGCCAAGGGAACCGTCGAGTACGAGGCGCGCGTCGAGAACGTGCCGCCGGCGGCCGAAACCATGACCGTGCGTTTCGCCCGCAAGCCCTGAGGCCGGAACTCCGGCGCAATGGCGAAAATCGACCTCCGCTACTCGGCTGCCGACATCGCTGCCCGCGTCGATGCGCTGGCAGCCGAAATCGCCGCCAAACTTCCGACGGACGTGCTGGTCGTCGCTGTCCTCAAAGGCAGCTTCGTCTTCACCGCCGATCTGATCCGCGCCCTGAGCCGTCATGGCGTCGACTGGCCAATGGATTTCATCACCTTGTCGAGCTATGGCGAGGGCACCTCATCGTCAGGCGCCGTACGCCTGACGCGCGACGTCAACGAGGAGGTCGCCGGCCGCTCGGTGCTGCTGATCGACGACATTCTGGAATCGGGCCGGACGCTGCAATTCGCCCGCGATCTCTTCCTGCATCGCGGCGCCAGCCAGGTCTGGCTCTGCGCCCTGCTCGACAAGCCGATGCGCCGGGTGGCGGCGATCGAGGCCGATTTCGCCGGCTTCCGCATCGGCGACGAATTCGTCGTCGGCTACGGGCTGGATCACGCCCATCGCCATCGCGGCCTGCCCTATATCGGCGTCAAAAAGTCGGATTAGAAGCGCCGCAGCAGGCGCTCGATGTAATCGAGCTCGATCTTGGGCCGGTTGCCTTCACCGGCGCGCCGGCGCAGCTCTTCTAGGATTTCGCGCGAACGCTGGCGATCGGGCTGGTCGGGGATCTTCACGCCGCGATCGTCCACGGCGCGGCCGAAATTGCCCTCGCGGCCCAACGGATCGCGCTGCTGCTGGCGCTGTTCCTGGGCATTGGGCCCCTCGCCCACTTCGGTGCCGTCGCCACGCATCTGCTGCGCCATATCCTGCATGCCCTGCTGCAGGGCATCGAGCGCCTGGCGCTGGGCGCGCTCGGCGCTGTTGAGATCGCCCTGGCCCAGGCCGCGCTCGGCATCGCGCATGAAGCGCTCGGCATTGCCCAGCGCGTCGGGGATCGATCCCATCATGTCGTTGAACTTGCCCATCATGTCGCCCAGTTGCCGGCGCAAGGCTTCCTGACGCTGGCGCGCGCCATTCATGCCGTCGCCGTCGCCCGGCTGCTGGCCTTGTCCCTGCTGGCCCTGCTGGCCTTGCTGACCCTGCTGTCCTTGTTGGCCCTGCTGACCGCGCTGGCCTTGCTGCCCCTGCTGGCCCTGCTGCCCGCGCTGACCTTGCTGGCCGCGCTGGCCCTGCTGCATCTGACGCTGCGTTTCGCCCAGCAGGTTGTGCTGCTCGCGGGTCAGCTTGTCCATTTCGGACATCATCTGCTGGCCCTGCTGGTTGCGCTGCTGGCGCTGGGCGCGGTCCGACTTCATCGGCCGCATGTTCTCCAGCATGTTGCGCAGTTCCGACAGCATCTGGCGGGCGGCATCGCGATTGCCCGACTGCGCCATCTCGCGCGCCTTGTCGATCATGCGCTGCAGGTCCTCGCTGGTGATGACCTGGTCGTTGTCGCCCGGCTCCATCATCTCTTCGTTGTCGCGCGCCATCTGCTCGGCCAGCTCGCGCATGTAGTTGTTGAGCGCCTGCTTCAGCTCCTCGATCAGCTTCTCGATTTCCTCGTCGCGCGCGTTCTTGTCGATGGCGTCCTGCAGCGCATCCTGCGCCCGGCGCAGCTCGCGCTCGGCCAGCGACAGGTTGCCGTCCTCCAGCCGCAGCGCGGTTTCCCACATCAGCTTCTGCACGTCGGTGGTGGCGGCGTGGCTCTGGTCGAGGATCAACCGGTTGGCGGCGGTGCGCAGCGCCAGATAGACCACGACGTCGCCGCTGAACAGCTGCGGCTGGCTGCCTAGCCGCGCCATGCCTTCGGCCACTTGCGCGCGATCGTCCGGATTGCGGGTCAGCGCCTTGCGCAACAGGATGATGGCTTGCGCCACCGGGTTGCGGAAATTGCGTTCCGGCAGGATGTGGGTGACGCGGGTCGAGCGGCCCTGCTGCTCGGCGCCGTCGGTGGCGATCAGGGTGATATAGACCGGCAGACCGGCCCAGGGATGCGCCGTCAGATCCTGATAGAAGGTTTCTTCCAGCCGCTTGTTGGAATTGGCCGGCAGCGGCAGGTCCAGATGCAGCCGTTCGTTCATGCCCGGCGCGTCGGGATCGAACGGCACGCCGTCGATCGGCGCGCGGCGCAATTCCGCGATCAGCTTGACGACGCCGTAATCGTCGCCCGCCAGATAATCCAGCCGCAGCAGATTGCGCGAGGTGCTTTCCGGATCCTTGGCCAGTTCCACCGTCGGCGCCAGATCGGGCACCACGGTCAGCGGCCAGCCCGCCAGCTCCCGCCCACGCCGCTCGATCGAAAGCCGCTTGCCTGCCTTGATTTCGGCGGCGGCGGTGAATTTCTCCTTGTCCACTGCAGTGAACTCGGTGGCGCTGTCGCCCAGCTTCAGCACCGGCACGCGACTGCCGCCCTGGACGATGGCGGTGATCTTGCTGTTGACCGGTACGCGGATGACCTTGGCCGATTGCGGATCGACCAGGCGCGGCGGCAGGCGGGTATAGGCCGGCGGCGTGACCCAGATTTCGAAGCCGACCGGCGGCGGCGGCGCAAAATGCGGATTGAACGCGGCCTGTAGCAGATCGGGACGCCAGCCGCCGGCGGCGACCAGCGCGATCACCACCGCCAGGACCGGCAGGAAGCGCAGCGCCATGGGGTCGCGATTGAGCAGGCCGGGGCTCGGCAGCGCGTTGCGCAAATCGCGCAGGCGCTGGGCCATGCGCTCCTGGTGCGCGCGCCACAGAGCGGTGGTGGTGGGATCTTCACTGCCGCCCGAGAGCCGATCGTCGAGGGCGACCAGCGGGCGGTGCGCCAGATTGCTGTCACGCTCCAGCCGGCGCTGGGTGACGTCGGCGCCGGGCCAGCGGAAGGAGCGGAATTGCCAGATAGTGACGCCCAGCAGCGCGGCGCCAAAGCCGATCAGCAGCGCGATATGCGCCCAAGCCGGGAACAGGGCAAACAGTTCGGCATAGGCGGCGGTGAGGAACAGCGCCAGGACGGAAAGCGGCCACACCAAGCGTGGCCACAGCGCTTCCCACAGCAAAGCGAGCCTGGATAGCGCCAGCTTGCGGCGCAGGATGGACTGGGGATCTCGCAACCAACCGGCTATCGCCATGCGTCCTCGTTATTGCCCGACGCTGGCGGATTTAAGACGCTGACGCCTTACTTCAGCCAGGGCGGAACCCGGTCCGCCGCCAACAACTCTTCGAGCGTCTGCCGCGGCCTGATCACCGCGTAGCGCTCGCCATCGACCAGAACTTCCGGCACCAGCGGCCGCGTGTTGTAGGTCGATGCCATGACCGCGCCATAAGCGCCCGCCGACTCTAACACGATCAGATCGCCCGACGCGAGCGGCGGCAATTCCCGTCCCTTGGCAAGGTAATCGCCCGACTCGCAGATCGGACCGACCACGTCGCTCAAGACCGATTCTGCGCCAGATTCGGGCAAAATTACGGGCTTTATGCCGTGATATGCCTCATACAACGTAGGCCTGATCAGATCGTTCATGGCGGCGTCGACGACTACGAAATTGCGCGCCTGGCCCGGCTTGACGTAGATCACCTCGGCGAGCAGCACGCCGATATTGCCGACCATCCAGCGCCCCGGCTCGAACGTCAGGTGGCAGCCCAGATCGCCGACGGTTTCGCGCACGATTTTCATGTACTCGGTGAGCGAAGGCGCGTTCTCCTGGCCGTACACGATGCCCAGGCCGCCACCCAGATCGATGCGGTCGATGGCAATGCCGTCGCGGCGCAGATTGCGCACCAGCTCGGCAACAAGCTCGTAGGCGGCGCGATAGGGTTTCACGTCGGTGATCTGCGAGCCGATATGGACGGCGACACCGACCGGGTTCAGTCCTGGCAGCTGTTTGGCGACAGCATAGACGCGGCGAGCGTGATCGTAGTCGACGCCGAACTTGTTTTCCTTCTTGCCGGTGGTGATCTTGGCATGGGTGCCGGCATCGACATCGGGATTGATGCGCACGGCCAAGGTCGCCGTCTTGCCGGCGGCAACCGCGACGTCGGAAAGCAGGCGCAATTCGGCCTCGCTCTCGACATTGATCTGCATGATGCCGGCCTGCAGCGCCTCGGCCATCTCGGCCTTCTTCTTGCCGACGCCGGAGAACACGATCTTGCCCGCCGGCACGCCTGCAGCCAGTGCGCGGCGCATCTCGCCGATCGAAACGACATCGGCGCCGGCGCCCAGCCGGTTCAGCGCGGCGATAATGGCGACATTGGAGTTGGCCTTCACCGCATAGCAGACCGCGGCGTTCAGCCCGTCGGCCGCGCTAACGAAGTCGCGATAGTTCTGTTGCAGAGCGGCCAGCGAATAACAATAGACCGGCGTGCCGACTTCGGCGGCAAGGCGTTCCAGCGGCACGGCTTCCATATGCAGCCGGCCGTTGCGATAGACGGTGGCGTTCATTGCGGCTTCGGGTAGCTGCGTTCCTTGCGATCCTTGGCTTCCGGCGGCGGATCGAGATCGCCCTTCTTGCCGCAGGCGGCGAGCAGCGCAGCCAGCGCCACGCCGGCAATCGTCAGCAGCGCGGCGCGCCGTCCGACGTCGATTTTTTCCTTATCGTCCATAACTATCCTCGCAGGAAGCGCTTGCGCGCGCGGCCGACCGCTGAGCGCACATTGGCCGGCGCCGTGCCGCCATAAGACCGCCGCGCATTGACCGACGCCTCCACGGTCAACGCCTTGAAAACCGCCTTGGTGATGCCGGGCTCGACCTGCTGCATCTGCGCCAGCGGCAGATCGGTCAGCGGCACCTTGCGCTCGGCAGCCAGCGACACCAGCTTGCCGGTGACGTGATGGGCCTTGCGGAACGGCAATCCCAGTTCGCGCACCAGCCAGTCGGCAAGATCGGTGGCGGTGGAATAATCGGCACCCGCCACCTCACGCATGCGTTTGGCGTCGGCGGTCAGGTCGAGCACCATGCCGGTCATCGCCGCCAGCGCCAATTCCAGCGTCTCGGCGGCTTCGAAGGTCGGCTCCTTGTCTTCCTGCATGTCCTTGGAATAGGTCAGCGGCAGGCCCTTCATGACGGTGAGCAGCGACATTAAGGTGCCGAACAGCCGCCCGCTCTTGGCGCGCACCAGCTCGGCGGCGTCGGGGTTGCGTTTCTGCGGCATGATCGACGAGCCGGTGGTGAAAGCATCCGACAGCGCCACGAAACGGAACGGCGCGCTGCACCACAGCACGATCTCTTCCGCCAGCCGCGACAGATGCACGCCGCAGATCGCCGCCGCACTCATGAACTCCAGCGCGAAGTCGCGGTCGGACACGGCGTCGAGTGAATTCTCCATCGGCCGGTCGAAGGCAAGCGCCTTCGCTGTCATGTGCCGGTCGATGGCGTAGGGCGTGCCGGCAAGTGCCGCCGCGCCCAGCGGGTTCTCGTTCATGCGCTGGCGGCAATCGGCTAACCGCGAACGGTCGCGGCCGAACATCTCGACATAGGCCAGCAGATGATGGCCGAAAGTCACCGGTTGGGCCGTCTGCAGATGGGTGAAGCCCGGCATCACCGTGTCGGCATATTCCTCGGCGCGCGCGATCAGCGCCGCCTGCAGCGCCTGCAGTTGGACCTCGCTGCGATCGAGCGCATCGCGCACCCAGAGACGGAAATCGGTCGCCACCTGATCGTTGCGCGAGCGGGCGGTGTGCAGCCGGCCGGCCGCCTCGCCGATCCGCTCGGCCAGCCGCGCCTCGACATTCATATGAATGTCCTCGAGCGCGGTGGAGAACTCGAACCGCCCGCCGTCGATCTCGGCCAGGATCACATCCAGCCCCTTGGCGATGGCGGCGCCATCCTTGGCGGCGATGATCTTCTGCTGCACCAGCATGGCGCAATGCGCCTTGGAGGCGGCGATGTCCTGGCGATAGAGCTTGCGGTCGAAACCGATGGAAGCGTTGATCGCCTCCATGATGGCGGCCGGGCCTTGCGCATAGCGTCCGCCCCACAAGGCATTGGCCGCCTTGCCGGGTTTCGCGCGCTTGGCGCCGCCGCTGGCGCCTCCAGCGGCTTTATGCTTCCTTGTTGCCATGTCTGCTGACTATCTCTGGACCGTTCTGCCGCGACTGAAACTGCGCGCGCTTTCCGGCAAAACCCTGCTGGTCGGCGTCGCTTTGGCGGCGATTGTGGCGATATCCGCGCCGCAATCAAGCGCGCAAACCGCCCCGCCTGTCGCCGGAACGGTGGCGAGTTTCAAGCCGGCCATGCCGGCCAAGGACCCGCCGGCGACGCGGTTCGTCGACCTCAAGGGCGAGGAACTCGATCTCGGCCGCTACAAGGGCAAAGTGCTGCTGGTCAATTTCTGGGCCACCTGGTGCGCGCCCTGCGTGCGCGAGATGCCGAGCCTCGACCGGCTGCAGGCCGCGCTGGGCGGCGAAGGGCTGGTGGTGCTGCCGCTGTCGCTCGACGGGCCGACCAAGCCGCGGGTCGAGCCGTTCTACCAGGCGCAGAAACTGATCAACTTGCCGATCCTGTTCGACGAAAAGAACGTCACCTTCGGCCGTTTCGGCATCGGCGTGCTGCCGACTTCGATCGTCATCGGCCGCGACGGCAAGGAAGTGGGCCGGCTGGAAGGCCCGGCGGAATGGGATGCGCCGGAAGCGCTGGCCTTGCTGCGTTACTATCTGAAGGCCGGCAGCTGATGGCGCGCATCCTGTTCGGCTGGGACAATGGGCTGGGCACGGGCTATATCGACCGGCTGCTGCTGGTAGCCGATGCGCTGGCCGCCGAAGGGCACGAGCCGATCTTTTGCGTGCGCGATCTCATCACTACTGCCGGCCGTCTGGCGCAGGTGCGCTATCCGGTCCTGCAATCGCCTGTCGCCATCGGCCAGCTCGATCCCATTACGCCGCTTTTCATGCCGGGCAGCTTTGCCGATCTGCTGTCGGCATCGAATTTCAATAACGAGATCGAATTGATGCGGCTGATGCTGGCATGGGACATTCTGTTCCAGACCATCCAGCCCGATCTGATCGTGGCCGAATACGCCCCGGTGATGTCGCTGGCGGCGCATGGCCGCTACAAGCTCCTGGCCATGGGGCACGGCTATATCCTGCCGCCGGCGGAGCTGCCGCAATTCCCGATCTTCGATTACACACGCTCGCCCGCCGCTTCACAGGAGGCGATGCTGGAAATCTGCCGACGCGTGCAGGCGGCGCGCCACCGGCCGCAGATTTCCACGCTGCCTTCGTTCCTGGGCGGCTCAACTCAAGTAGTAACGTCCTATCCCGAGCTCGATCCCTATGACCGGCTGCGCGGGGAGAAAGCCGCCGGTCCGCTGGAAACCTACCGGCCATTAGCGATGCCGGCGGAGCCGCGCTTCTACGCCTATCTCTCCGCCGATTTCCGCCAGTTGCGCCTGGTGCTGGAGGGGCTGGTGAATTCGCGCCTGCCGGGTTCGGTCTACATCAAGCGCATCACGCCTGCCCTTCGCCAGTTCCTCGCCGAACGCGGCATCACGGTTCTCAGCGCGGCGCCAAAACTGGAGCAGGCCGTGGCCGAAGCCTCGGTGGTGATCCATCACGGCGGCATCGCCACCAGCCTGGCCGCACTAGGCATCGGCCGGCCGCAAATGCTGTGGCCGCATGTCACCGATCAGACGGTGACCGCGCAAGGCATCGAAACCTTGGGCGTGGGCGAGATCGCCAGCCGCAGCGTCAAGACCAATGCCGATGCGGCTCCCGCCCTGCGCAAATTCGTCGACGATCGCGAGAAGGCGCGCAAGGCGCAGGCGCTGGCCGCACAACTGGGCCAGCGCCATGGGCGCGGCAGTCTTGCCGTGGTGGTGGAGAAGGCCCGCGCGTTACTGGCGGGCGGCGAGGCTTAGCGCGTCGGCACCGGCTTGGGGCCGGAATAGTCGTAGAAGCCGCGATTGACCTTGCGGCCAAGCCAGCCGGCCTCGACGTATTTCACCAGCAGCGGACAGGGCCGGTACTTGGAATCGGCCAGGCCCTCGTAGAGCACCTGCATCACTGACAGGCAGGTATCCAGGCCGATGAAATCGGCCAGCTCCAGCGGCCCCATCGGATGGTTGGCGCCGAGCTTCATCGCCGTGTCGATCGATTCGACCGAGCCGACGCCTTCGTAGAGCGCGTAGACCGCCTCGTTGATCATCGGCAGCAGGATGCGGTTGACGATGAAGGCGGGGAAATCCTCGGCATTGGCCGGCGTCTTGCCGAGCTTGATGGTGAGATCGCGCACGGTCTGGAACGTGTCGTCCTCGGTGGCGATGCCGCGGATCAGCTCGACCAGCTGCATCATCGGCACCGGGTTCATGAAATGCATGCCCATGAACTTGCCGGGACGGTCGGTGACCGAGGCTAGTCGGGTAATGGAGATCGAAGAAGTGTTGGTGGCGAGCAGCGTCTTGGCATTGAGCGACGGGCACAGCTTCTTGAAGATCTCGCGCTTGAGCGCCTCGTTCTCGGTCGCCGCCTCGATCACCAGATCGCAATTGCCGAACACGCCATATTCGGTGGCCGGGTGGATGCGCGACATCGCCAGCCCCTTCTCCTCCGGGCGCAGCCTGCCGCGGCCGACCAGGCGATCCATGTTGCCGTCGATCACGGCCAGGCCCTTCTGCACCCGGTCCTGATCGATATCGACCATTTGCACGTCGTAGCCCGCGACGGCGCAGACATGGGCGATGCCCGTGCCCATTTGGCCGGCACCGATCACGCCGATATTGTGGATCGCCATGTTCTCGTTTCCTTCAAGCGTCGGTGACGCAAACAAAAAGCGGGGGCAAAAGCCCCCGCCATACTATTTCAGCGCTTGGCCAGTTCGGCTTCCAGTTCGGGGAGGATCTGGAACAGATCCCCGACCAGGCCGTAATCGGCGATCTGGAAGATCGGCGCCTCTTCGTCTTTGTTGATGGCGACGATCACCTTGCTGTCCTTCATGCCGGCCAGATGCTGGATGGCGCCCGAGAGGCCGACCGCGATATAGAGGTCCGGCGCCACCACCTTGCCGGTCTGGCCGACCTGATAGTCGTTGGGCACGAAACCGGCATCGACGGCGGCGCGCGAAGCGCCCAGCCCGGCGCCGAGCTTGTCGGCCAGGCTTTCGAGAATCTTGAAATTCTCCTTGCTCTGCAGGCCGCGGCCGCCGGAGACCACGATCTTGGCCGAGGTCAGTTCCGGCCGCTCCGACTTCGACAGCTCCGAGCCGACATATTCCGACAGTCCGGCACCGGCTTCGCCGCCGGTGCTCTCGACGCTGGCCGAACCGCCAGTGGCCTCGGCCGCCTTGAAAGTGGTGCCACGCACGGTGATGACCTTCACCTTGTCGGCCGACTGCACCGTTGCCATGGCGTTGCCGGCATAGATCGGCCTGATGAACGTGTCGGGCGAGACGATGGCGACGATGTCGGAAATCTGCGCCACGTCGAGCAAAGCGGCGACGCGGGGCAGGATGTTCTTGCCGAAGGAATTGGCCGGGGCCAGCACATGGCTGTAATTGGCCGCCAGCTTGACGATCAGCGGCGCCATGTTTTCGGCCAGCTGGTTGGCATAGGCCGCATCGTCGACCTTCAGCACCTTGGCCACGCCCGCCACCTTGGCGGCGGCATTGGCGGCGCCGTCATTGCCGGCGCCGGCCACCAGCACATGCACGTCGCCGCCCAGCTTGGTAGCGGCGGCGATGGTGTTGAGCGTCGCCGCTTTCAGCGCCGCGTTGTCGTGATCGGCGACTACAAGGATGCTCATCTTCAGATCACTCCCGCTTCATTGCGCAGCTTCTCGACCAGCTCGGCCACCGTCTTCACCTTGATGCCGGCCTTGCGGCCGGCCGGCTCTTCCACTTTCAAGGTCTTCAGGCGCGGCGCGACATCGACGCCGAGATCTTCCGGCTTGTGCTGGTCGATTGGCTTCTTCTTGGCCTTCATGATGTTGGGCAGCGAGGCGTAGCGCGGCTCGTTGAGGCGCAGATCGGTGGTGATCACCGCCGGCAGCTTCAGCTTGACATTCTCCAGCCCGCCATCGACCTCGCGCTTTACCGTCACCGAGCCGTCGGCGACGTCGATCTTGTTGGCGAAGGTGCCCTGCGACCAGCCCAGCAGGGCCGCGACCATCTGGCCGGTCTGGTTGCTGTCGTCGTCGATGGCCTGCTTGCCGACGATGATGAGGCCCGGCTGTTCCTTGTCGGCAACGGCCTTCAAGAGCTTGGCGACGGCCAGCGGCTGCAGCTCGCCGTCGGTCACGACATGCACGCCACGATCGGCGCCCATGGCGAGCGCGGTGCGGATGGTTTCCTGGCACTGGGTCGGGCCGGCAGAGAACGCGATGACCTCGGTCGCCTTGCCGGCTTCCTTCATGCGGATCGCCTCTTCGACGGCGATTTCGTCGAACGGGTTCATCGACATCTTGACGTTGGCCGTCTCGACGCCGGTTTTGTCGGCTTTGACGCGGATCTTGACGTTGTAGTCGATCACGCGTTTGACGGCGACCAGCACTTTCATTGAAGCGTTCCCTTGGCAAATGAACGTTGTTCTTTAGGGGGAGGCCAGAGGCAAGTCAAGCCATCGCTGCGGTTGCGAAATAGGCCCTGACGGTCGAATTTCGCCTTACGAACCAAGCCCTTACACGGGCCTGTTGCCGCCCGGCACCCACAACACGTCGTCCGCGCCCTTAGCCCCGACAAAGCGCGCCAGCACGAACAGATGGTCGGACAAGCGGTTGATGTATTTGACCGCCTCGGGATTGACCCGCTCGCGCTCGGCCAGCGCCGTCATCAGCCGTTCCGCCCGCCGCGTCACGGTGCGCGCCAGATGCAGATGCGCGGCCAGCGCCGAGCCGGCCGGCAGGATGAAGGAATTGAGCGGCTTGAGTTCAGCGTTCATGGCGTCGATCTCGCGCTCCAGCCGCGCGACTTGCGCCGCCACGATGCGCAGCGGCTCGTAGCCCAGTTCCTTGTCTGTGTAGGGCGTGCACAGATCGGCGCCGAGATCGAACATGTCGTTCTGGATGCGGCTCAGCATCACATCGGTATCGCCTTCGGCATGCACGCGCGCCAGGCCGATGCAGGCATTGGCTTCGTCGACGTCGCCATAGGCGGCAACGCGCGGATCGTGCTTGGCCACGCGGCTGCCGTCGCCCAGCGAGGTCTGCCCCTTGTCGCCGCCGCGGGTGTAGATGCGCGTGAGCTTGACCATGGCCGAAATATCAGCCGCGCATTGCCAGCAGCAGCAGCACGAAGACGATGACGGTGAAGCCCTGGAAATAGACGCGCGCACGCATCAGCTTGTTGCCGTAGCGCTGATTGAACTCGCCGCCGCGGCCCATGGTGATCAGGCCGGAGAACAGCGACACCAAGGTGCCGATCAGACCGATACCCAGCAGAATGTAAAGAACGGTGATCATCTCGTATCTCCTGCGCGATATTAGGACCGTAACCGGCCGCTTACGAGCCCCGATTGGATAGCAGCCGCGGCAGATCGTCCATAGAGTCGAACAGTGAACCGCCGGCGGCCACCAGCCCGGCGCGATCGGCATGGGCAGCACCAGCATAGGCCAGCACCCGCATGCCGGCGGCAATGCCGGCTTCGACGCCGGGAACGGCGTCTTCGATCACGATGCACGCCTCCGGCTCGACACCAATGCCGCGTGCGGCATGCAGGAACAGGTCGGGGAAAGGCTTGCCGCGCTCGACCATGCTGGCGCTGAACATGCGGCCCTCGAAGCGCGGCAGCAGGCCGGTGAGACCCAGGGTCAGCCGCATCTTTTCGATCTCGCCCGAGGAGGCGACGCAATAGGGAATGGATTGCCCATCGAGCCAGTCCAACACGCCGAAAATGCCGGCGACCGGCTGCACCGGCGTGGCGCGGAAAGAGGCGAAGGTTTCCGCCTGCAGATCGGCGAGGAAATTGGCCGGCAGCTTTTTGCCGGTCTCGCTTTCGATGATGTCAACGCAAGCACCCATCGAGCGGCCGACCAGCCAGCGCATGGTTTCCTCGACCGACCAGGGCAATCCGGCACGATTGAGTGCGGCGGCGAAACAGCGATTGGCCAGCAGCTCGGTATCGACAAGCACCCCATCGCAATCGAAGATGACGGCCACGAACGCTCCTGAAAATGGCGCGGCACTCTAGCAGGAGCATCGACAGGCAGTCATGCGCGCCACACGGGCCAGACGCTATATCGACCAGGGCCGCGCCTTTGCCGCCAGCGCCCTGGCGTTGGCGCGGCGCGAGATGGCGCTGCTCGGCATTCTGCTGCTGATCGCAGCCTCGCTGTGGCTGTTCATCGAGATCGCCGACGAAGTGGTCGAAGGCGAGATCGACCAGATCGACCGGATGATCTTCCTCGCCTTCCGCAATCCGGCCGACATCAGGAATCCGCTGGGGCCGCCCTGGCTGGAAGAAGCGGCGCTGGAGATCACCGCGCTGGGCAGCTTCGCCGTGCTGGGACTGATCATCGTGGCGGCTCTCGCCTGGCTGCTGCTGTTGCGCAAGGCAGGTGCTGCGGTGCTGGTTGGCGTTTCGGTTATGGGCGGCGTGCTGATCTCGTCGCTGCTGAAAACCGGTTTCGGCCGCGCCCGACCCGATCTGGTGCCGCATATTGATGCGGTCAACACGCTGAGCTTCCCCAGCGGTCATGCCATGTCGGCGGCCGTCGTCTATCTCACGCTCGCCGCGCTGCTCGCGCGCGCGCAGGAGCATCGGCGCCTGAAATTCTACCTGATCGGTGTCGCCGTGACATTGACCGTGCTGATCGGATTGAGCCGGGTCTATCTCGGGGTGCACTGGCCCAGCGATGTGCTGGCCGGCTGGTGCGTCGGCAGCGCCTGGGCGCTGATGTGCTGGGCGGTGGCGTTGTGGCTGGCGCGACGCAATTCCGCGCGGCGGTGAGCTATTCGACGAAGGTGTTTTTCACGCGCTTGGACATGCCGAAGTAAGGAACCCAGATCGCGATGGCGATGACGGCTCGAATCACGTCTTTATAGTAGGAAGCGTCTGCGTCGGCGGCCACGATGGGAACCAGCAGGCCCCAGAACGTATCGATCGCCACGATCGCGCCGGAAATCAGCAGCCAGGCGATGATGAACGCCGGCAGCTTTCGCGATCTGGTGAAGAACAGGTAGATCACGTAGCACGTAAAAGCGATGAGGAAAATATTGCCAACGACTTCGAATACCAGAAGCGGCGCCAGCGCCGGATGATAAACGGCGGAGCCGGGCGTCGTAAGCATCGCCCATGTTTCACCATCGAATACCGGCAACAGATCTCTTACGAAAGTGATCAGAATCCAGAACGGCGTGACGACCAGGCCGATAGCCGGCAGAACCAGCCAGCCGCCAATGCCTTTAGGGCCATCATCGGCCGTCGCAGCCGGCGCAGTTTCCGTCATCCCCGCCTCCCCAAAGTCAAACGAGAATAGCGGGTTTCCTCAGCAAGCGCCATTCATCTGCGTCAGTTCCGCCCCTCGATCAACCCACGCGCAATCACCTGCGCCTGGATTTCCGCCGCGCCCTCGAAGATATTGAGGATGCGCGCGTCGCAGAGCACGCGGCTGATCTGGTATTCCTGCGCATAGCCGTTGCCGCCGTGGATTTGCAGCGCGTTGTCGGCGTTCGACCAGGCGACCCGGGCGGCCAAGAGCTTGGCCATGCCGGCTTCGATGTCGCAGCGGCGCTCGCTGTCCTTCTCGCGGGCCGAGAAATAGGTGAGCTGGCGGGCGACCATGATCTCCACCGCCATCCAGGCGATCTTTCCAGAGACGCGCGGGAAGGCATAGATGGGCTTGCCGAACTGCACCCGCTCCTTGGCGTAGCGCAGGCCCAGCTCCATGGCGCATTGCGCCACGCCGACGGCGCGGGCGGCGGTCTGGATGCGGGCGGATTCGAAGGTAGCCATGAGCTGCTTGAAGCCCTTGCCTTCCTCGCCGCCCAGGACGTTCTCGGCCGGAACTTCGAAACCGTCGAAGCCCAGCTCGTATTCCTTCATGCCGCGATAGCCCAGCACCTTGATCTCGCCGCCGCTCATGCCCTTGGCGGGGAATGGATCGGCTTCCGTGCCGCGCGGCTTCTCGGCCAGCAGCATCGAGAGGCCCTGATAGCCCGGCTTGTCGGGGTTGGTGCGCGCCAGCAAGGTCATCATGTCGGTACGCGCAGCATGGGTGATCCAGGTCTTGTTGCCTTGGATCTTGTAGACGTCGCCATCCTTGATGGCGCGGGTGCGCAGCGAGGCGAGGTCGGAGCCGGTGTTGGGTTCGGTGAAGACCGCGGTCGGCAAGATCTTGCCGGTGGCGATCTTGGCCAGGAATTTTTCCTTCTGCCCCGTCGTCCCGTTAAGGCGAATGAGTTCGCCGGCGATTTCCGAGCGCGTGCCCAGCGAGCCGACGCCGATATAGCCGCGCGACAGCTCCTCGGTGACGACGCACATGGCGAGCTTGCCCATGCCGAGCCCGCCCCATTCCTCCGGCACGGTGAGGCCAAACACGCCCATCTCCGCCATCTTCTCGACGATGGCGATGGGAATGAGCTCATCCTTGAGATGCCATTCATGGGCATGCGGCACGACCTCGTCCTCGACGAAGCGGCGGAACTGGTCGCGCACCATATCGAGCGCTTCGTCCTCCAGGCCCAGCGCGCCAAAGCTGCCCGTGTCGAGACCATCGGCAATCAGCTCGGCGATGCGCGCGCGGACCGCATCCGTATTGCCGGCGCGCATCAGCGTCTTCACGGCTGAAGAGGCCTGCAGCGCGGCAATATCGCTTTCGCCGATGCCTAGATCGGCAGGGCGCACGATTTCCACCTGGCTGATGGCGATACCGCCGGCGAGTTGATTGAGGTACTCGCCGAACGCTGCCTGCAGAATCAGCTGTTCGAGCTCGCCGAAATGGCCGGCCTGAGTCAGGCGGTCGGACCAGGCGAGCATCTGGCGCAAGCCGGAAACATAAGTGGCGATCCAGGCATATCCATGGACGGGAAACTGGTGCTCGTTCAGCAAGGCGGCATCGATCTTGCCGCGTGGCGAGATGGTGCCGCGAACGGCGTTGCGCGCCGCTTGAGCGTAAACATCCGCCGCGTTGGCGGCTTCCGTGCACAGCGGAACCAGACGATCGACAAGCACGGAAGAGGAAGCGGACGCGTTCGCCCGCTGCACGGATGCCGACATGATACCTCCGAAAAACTCTACGATAGACGAACGCGGGACGGCTGGACTTATCCCTCCAGCACATCCTCAAGCGTGCGCATGCCGGGCCGCTTGGCCTGCACCAACACGGCCATGTTGCCGGGCTTGTGCTGGTTCTTAAGCATCTTGGTATGTGCCTTCGGGATATCCTCCCACGAGAACACTTCCGACATGCACGGATCCAGCCGCCGCTCCAGCATCAGCCGGTTGGCCTGGCTGGCCTGCAGATAATTGGCGAAATGCGAGCCCTGGATGCGCTTCTGGCGCATCCACACGTAGCGGGCGTCGAAGGTCAGATTGTAGCCGGTGGTGCCGGCGCAGAACACCACCATGCCGCCGCGCTTGACCACCAGGCACGACACCGGAAACGTCGCTTCGCCCGGATGCTCGAACACCATGTCGACGTCGTTGCCCTTGCCGGTGATGTCCCAGATCGCCTTGCCGAACTTGCGCGCTTCCTTGGTCCAGTTGTCGTATTCGGGCGTGTTGACCTTGGGCATCTGGCCCCAGCACTTGAAGTCGTTGCGGTTGACCACGCCCTTGGCGCCCAGCGACATGACGAATTCGCGCTTGCTCTCGTCGGAGATGACGCCGATCGCGTTGGCGCCCGAGACGGCGCAAAGCTGGATGGCGAAGGAGCCCAGGCCACCCGAGGCGCCCCATACCAGCACGTTGTGACCCGGCCGTAGGATATGCGGGCGATGGCCGAAGAACATGCGATAAGTGGTGGCGAGCGTCAGCGTGTAGCAGGCCGCCTCTTCCCAGGTCAGGTGCTTGGGCCGTTCCATGAGCTGGCGATCCTGCACGCGGCAGAACTGCGCGAAGGAGCCGTCCGGCGTCTCGTAGCCCCAGATGCGCTGGGTGGGCGAAAACATCGGGTCGCCGCCGTTGCATTCCTCGTCGTCGCCATCGTCCTGATTGCAATGGATGACGACTTCGTCGCCGACCTTCCAGCGCTTAACCTTGGAACCGACCGCCCAGACGATGCCCGAGGCATCGGAGCCAGCGATGTGCAATGGCGCCTTGTGCACGTCGAAGGGCGAGATCGGCGTGCCGAGACCGGCCCAGACGCCGTTGTAGTTGACGCCGGCTGCCATCACCAGCACCAGCACGTCGTGCGAATCGAGTTCCCAGGTCGGCACCACCTCGACCTGCATCGACTTCTCGGGCTCGCCATGGCGTTCGCGCCGGATGGTCCAGGCGTACATTTTCGACGGCACATGTCCCAGCGGCGGAATCTCGCCGATCTCGTACAAATCCTTCTTCGGCTGACCGGCGGTCAGCTGAAACACGTCTGCCGTGTCTTTCATCGAATGACTCCCTCGAGACCCCGGCCGAAATGGCCGCCGCTGTCCTAGCAACGAAACGCCGCGAACCTTAACAGCGATCCCGACGTTTGCAACGCACAATGGAAATTTGTTTGTTTACAATCTACATAAAAGTAATTTAATTGCGCAAACTAACGGCAATCTTCTACTAACCCTTTGAATAAAAACATTATGACAAACCGTGATAAATTCGGTAACGGAGCGCTCAAAGCGCACCGCAACATGATTATTGGCGCGGCGGCTGGGAGGGTCTGCAGAGTTCCTTCACTGCTCTCCACTGCGCCTCGGTGAAGGGCGATTCGCCATCGGACGATTGGCGATTGGCAGCAATGCGCTGTTCGTTGGCCGGATGGGTCGAAAGCCAGCTGGTGGCACTGCCGCCTGAGCGGTCGAACTTTTCCGCACGTTCAAAGAACTTGCTCAAACCGTCGGCGCGCAAACCGGCTTTCTTCAGCATGGCAATCCCCAGACGATCAGCCTCCTCTTCCGCGCCGCGACTGTAGGAAAGCGAAACCAGTTTACTGCCGTATTCGGCCATCGATCCACCGATGTCGCCGGAAGCGCCGCCGGTCAGCAAGGTAAGCGCTGTTTTGAATCCGAGCTCGCGAATCAACGAACGGACGGAATGGCGCGCCATGACGTGGCCGATTTCATGCGCCACCACCGCGGCAACCTCTTCCGGGCCCGACGCGCCGTCGACCGCGCCAAAGAACAGCACGACGTGTCCGCCCGGAATGGCAAAGGCGTTGGGAATCCTGCTGCTGGTCACGTGCAGGGTGATCGGGCGCTCGTGGCCGGCGGCTTCCGCCAAACGGATCACCAGGGCGTCGAGCGCCTCCCTGCCCGCCGGATTGTTGCACTCGCGTCCGAACAAGTGCGCCGGCCCGGCCCGCATGACGCGATCGCCCACCGCCGTCTCGAGCTGATAGGGAACCAGCGGCGCCAGCACCGCAGGCGCGCCATCCAATGCAA
>JAQSWP010000207.1 GCA_029266575.1 Alphaproteobacteria bacterium | reverse complement strand
TCCTCAGGATGAGGGGATTGGGTTGCGGGCCTTGAAAACGCTCAGGCCGCCGCTTCTTCGCTCGCCAGCTTCTGCCACAGCGGATCCTTGATCTTCTCCAGGAACGCGGCATGGGCGGCGAGCTCGGCTGCCGTTGCGGCATGCGGACGGGCGGGGCGCAGCGGGCCGGTGGGTGGGGCCATCTCCTGGCCTTCGAGGGATACCGAACCTGCCAGTCCGAGATCGGCCTGCTTGCCGCCGGACAGCTCGATATAGACTTCCGCCAGCAGCTGGGCGTCGAGCAGGGCGCCATGGAAATTGCGCGCCGAATTGTCGATCTCGAAGCGCTTGCACAGCGCATCGAGCGAGGCCGGCGCGCCGGGGTAGCGGCGGCGGGCGATGCTCACCGTATCGACGAATTTGTTTTCCAGCTTGGGAAACCCCAGCCGCGCCAGCTCGGCATTGAGGAAGCCCAGATCGAACGCCGCGTTATGGATCACCAGCGGCGCATCGCCGATGAACTCCAAAAGCTCCGACGCCACTTCGGCGAAAGTCGGATGGCTCGAGAGGAATTCGCTGCTCAAGCCGTGCACCGCGCGCGCCTCGTCCGGCATGTCGCGCTCGGGATTGACGTATTTCTGGAAGCGGTTGGTGGTCGGCACCAAATTGATCATCTCCACCGCGCCGATCTCGACGATGCGATGGCCGGACGCGGGATCGAGGCCGGTGGTTTCGGTATCGAGCACGATCTCGCGCATGACGCTCCTCTGGATGCGCGCGGATCATAGAGTCAGCTGACTAAGGTGGCGAGCGCAGAGATATCCACTTCTGTTTGTCATTCCGAGCGCAGCGAGGAATCTTTTGCCATAACCAGCGACATGTCGTGGCGGACACGAAAAGAGATGTCTCGCTCCGCTCGACATGACAATTCACAGCGCCAGCATGAAGCACACCATGGCCAGCAGCGACGCCAAGGTGCGAGCGTGGTTCCATTGCGTCCAGCGCAGCAGATAGTGCTGCCACACATCGCCCGCCCGCTCCGACTGCACGCCGTCCAGCGCATTGTTGAGCGGCACGTTGTGGCGGATGGTGAGCACGAAAGTGCCGACGACATAGAGCAGCGCGCCGGCCGACAGCACGATGGCGCGCGCGAAATCAAGAAAGACGATGCCCCATATCGCAAGGATGGCTGAGATCACCGCCGTGCCGGTGAAGACCGGCAGGAACGCGCTGCGCAGGATGACCCGGTTGATGCGCTGCATGGCTTCGACGCCGCCGCTGCCCGAGGTTTCGCCCAGCGCCTTCATCACGAAGGTGGAAAAGGCGAAGAAGGCGCCGGCGATCAGGCCGCTGCCGATGGCGGCGAGGATGATGAGCAGGGTGAGGATGAAGTCGGGCATGGGCGATCCTATCTCCTCTTTCCCAACATCGTCATCTCCGCCCTCTCAACACCGGCATTGCCGCCCCCCACTGTCATCCCGCGAAAGCGGGTATCTCGGGAACCTCGCGTCGATGGCGGAGTCTTGTTCTGAAAAAGCTCCCCGCTTTCGTGGGGATGACGGACTTGTGGGAAGCAGAAAGCGACTCAGTTCACGCCAACCGCCGCCGCCAGGGTCGGGCCGATCTCGCCATGGATCACCAGATCGGCCTCGTCGTCCTGCGGCGTCGCCTCGCGGTTGACGATGGCGAGTTGCGCGCCGCGGCGCTTGGCCAGCAGCGGGATCGCCGCCGCCGGATAGACCACCAGGGAAGAGCCCATCACCAGGCATAGATCGCAGCGCTCGGCCGCTTCCTGCGCCCGCGCCATCGCCACCACCGGCATGGCCTGGCCAAAGGAGATGGTGGCGGTCTTGACGATGCCGCCGCATTGGACGCAGTCGGGCAGCTCCTCGCCGCGCTGGAATTTTTCGCGGATGGCGGCAAGCTCGTGGCGCTGGCCGCAGTCGAGGCAGGTGGCGTAGGTGGCATTGCCATGCAGCTCGACGATCCTGGCCTGCGGCACGCCGGCCTTGGCGTGCAGGCCATCGACGTTCTGCGTCACGACCGCCGAACACTTGCCCAGCTCGACCAGCCGCGCCACGGCGCGGTGCCCGGCATTGGGCTCGGCCTGCAGCATCACCGTGTCGGTGGCGAATTTGCGCCGCCAGCTCTCCCGCCGCGCCTCCTCCGAGGTCATGAATTCGGAGAAATCGATCGGCCGGTACTTGCTCCAGATGCCGCCCGGCGAGCGGAAATCGGGAATGCCCGATTCGGTCGAGATGCCCGCCCCGGTGAAGACCATGATGTCTCTGGCCGCCTCCAGCAGGGTTTTCAGCTTCCGGTAGTCATTCATGGGACGATTATAACCGGGTCACCGCTTGAGAAAGCTTGAGATTGACCTGCGATCAAGGGGACAATCGGCAAAAATCCCCGGGGGGACAATGGGCAAGGTTTTCCTGACGACGGCGCTGGTCGGGGCGCTCTGGTCCAGTATCGGCTTGGCGCAAACGGCGCCCGCGGCCCCGACACCCGCCACCACGACACCTGCCACCACGGCGGCGCCGGCGCGCACCGCCGCCCGCCCCATGCCGCCGCTCCCGCGCGGCGACGGACCGGCCAACGCGCTCAACAAATTCGTCCTGAAGGAAATGACGCAATGCCGCACCCTGGCGGCAGCCCCGGAGCGGCGCGCCTGCTGCGAGAAGGTGCTGCATCCCAACGCGTGCGCCGAATGAGCATGCGCACGGCCCTGCTGGCGGTGCTGTTGACGCTGATCGGCGGAACCGCGCAGGCGCAGCTGACGCTGTGCAACCGCGTCACCACGACCATCGACGTCGCCTACGCCGAAGAGAACAAGGGCACCTTGCAGGTGGTTGGCTGGAAGCAAATCGCGCCCAACGCCTGCGTGCGGATCGCGCTCAATCGCGATCACGATTACGCCTATTACGCCTATACGCCGGACGACGACATGGAATGGGTGGGCGACGAGGAGGGGGTCGAGTTCTGCGTCCATATGAACCGCCGCTTTCGCATCGACTACGACGGCATTGAGGAGGATTTCTCCGACGCCGACGATTTCAGGTGTCCTGCGGGTTCGGAGACACGCCTTTTCATGGTGATCGAGAACGATGGCCGCAGGCACAGCATCGATCTCGATTGAATGCCGACTCCTCCACAGAAATCCTGAACGCCGTGCGGCGAATCGATTGCCAAGAATCCGTCACGGTACGATGATGTGGTGGATCTTCGCGTGATTCGGGTATCGCATCGGATAGCCCCGGAGGAACGACATGGCAAAGGCCAAAAAGGCTGCGAAAAAGGGCGGAAAAAGTAGTAAAAACAAGAGCGTAAAGAAGAAAACCAAGGCCCCGGCGAAGAAGAAACTGGCGGCCAAAAAGCCCGCCGCCAAAGCGCGCAAGGCGCCTGCCAGGGCCAAAGCCGCCACCAAGGCGCCCGCGAAATCGGCTGCCAAATCTGCCTCCAGGAAGCCGGTCAAGATCGCCGCCAAGCCGATCACCAAGGCCGACGTGAAATCGACCATCAAGACGGTCGCCGCTTCCTTTGCCAAACCCGCGCCCAAGCCCGCCCCTGGTGCGATGGCGAAACCAGCGGCGAAACCGGCGGCCAAATCGACGGCGAAGCCGGCCGCCAAGGCAGCAGTGGTGCCAAAGCCGTCGCGGCCCGAGCCGCCGCGCACGCCGCTGCCGCCCAAGCCGCTGGCGCCCGAAATCACCACGCCCACCAGCGCGCTGGCGGCGCCGCCGCCCTTGCCGATCCGCACGTCGATCGCGCCGGCAATCCCGGCGCCTGCCGGCAAGGACGAGAACGAATAGCCGTCAGGCTTTCAAATGCGTTAGCGGCAGAGCGTGGCTGCGCTTGATCGGGCGCAGCACGATGGATGAGCGCACCTGGCGGATGCCGGGCAGCGGCATAACCTTGTCGAGCAGGAACTGCGAATAGGCTTTCAGGTCGGTGGCGACGATGCGGAGGATGAAATCCGCCTCCCCCGTCACCGCCACGCAATCCATGATCTGCGGCAGCTTGCGCATGGCGTCGTGGAATTTATCCGTGCCCTCGCTGGAATGCCGTTCCAGCGACACCAGGCAATAGGCTTCGAAGCCCAACCCCACCGCCTCGGCGTTCAACAGCGCCGCATAGCCCTCCATCAATCCCGATTCTTCCAGCCGCTTCAGCCGCCGGCCCAGCTGCGAAGCCGACAACCCGATCTTCTCCGTCAGCGCAAACAGCGAAGCCCGCCCGTCCCTCTGCAAGGCGTCGAGCAGGCGCAGGTCGAAATCGTCCAGCGTGACCGGTTCCATGAACGCAATAATAGCGCACAAATCCATTTAAAAATGCAGGAAATATGAGTAAGAGCTATCAAATGCGCCACATTTTGCGGGGAAATTGCGGGATTGTGCAGGCAGGATGGGCGTTGTCCGGTTGAGGAGTTTTGTCATGAGCATGAACGGCCTGGAAGCCTTCCGCACCACCACCAATGCCCCGCTGTCGGCCGGCGCCTATCCGGGCGACGTGGTGGTGGAGCAGCCGTATCAGCTCTATGGCGTTGCCGAACAGCAGACCTGGCAGACGCTGTGGCGGCGGCAGTCGGCGCTGATGCCGGGCCGCGCCTGCGAGGCTTTCCTTGCCGGTCTCAAGCAGCTCGATCTTGGCGAGCGCATTCCGCGTTTTTCCGAACTGAGCAAGAAGCTGAAAGCCCGCACCGGATTCGAGATCGTGGCCGTCAACGGTTTGTGCTCCGACCGCATCTTCTTCGAGCACCTGGCCAATCGGCGCTTTCCGGTGACGTGGTGGATCCGCAGCCCTGAGCAGCTCGACTATCTCGAAGAGCCCGATCTGTTCCACGACACGTTCGGCCATGTGCCGCTTCTGGCCGATCCGGTGTTCGCCGATTACATGCAGGCCTATGGCGAGGGCGGACTGAAGGCGCTGCGAGTCGGCGGGCAGCAGGCGCTGTCGCAACTGGCGCGGCTCTACTGGTACACGGTCGAGTTTGGCCTGATCCGTGAGCAGGGCCAGCTCAGGATCTACGGCGCTGGCATCGTTTCGTCCAAGGCCGAAACGCTCTACAGCCTGGAGAGCACCACGCCCAAGCGGCTGGGTTTCGATCTGCCGCGCATCATGCGCACGCAATACAAGATCGACGATTTCCAGCGCTGCTATTTCGTCATCGACGGCTTCGACCAGCTGTTCGACGCCACGCGGCCCGATTTCACGCCACTCTACGAGAAGCTGAAAACGCTGCCGGAGATCGATGCCGACGCCATCGTGGCCGGCGACCGGCTGATCAACGGGCGGGAGTAAAGCCCTCCGCTGCTGCCATCCCTTCCCTCATCCTGAGACGCGGGATGAGGGAGTTTGAACGGTCCGTTGGGTCCGGCGGCCTTTACTCCGGCACGGTCTGGCCTGAGCCGCCCAGCTCGGCGGGGAAATCCTTCATCTTGGGCAGACCGTCCTTCATCGGCAGCACCGTTTCGGCGTAGTTCACATGCAGCGCCGGCGCGAATTTGAGGCCGGGGATGGTGGCGGCATAGACGTCGACCAGGCCGAAGGTGGGATGATCGGTCAGCACATGGCCGCCGCATTTGGTGCAGAATTTGCGGTCGCTGGTCTTGCTCTTCATGAAATGGCCAAGGAATTCGTCGCCGCGCGTTATCTTCACGTTCTGCGGCTGCCACAGCGTGAAAGCGTTGACCGGCCCTGCCGACCAGGAGCGGCAGGAGGCGTTATCTTCACGTTCTGCGGCTGCCACAGCGTGAAAGCGTTGACCGGCCCTGCCGACCAGGAGCGGCAGGAGGCGCAATGGCAATAGCCCATGGCTTCCGGCTTGCCGGTGACTTCCACGGTAACGGCGCCGCAAAAACATTGGCCGGTGTGCTTCTCGGTCATGATGCCCTCCCTGATATTCTGCGTCGTGCCAAAGCGGCCCCCGCGACCAGTTACCGCCGGCAGAAATCCGCTGTCCAGTGTTCGTTGGGGAGCGCGTGGCTTCGCCGCTGCATTTCTTTGGGCCACTTTCGGCAGGTAAAACGGCTTCCCTGCCGCCTTCTAAATGGGCCCTCAAGTTAGGCAACTCGCGCCTGCACATGCCCGGCAATGGCGGGATAGCTGGCGCAACGATGACGCCTCACCGCTCGCCGTTTCCTGCGCAGTTTGATGGCCTTAGCGCTGCTGAGATTGATTCCAATCAATGCCGCCGCTTAGGAAAAAGCTAATTTGGCCGACATTCTGCGCGTGGTCCGCATGCGCAACGATAACGCGAATTTCTCGAAATGGGGCGTCAC